>JASHOE010000289.1 GCA_030041275.1 Streptosporangiaceae bacterium
CCGTCCTCTCCAGTGCAGCAGCCAGATTCCAGCGGCTGCCCGCAGGAGCCAGCAGGGACAACAAGGCGGAATCGCGTGCTCACGGCAACAATGCAGGACCCTGGAGGAGGCTCCCGGCGACCAGACTGTCAGACGGGCTCACAGCACCAAGCAGAACCGGCGCCGGCGGGCAGCCACACCCGATTTTCACGCGCGCAGGGCGTCACGTACCGGGATACCAAGGACTGTTAGCGTTTCCAGCGTGACCGATGAGGTGCGCACGTCAGAGGACATGGCTACCGGCCTGGCCGGCAGGGTGGCGCTGGTGACCGGCGCTAGCGGCGGCATCGGCCGGGCCATCGCCCTGGCGCTGTCGTCGGCTGGCGTGAGCGTGGCCATCGGGTACGGCGCCAACGACGCCGCGGCCCATCACCTCGCCGGGCATATCACAGCCGCTGGCGGGCGGGCGGCCGCGCTGACCGCCGACCTGGCCTACCCAGCAGAGGTCGCGCGCCTCGCTGAGGAGGCCGAGGAGGCGTTCGGCCAGGTTGACGTGCTAGTCAGTAATGCCGGGGCCGGCACGCGGGAACCGCTCGAGGCTATTTCGGTGAACGACTTCGACGACACGATCGCGGTAAATCTGCGGGCACCGTTCCTGCTGGCCCAGCGTTTGCTGCCGGAGATGGCCAGGCGGGCTTTCGGCCGGATTCTCTTCGTGTCGTCTGTCGCGGCCTTTACTGGTGGCCTGGTCGGCCCGCACTACGCGGCGTCGAAAGCGGGGCTGCACGGGCTCACCCACTCCCTGGCGGCCCGGTTTGCCGACGACGGCATCACGGTCAACGCGATCGCGCCAGCGCTGATCACCGATACGGGCATGCTGCCCGGCGAGCCCGACGAGCTTCGGCAGCGGGTGCCGGTCGGGCGCCTCGGCCGGCCGGCCGAGGTTGCTGATCTGGCCCTCGCCGTGCTGCGCAATCCGTACCTGACCAGTCAGGTCATCTCTATCGACGGGGGCATCTACCCGCACTAGCGCGGTGTCGCGCCACTACCTCTAGTTGATGGCCAGGTCGCTCTCGAGGGCTGCCGAGCCCGGCGGGTGGTAGAAGCCTTCTGAACTCTTGGCGAGGGCAACCACCTCGCGAAGTTGGTCCTGGGTGAGCACTTCGTGAACCACGACATCCTTGAAGGCGCCTGTCTCGGTGGCCGCCGCGACCGCAGCTGTCGCGCTCAGCGAGTCGGGAAGTTCGGCAATCACGTATGCCTGCGCCGTTTCGACTCCCCAGTACATCAGCTCGAGCCTTCCGCCCAGGTGCTCCAGCAGGCCCGTAACCGCGGCGAGGCGGTCATCTGCCACGCGCAGCATGCGTGCCCATGACCCGCTGGAGTAGTTGAACGTGATCACGAACTTGGGCATGGTCACCTCCCCTTGGATCAGGCAGCCAGCGTAACTACCGACAGTGCCGGCGTGACTACCTGGGTGCAGATCTTCATCGCCCGGCCGACCGTGAGCAGGGCTGTGCGCGATGCCGCAAGAATTGCCCGGTAACGCCTCATTGCGGCTTTGCCATTTCTTGTCGCTGGCAGCGGGCTTGCCGGGGCCGATGCCGGGTAGCACGACAGGTTGTCCACGTCCGGACCCATGACGACCGAGGAAAGTCCAGGTGACTGCTGCTCGCCGCCGGCCTGCAGGCCGCTCGGTGTCGCGCGTGCTGACTCGGACGGCGGAGCTCGCCGTCGCCGCTGGCGTGCTCGTCGGCATCATCACGCTGACGGCGACGGGCGTGGCTGGCTTGGCCGTGCGGGACGCGGCGGAGACCTTCAATGACCTGCCGGTGCCGGCGTTGTCAGCTCTCCCGACCCGGTCAGAAATCTTCACGGCCAACGGCAGCCTGATCGCCTACTACTATCCCGACGACATCGACCGCCTGCCGGTCAGGTACAGCCAGATCGCGCCGTCCATGCGCAACGCGATCGTCGCGATCGAGGACTACCGCTACTACCACCACGGCGCGCTCGACGTGCAGGGCACACTGCGCGCGATCGTGTCGGACCTCGCCGGCGGGCAGGTCCAGGGTGGCTCGACGCTGGCACAGCAGTATGTCAAGAACGCGCTGCTGCTCACCGCCGTTACCACCGCCCAGCAGCGCGCCGCGGTGGCCGACGACCTTCCGCGCAAGATAAGGGAGCTGCGCATCGCCGCGAGCGTCGAGCACAAGATGACCGCGGACGAACTGCTCGCCGCCTACCTCAACGCGGTCTACTTCGAGAACGGCGCATACGGGGTTCAGGTAGCAGCAGAGCGGTACTTCGGGACGGCCGCATCCGGGCTCAGCCTTGCGCAGTCGGCCCTGCTCGCGGGCATGGTCCAGAATCCGACCGCGTACGACCCGCTGACCCATCCATCGGCCGCGCTGCAGCGACGCGACGTGGTGCTCGCCCGGATGGCCAAGCTGCGCTACGTCACCAGGAAGACCGCCGCCGCCGCGGAGCGAACCCCGCTCGGCCTGCGCTTCTCGGCGCCGCCGCTGCAGCAGGGCTGCGCCAGCGCGATACCGGCGATGGCCGCCTGGTTCTGCGACTATGCCCTTGCCGAGATGCGGACCAACCCGGCCTATCGCACCGCATGGCGGACGCTGAACACGATCGGCGGGCTGAAGATCTACACGACCATGAACAGCCAGGATCAGGCGGCCGCGCAGTACGCGGTGAACTACATGGTGCCGCCGCCGCCGTCCGGCTATAACCCTGGTCAGAACGCAGCCGCCGAGGTGCTCATCCAGCCAGGCACCGGGCGCATCAGGGCGGTCGCGGTAGACCGCCCGTACGGGACACAACCGGGACAGGACAGCATCGATTACGCCGCCGACACGGCTCAAAATGGCGGCGCGGGCGTGCAGACCGGCTCGTCGTCGAAGCTGTTCACCCTCATCACGGCGCTCAAGCAGGGCCTTCCCTTCGGCTTCCGGCAGTCGGTCACCTCGCCGGCCGATGTGGGCCCCTACAAGAACTGCGCCGGGCAGTCGGTCGGGACCTTCCGCGTGGTCAACGACGAGGGGGCCGGCCTAGGCACCTACACCCTCTACACCGGGACAGCCCAGTCGATCAACGTGTTCTTCGCCAAGCTGGAACAGCGTGTCGGACTCTGCAACGTCGTTCGCACGGCGGTCAGCATGGGAGTGCACCGTGCGGACGGCGCATCGCTGCTGGCCGGCGTCGGGCGACCCGGCACGCCTGGCTACCAGCCGCCCGCCGACGACGTGCCGTCTTTCACCCTCGGCTCGGTGAACGTATCGCCCGTAACGATGGCCGCAGCGTACGCGACCGTCGCGGCGGACGGCGTCTACTGTCATCCGGTCGCGATCAACGCCATCATCGCGACCGGCGGCCGCTTCCTGCCGGTCGCGGAGCCGGGCTGTCACCGGGTGATGTCACGGTCGGTCGCCGCGGCCGCCACGTACATCCTGCGCGGCGTGCTGACGACCGGGACCGCTAGCGGCGACGGCGTGCAGCGCAACGGAGTGCTCATCCCGCAGGCCGGCAAGACGGGAACGGCGAACAGCTTCGACTTCGCGGCCTTCGCCGGCTACACCCCGAAGCTTGTTGGCTATGTGTCGATGTTCAACCCGGCCGCCCCCGTCGCGCACCCGATGGTCGGCGCCGCCGCGTGTTTCCGCTCGGCCGGCGGAGGCACGGACTGCCCCGGCTCGGTGTTCGGCGCCGATGCCGGTCAGATCTGGCAGCTGACCTTCACGGCAGCTTTCCTCGGCAACCCGATCGGCCAGTTCACCGCCGTCTCGCCGTTCTCAGCGTACTTCCGCGCGGGATCTGGCATCCCGCCCGCTACGACGAGCAGCGGCCGGTGACGTGCGTCAGGCGGGCTGGTCTTCGTCCGCCTCAGCGAGCTGCGGCGCGCGCCGGGCGACGATCTCGGTGATCCGGCGCGCCAGGTGCTGCGAGGTAAGGCCTTGCGCCTCCAGCAGCTGGCCGCGCTCGGCGTGCTCAAGGAACCGCTGCTCCAGGCCGAACGTGCGCACCGGTGTGTCGATGTCGTTGTCGCGCAGCATCCTGGCCACAGCGTCGCCAAAGCCGCCAACCCGCCCGTTGTCCTCGACCGTCGCGACGAGTCCGTGCCGACGCGCGGCGTCGGCCAGTGCCGGGTCGAGCGGCTTGACCCAGCGCGGGTCGACGACGGTAACCGCGATGCCATGATCGGCCAGCCGGTCCGCGACCTCGATACAGACGCCAGCCATCGGACCAGCACCGAGTAGCAGCACGTCAGAGCGCGCCCGGCTGCCTGGCTGCCGCAGCACGTCCATCGTGCCCAGCTTGGCCACCGCGGGAATGTCAGGGGCGGTCAGCCGACCAGGGAACCGCAGCGCCGTCGGGCCGTCGCTCACGGCAACCGCCTCCCGAAGCAGCTCGGCGATCCGCGCGCCGTCCCTCGGCACGGCGAGACGCAAGCCGGGTACAAGCTGCAGGATCGAGCCGTCCCACATGCCGTGATGGCTCGCGCCGTCGGGCCCGGTGATGCCCGCCCGGTCAAGCACGAACGTCACCGGCAGCCGGTGCAGGCCCACGTCCATCAGCACCTGGTCGAAGGCGCGGTTCAGGAACGTCGCATAGACCGCCGCGACCGGGTGCATGCCGCCCATCGCCAGGCCCGCCGCGCTGGTGACCGCGTGCTGCTCGGCGATGCCGACGTCGAACACCCGGTCGGGATAGGCCGCCGCGAACTTGGCCAGCCCGGTCGGGTGCAGCATGGCCGCCGTGATCGCGACCACATCCGGGCGGTCCGCGCCGATCGCCACCATCTCGTCGCCGAAGACCTGCGTCCACGGGCGTGGCTTGACCCGCGGCGTGCCAGCGGCGGGCGCGGGCGACACCTGGTGCAGGCAGTCCTCCTCGTTTTCCTCGGCGAGCTGGTAGCCGAAGCCCTTGCGGGTGATGACGTGCACGAGCACCGGTCCGCCAAAGTCACGCGCGAGCCGCAGCGCCTGCTCCACGGCGTGCTCGTCGTGGCCGTCCACGGGTCCGAGGTACTTGAGGCCCAGGTCCTCGAAGAGCACCTGCGGCTGCAGGACGTCCTTGATGCCCTTCTTGATCCCGTGCAGCGTCTCGAACAGCGGACCGCCCACGAGCGGGGCACGTGAGAGGGAGAACTTGATGTAGTCCAGGACCTGCTCGTAGCGCTGGGAAACCCGGACGGACGCCAGGTGATCAGCCAGCCCTCCGATGGTCGGCTGGTAGGACCGGCCGTTGTCATTGACCACGATCACGAGTCGCCGGTCTTTCGCGGCGGCAATGTTATTGAGCGCCTCCCACGCCATGCCGCCCGTCAGCGCGCCGTCGCCGATCACCGCCACGACGCTGCGGTGCCGCTCACCGCGCAGCTGGTAGGCCTTGGCGAGACCATCGGCATAGGACAAGCTCGTGGAGGCGTGCGAGTTCTCTACCAGGTCGTGCTCTGACTCGCTCCGGTTGGGGTAGCCGGCCAGCCCGCCAGCCTGGCGCAGCGTCCTGAACTGCGGGTACCTGCCGGTCAGCAGCTTGTGCACGTAAGCCTGATGGCCGGTGTCGAACAGGATCCGGTCTACCGGCGAGTCGAAGACGCGATGCAAGGCGATGGTGAGCTCCACCACGCCGAGGTTGGGCCCGAGGTGCCCGCCAGTGGTCGTGACCACTTCGATCAGGCTGTCGCGGATCTCCGCGGCCAGCTGGGGCAGGTCCTCCGCGCTGAGGTCTTTGAGATCGCGCGGGCTGTGGATTCGCTCCAGCAACGTCACCTGATCTGCTCCTCGTGTCATCGCCGCGGCTGGCCGGACAGCGCCCAACCCCTTGGGTACTGCGAGAGCATACAAGCTGAGTGTATTTTGCTCGATCTGCGAGCGGCGGCCTGACCTCCGCCGGCGGCCCTACAGTAGGCCTATGACGATCGAGGGTTCCCCGGTCCAGCGTCCGGCCGCTGGCCGCGCCCAGGAGTTGCGGGCGGCCCACAGCGACCGCGACACGGTGGTCGAGGTGCTGCGGGTCGCGGCGGGCGATGGCCGGCTGACACCGGCGGAGCTCGACCAGCGCCTGGAGGCGGCGCTGACCGCGAAAACGTTTGCTGACCTGGCCATTCTCACCGCAGACCTGGCCACGCCCGGCACCGCGGACAGGCCCGTCAAAGAGACGATCCGGATCGACTGTCATAGCGGCAGCGCGAAGCGCGACGGTCGCTGGATCGTGCCGCGGCGGATCGAGGCACGCGTGACGAGTGGCAGCATCAAGCTCGACCTGACCCAGGCTCGCATCCTCGAGCCCGACCTAGAACTTGACGTCAGCGTCAGGAGCGGCAGCGTCACGCTCGTGACAAGGCCCGGTATCGAAGTAGACACCGATGACGTCGCGGTCCGCAGCGGCTCTGTCGGCGTCCGGCAGCACCAGGGCCAGCCGACCGGCCAGGTTATCCTCCGCGTCCGGGTCTCCGGCCAGGTTGGCTCAGGCAGCTTCAAGGCACGGCCGCCACGCCGGACCTTCCTGGCCTGGCTGCTTCGGCGGCCGTTGGAGTTCGCGTAACTCCATGACAGCCGAGATACCCCCGACTCGCCGTCACGCCGAGCTCCGGGCGTCCCACACGGACCGGGACGAGGTCGTGGAGAAGCTGCGTGTCGCGGCCGGAGACGGCCGACTGACACCGGAGGAGCTCGATGATCGGCTGGAGGCCGCCCTCACTGCCCGGACATTCGGCGAACTGGCGGCGCTGACCGCCGACCTTCCTGCGGCCGGCACGTCGGCCGGCGTTGCGCCACCGCAGGCCGCCGAGCTGCTGAAGTTCGACCAGTGGGGCGGCAATGCCGTCAGAACCGGCCGGTGGGTGGTTCCGGCGAGCATCGAGGCCAGGGTCGTCGGGGGCAACGTGAAGCTGGATTTCACCGAGGCCCTGATCTCCAGCCCGATGCTGCAGATCGAAGCCGAGGTGCAAGGCGGCAACCTGATCCTGGTGGTTAAGCCCGGCATCACAGTAGAGGCCAACGACCTGGCCATGCTCGGCGGCAACGTCAAGTACGGCAAGGGCACCGACACGCAGGCCGGAGCGGTCCTCCGAATCGAACTCTCGGGCCGGGTCCTCGGCGGCAATGTCGTAGTACGGCTGCCGCAGCGAGGTTTCTGGGCCTGGCTGACGCGCAAGCCGCGGCCATATTCGACCGCGGCCGCCTGATTCCGCTCAGCCGCTCCTGACGACCGTCGCGGGCACGGTCCGGGCCCGGCCGGCCAGCCAGCCGAGAACCACGGTCGCGATGCTGACAGCCAGCAGGACCAGACCGGGCACTGTCCAGTTGCCGGTCACGTCGTGCAGGAAGCCGATGGCCAGGGGTCCGGCGCTCGCGATGAGGTATCCGATGCCTTGCGCGAAGGCGGACAGCGACGCCGCGGTCACCGGGTCGGGCGCTCTGGCCATCGTGTAGAAGATGCCGAGCCCTAGCGTCGCGCCCTGGCCGAGGCCGAGCAGCACAGTGAACCAGTAAGAGAGGCCCGGCGGGCCGAAGAACGCCCCGACGAGGCCAGCGGCCGTGGCGACCATGGCCAGGACCACCAGCCTGCGCTGGTCGGCGGCACGCTGGGCGAGCATGGGGATGAGCAGCGCGGTCACGGCGTTGCCCAGGTTCATGAGCGCGAGCAGGTCACCAGCGTGCGCGGCGCTCACGCCGCGCTCGCGAAACATGGTGGGGAACCAGGACAAGGTGGCGTAGTAGATCAGACTCTGCAGCCCAAGGAACAGAGTCACCTGCCACGCCAGCGCCCGGCGGCCCATGGCAAGCGCACCGGCCTGGCTGGCCGCGCGGTCCCGGCCGGCGGCAATGGGTGTGCTCCGTTCGGGCAGCGTCCGGAACCGCAGCTGGGGCAGCCACAGGACGGCCGCCAGCAGAGCTGGCCCGGCCCACAGGCCCAGCGAGATTCGCACCGCGGCACTGCCCGCGATCAGCCCGCCGCCAGCTGCCGTGAAGACCGGCACCGCCAGCAGCGACGCGACGATCGCGCCGACGGACAGCATCAGCAGGTATAGGCCGATCACGATCCCGGCCTGCTCCGGAACCCGCCGCTTGACGAGGCTGGGCAGCAGGACGTTCAGCAATGCGATCGCGGCGCCGGCCACGACGGTGCCCGGGAATAGCAGCGCCGTCGGACTCAGGCTGCGCAGCAGCAAGCCGACCGCAAGCAGCACGAGCGCCGCGCCCAGCACGCGCTCCTCCCCGAACCTGCGGCTGAGCGGCGCACCCGCACCAGAAAACACGCCGAAGCACAGGACCGGGATAGCGGCAAGCAGCGCGAGGCTTGACGCCGACACGTGCAGGGCCGCTTCGAGTTCCGGGAACAGCGGCGGCAGACTCGTGATGGCCGCGCGCATATTGACCGCGAGCACGACGACGCCGGCGACCAGCAGCAGCACGCCCGGCCGGGCTCGCACCCGGGCCGATCGCGTCTGCTCTCGCATCTTCACGCGCGTCCTCCCGGTGTCGGCCCGGCATGCTACGAAAGACACCATGACGGACGCTGATATCCCGCGGGAGTCTATGCTGTCCGATCCTGACCTCCGGGCGGAGGCCGAGCGGTGCCTGCGGGCGCTAGCGGGGCCGCAGGCGCGGCTCCGTGAGGATCAGTGGGTCGCGGTTCGAGCCCTGGTGGCCGATCGCGTCCGTGCGCTGGTAGTGCAGCGCACCGGCTGGGGAAAGTCTGCCGTCTACTTCACTGCGGCCGCGCTCCTGCGCACCAGGGGGTGCGGTCCTGCAGTGATCGTCTCGCCGCTGCTGGCGCTGATGCGGAACCAGATCGAGGCGGCCAGCCGGGCCGGCATCGCTGCCCGGACGGTGAACTCGGCCAACGTCGGCGACTGGCAGGAGGTGTACGCCGAGGTTGCCGCCGGGCAGGTGGACGTGCTACTGGTCAGCCCGGAGCGGCTCAATAACCCCGGCTTCCGCGACCAGGTGCTGCCCAAGCTCGTCGCGGCAGCCGGGCTGCTGGTCGTCGATGAGGCGCACTGCATCTCCGATTGGGGTCACGACTTCCGGCCGGACTACCGCAGGCTCCGAACCCTGCTGGCCCAGCTGCCGCCCGGCGTGCCGGTTCTGGCCACGACAGCCACCGCCAACGCGCGGGTCAGCCGTGACGTTGCCGAGCAGCTCACGACCGGCGGAGACAGCCCGACGCTGGTGCTGCGCGGCCCGCTGGACCGGGAGAGCCTTCGCCTGGCTGTGGTCGCGCTGCCGACGGCGGAGCGACGACTCGGCTGGCTTGCCGCTTACCTCGGCGAGCTTTCTGGCGCCGGCATCATCTACACCCTGACGGTTGCCGCGGCCCGTGAAACGGCAGCCTTCTTGCGTGAGCGCGGCTACAACGTCCGGTCCTACACCGGCCAGGACGACCCGGCCGACCGCGAGGCCGCCGAGCGGGGACTGCTGGCCAACCAGGTCAAGGCGCTCGTGGCCACCAGCGCCCTTGGTATGGGCTTTGACAAGCCCGACCTGGGCTTTGTCGTGCATCTGGGCGCGCCGCAATCACCCGTTGCCTACTACCAGCAGATCGGCCGGGCCGGCCGGGCCGTAGATCACGCCGAGGTCGTGCTGCTGCCCGGCCGGGAGGACGCTGACATCTGGGCGTACTTCGGCTCACTCGCCTTCCCGGCTGAGCCGCTGGTGCGGCGCACGCTGGCGGTCCTGGCGAAGGCGGACCGGCCGCTGTCAACAGCCGCGCTTGAGGCGAGCATCGACTTGTCCCGTAGCCGACTCGAGATGATGCTCAAGGTCCTCGACGTCGACGGCGCGGTCCGGCGCGTGGCGGGCGGCTGGACCCTGACCGGTGAGCCGTGGCCGTACGACGCAGAGCGGTACCGCCGGGTTGCGGCCGAGCGTACCCGCGAGCAGCAGGCCATGCTCGACTACATCGCCACCACCGGGTGCCGGATGGAGTACCTGCGTCGCCAGCTCGATGACCCGGACGCAGGTCCCTGCGGCCGGTGCGACAACTGCACCGGGCGGCCGCGGCCCGACGTCGTACCCGATGCGATTGCGGCCGCCGCACGTGACCAGCTTGACCGGCCAGGGACCGTGCTGGAGCCGCGCAAGATGTGGCCGACCGGGATGGCTGACCTCGGCGTCGAAGTGAGCGGCAAGATCAGCCCCGAGCTCTCCGCCGAACCCGGCCGCGCTCTCGGCAGGCTGACAGAACTCGGCTGGGGCCCGCGGCTGCGCCAGTTGCTGGACGGCGAGGCGGACACCGAGGTGCCGGATGAGGTAGTCGGCGCGGTCGTCACGGTGCTGGCCGGCTGGCAGTGGGCGGAGCGACCTGCCGGAGTGGTGACCATTCCGTCCCGCACCCGCCCGCGTCTGATTGCGAGCCTCGCCCGGCGGGTGACTGACATCGGGCGCCTTCCTGACCTAGGGATGCTCGCGTTTCGTGACGACCGGACTGATCCGGCCCTGGGCGACGACCGCCGCCAGCACAACAGCGCCCAGCGGCTGCGGGCCGTGTGGGAGCGGCTCGAGGTCTCGCCGTCGATGCGCGAGAGCCTGGCCGGCCTGGACGGACCGGTGCTGCTGATCGACGACGTGCTCGACACCGGCTGGACGATGACCGTGGCCGCCATGGCGCTGCGCGAGGCCGGCGCGCGCGCCGTGCTGCCGCTCGTCTTGGCCGCCGGCGGCGGGTGACCGGTACCAGCCGTCGATCGGGTCAGCCCGGTGCTGCGCTCTTGCTGCGAGCGGGGCAGGTCTGCTGGCTCGGTCCGCCTGCTACCGCGCTCGGCCTGCCAGGGCGGCGCTCGGCCTGCCAGCGGGCTCGGCCTGTCGGCCTGCTCAGGTCGCCGTGCCCGGCACGCGGGGGGACGCCACGACGACCTGCGCGGCCGGTGGTGCCGCGGCCGTGACTGGCTTGGCGGGCGGCGTCAGCACTGTGAGTATCCCGGTAATCGCGAGCACCACGCCCAGCGCCGCGAGTTCCAGCCTGGTCGCGAGGGCGGGGCCCGCACCGGCCCTGGACTCGCGCCGCAACCAGCGGCGGCCGGCCAGGGCGAGCCCGGCGGCGACCGCGACGAGCACTACCTTGGCGATGAGGAACAGCCCGTAGGCCGTGGTCAGTACCGACCCCAGCGGCACGAGCACAAGCGCGTTCACGATCCCGGTCACCACGATGATGGCAAACAGCCACGCGGCCGCGATCGAGTACAGCCTGATGATGCCCTGCACGGCGGCCGGGTCGTGTCGCCAGGCCAGCGCGGTCCGTACGGCGTAGGCGAGCAGCCCTGCCCACAGCACAGCCGGCGCCACGTGGCAGTAGGCCAGGGCCGCGCCGCCGACAGGCACGATGCCCTCCGGGTGCGACCTGATGCCTTCGGCGATGATCACGCCAGAGAGCATGAGTGCGGCTAGCCCGGTCTGCCGTAGCCGCGCTGCGAGCGCGGCGAAGGCGAACAAGACCAGTTCGACGGCCGCGATCTCGGCGGTGCCGCCTGATCGAAGGCCAGGTGCTGGCGGGCGGGCTAGCTGTGCCGCGAGGCCGGGGCCTGCTAGCGCGGTCACCAGCAGGGCGGCGCTGGCCACGAGCCCGAGTAGCGAGCCGCGCACGGCCCACGGTGCTGGCAGCGGACCAGGCCGCCGGCCCTTGTACTGACGCGCAAGCCCGCGCCCGGCTAGCCCGCCAAGCGCAAGCGCCAGGCCGGCGAGCATGACGCCGCGCTCCAGCCCGGTCAGCCAGAACGCCGCCGTGCCGAGCGGCGCGCCCGCGCTAATCGCCATCAGGGCCCCGCAGTATCCCGTCGCGCGGGGTCAGCGTGATCCACCGTAGGCATGAATGTGAGTTTGCTATCGCCCTAGCCATAGCGAACTCACATCGATAAAAGGGCCGCCCGCGACGCACGTCCCGACGTTAGCGGCAGCTGCGAGGAATAGCTCGGTTTATGACGGATATGCCCCGATCTTTACCCAGCCGATACCGCACGTGCAGCGGGTCCCCGGGTTCGGGGGCCGGGCGGTGAGCCGAGCAGTTAGCCGAGCAGGCTAGCCGCGCAGCGACCGGAGCACGTACTGCATGATCCCGCCATGCCGGTAGTACTCCGCCTCGCCCGGCGTATCGATCCGGACGATCGCGGTGAACTCCTTGTCGTCGGCGCGGACGGTGACCTCGCGCGGCGTGGCACCCGAGTTCATCGCCTCGATACCGGTGACATCAAAGACCTCGTGGCCGGTGAGTCCGAGCGAGCTGGCGCTCTCCCCTGGCTTGAACTGCAACGGCAGCACGCCCATCCCGATCAGGTTGGACCGGTGGATCCGTTCGAACGACTCCACCAGGACCGCCCGCACGCCGAGCAGCGCGGTGCCCTTTGCTGCCCAGTCCCGTGAGGAGCCTGAGCCGTACTCCTTGCCGGCGAGCACGACCAGCGGCGTTCCCTCGTCCAGGTACTGCCGAGAAGCCTCGTAGATCGACATCTGCTCGTTGCCCGGCAGCTTCACCGTCACGCCGCCCTCTGTGCCCGGCGCGAGCTGGTTACGCAGGCGGATGTTGGCGAAGGTGCCGCGGATCATCACCTCGTGGTTGCCGCGCCGCGAGCCGTAGCTGTTGAAGTCGGGTCGCTGCACGCCGTGCGAGGTCAGGTACTGTCCCGCCGGGCTGTCAGTCTTGATCGCACCAGCCGGGGAGATGTGGTCGGTGGTCACCGAGTCACCGAGCACCGCGAGGACCCGAGCCCCGTGAATGTCTGTCACGGGGCTGGGCGTGATCTCCATCCCCTCGAAATACGGCGGATGCCGCACGTAGGTGGAGTGGGGATCCCAAGCGAACGTGTCCCCCGGCGGCACATCCAGGTCCTGCCAGCGCTCGTCCCCAGCGAACACGTCGGCGTAGTCGCGGGTGAACATCTCCGCCGCCACCGCCGTCTCCACGACGGACTCGATCTCGCCCGGGCTGGGCCACAGGTCACGCAGATAGACCTCCTGTCCTGTCGACCCCGTTCCAATTGGCTCGTTGATCAGGTCGATGTCCATGGTTCCGGCCAGCGCGTAAGCGACGACCAGCGGCGGGGACGCCAGGTAGTTCATCTTGACGTCGGGGTTGATCCGGCCCTCAAAGTTGCGGTTGCCGGACAGCACCGAGACGACGGCGAGATCGCTGTCCGCGACGGCCGCGCTGATCGCCTCGGGCAGCGGCCCGGAGTTGCCGATGCACGTGGTGCAGCCGTAACCGACCAGGCTGAAGCCGAGCTTCTCCAGGTACGGGGTGAGGCCGGCGCGCTCGTAGTAGTCCATGACCACCTTGGAGCCGGGCGCGAGCGTGGTCTTCACCCACGGCTTACGCTCTAGGCCGGCTTCGACGGCCTTCTTGGCCAGCAGCGCGGCGCCCACCATGACCGACGGGTTGGACGTGTTGGTGCACGAGGTGATCGCCGCGATGACAACGGCGCCGTGGTCGACGGTCGTGTGCGTGCCGTCGTCGAGCGTGACCTCGGTCGGCCGGGACGGGCGAGCTGCCGAGGCGGCCCCGCCGGACGCGGCAGCGCGGGCGGTGTCGCCGCCGTTCTCGCTGTCGGCCACGAACGGGTCGGACGCGGGGAACGTGCCGGCTATGTCGGCATCGAGCTTGTCCAGCTTGACGTAGCCGCCGAGTGACTCCCGGAAAGCCTTCTTGGCGTCGGACAGCGCGACCCGGTCCTGCGGCCGCTTTGGGCCAGCCAGCGACGGAACGACGGTGGACAGGTCTAGCTCGATCTCCTCGGAGTAGCGCGCCCGGTCGGCCGGGTCGTGCCACAGGCCTTGCTCCTTGGCGTAGGCCTCGACGAGGGCAACCTGCTCGGCACTGCGCCCGGTCAGCCGCAAGTACGCCAGCGTCTCGGCATCGATCGGGAAGATCGCGCAAGTGGAGCCGAACTCGGGACTCATGTTGCCGATGGTCGCCCGGTTCGCCACCGGCACCGCGGCCACGCCCTCGCCGTAGAACTCCACGAACTTGCCGACGACGCCGTGTCGCCGTAGCAGCTCGGTGACCGTCAGCACGAGGTCGGTCGCGGTGGCGCCGGCCGGCAGCGCCCCGGCCAGCCGGAAGCCAACGACCTTCGGGATCAGCATGGAGATGGGCTGGCCCAGCATGGCCGCCTCAGCCTCGATGCCGCCCACCCCCCAGCCGAGAACGCCTAGGCCGTTCTGCATGGTCGTGTGCGAGTCGGTGCCGACACACGTGTCTGGGTAAGCGAGCCGGGCGCTGCCGTCGCCCTGCGCGGTCATGACAACGCGCGCCAGGTGCTCGATGTTGACCTGGTGCACGATGCCGGTGCCGGGCGGGACGACGCGGAACTGGCGCAGCGCCTCCTGGCCCCAGCGCAGGAAGGCGAACCGCTCCCGGTTGCGCTGAAATTCCAGCTCCACGTTCCGGTCGAAGGCGTCCGGGCGGCCGAACACGTCGGCGATCACTGAGTGGTCAATCACCAGCTCGGCCGGCACCAGCGGGTTGATCTTGCCCGGGTCGCCGCCCAGCGCCCGCATTGCCTCGCGCATCGCGGCCAGGTCGACCACGGCGGGCACGCCTGTCAGGTCCTGCATCAGCACCCGCGCGGGGCTGAACTGGATCTCGACATCGGGCTCAGCGGCGGGATCCCAGCCGGAAAGCGCCGTGATCTGGTCCGCGGTGACGTTCAGCCCGTCCTCGGTCCGCAGCAGGTTCTCCAGCAGGATCTTGAGGCTGTACGGCAGGTCATCCGAGCCCGGCATCGCATCCAGCCGATGTATCTGGTACCTCGTGCCGCCGACGCCGAGTTCGGCGGCGCTGCCGAAGCTGTTCCCGGTCATGATCTGGCCTCCTGCGATCTGGAGCCGCCGGCCGCGGGGTCGTACCCGCACGGCCAGCCACGCTGCCCCGCGTTGAACCCTGGATGCATCTTGCCGCTACTCGTCCCGCTTCCGCCTACTGGCCCCGGCGGAACGCGACAAGTAATTATCTCGACGTCAAGCTAGTTGCGAGCCTAGTGCGGCAGTTATCTCGACGTCAAGCTATTCCTTGACGGGCAGCGCGTGCGAGGCGCGACCTTGCCGCGCTGATCAGCGGCTGCGGTTGCGGCCAGATCGCGCACAAGGGGGACCATGGTGCCAGCGGCGGCGTGACCAGCGGGCCGCTAGCCTGACGCGGATGGCACCCGCAGATGAGCGAGGAGCGGCATGATTCAAGCGGCCCGGTGGCTGCGGCTGCCGGCAGAGCACCCGTTCGGCCTGGCGGCGCTCCCCTACTGCTCGTACACCGCAGCAACCTATACCGGGGGCTACCGGGTAGGGGTGGCTGTAGGCGACCACATTCTGGATCTGACCACCGCGTCGGACCGGCTCATGCCAGCCCGAGCACACCTGTTCCGGGCCGGTAGCCTCGATGACTTCCTGGCCGCCGGTGATGGGGCATGGACTCAGGTGCGGGACGGCCTGACCGGCTGGCTCTCGGATGAGCAATGCCGCCCGGCCATCGAGGACCTGATGGTGCCGGTCGGGCAGGCCAGCCTGCGGCTGCCATTCACGGTGGCGGATTTCGTCGATTTCTTCGCCTCGGAAAACCACGCGGCTAACGCCGGGCGGATATTCCGGCCGGGCGCCGAGCCGCTGCCGCCCAACTGGAAGCATCTGCCGATCGGCTATCACGGGCGTTCGGGATCGGTTGTGGTGTCCGGTACTCCCGTGCGCCGGCCATGCGGCCAGTTCCGCCCGCCTGGCGCAGACGCTCCCTCGTTCGGCCCGTCTGCCAGACTGGATTTCGAGGCCGAGCTCGGGTTCGTCGTCGGTGCGCGGAGCCACCTGGGCGAGCCCGTTCCCGCGTCCCGATTCGCTGAGCACGTCTTCGGCGTGTGCCTGGTCAACGACTGGTCCGCCCGTGACATCCAGTCCTTCGAGACGGTGCCGCTCGGCCCGTTCCTTGGCAAGTCTTTCGCCACGACAGTCTCGCCGTGGGTCCTCCCGCTGGCGGCGCTCGAGCACGCGCGTGTCCGGCCGCCGTCCGCGGCCGCGGACCTGCTGCCTTACCTGACCGAGACGACCCACTGGGGGCTGGACATCGACTTCGAGGTACGGCTCAACGGTTCGGTGATCTCCCGGCCACCGTACGCGACCATGTTCTGGAGCCCGGCTCAGATGCTTGCGCACCTCACGGTGAACGGCGCGGCCGTGCGCACGGGTGACCTGTACGCATCCGGGACGGTCAGCGGCCCGGAGCCCGACCAGCGCGGGTCGCTGCTGGAGCTGAGCTGGAACGGCACCGAGGCCGTTCCGCTGCCCGACGGGACCTCCCGGTTCTGGCTCCAGGACGCGGACGAGCTCACGATCTCGGCCACTGCGCGTGGACCTGGCGGCGGCAGGATCGGACTCGGCTCCGCTACCGGGCGGATCCTGCCCGCCGTGCGCGAGTCCCCGGCTGGCAAGGACTAAGCGCGCGCCGGCTCGTCACCCGGCCTGGGCTCGCGATCGCGGCGAGGTACCCAGGAGCGATGGCCGTCGACAGAGCCAGCGACCAGCCGGCGGCTGGCCTGTCCGCGAACTTGATGGTGAGCCGCGGGCCACACACCAATTCGGTGTCGCGAAGCCGGCTCAGGCCGACACCGGCCGCCTTGAGGAAGGCCTCCTTGGCGGTCCAGTGCCGGTAGAAGCCGTGCATCGGCGAGCCGCCGCAGCCCGCCGCGATGCAGGCTATTTCCGGGGCGGTGAATCGGGCCGCGGCGAGATCGGCGAGCCCGCTTCGCGACTGAAGTTGCTCAAGATCGGCGCCGACCTGGCCGAACGAAACGGCGACCAGCGCCAGGCCCCCGCTGCGGGCCAGGCTGAATCGGACCTCCTCGCGCGCCAGCCGAGGCCGCCCGCAGGGCCCGACCTCGAACTCCACGCGTCCTGCTTCACAGCCGAGGTAACGCGCCAGGATCAGACGGAGCGCAGCCCGGCTGGCGGCAAACCGGTGGCCGTCCTGCGGCCGCAGATAGCTCGCGGCCCTAGCCTGCTCGGCTCCGTCGAGCGTGGCCATGTCGGCGGACCCAGGGGCGTCGAGGTCGACAAGCCAGGCGTGCAACTCGCCGTGGCTGAGCGCGACAGCGCCGACTGGCTCCCTAGCCTCGGGAGCAGCGCTAGCCGCGGTCTGATGAGCTGGCGGCACGTTCCGACAACCTCCGATCAGGGGGTCCCGGCCCGAGGGCAGCCTGATCTGTCGCTGCTGACTCTGTCGCTGCTGACATTACGATGTGCAGATTGCCAGAAGCCGGGAGAATGCCGTCATGCAGGGGCCGATGCCGGGGTGGGACCAGCCACCGGACACGCCGGACAACACCGTAAGCATGCCCCGCGTTGACCCGGCCGAGTGGGCCCACAGCCCGAGCCGCGTGACCTCGGCCCCCGGCAGCGGGGTCGTGATGCCAGAGCCGCCCGCATTCGGTGATCCCTATGCCGTGATGCCGGTACCTCAGCCGGCGGGCGAAGCCGATCAAGGGCTGGCGATCGCGGCCTCGGCGACCACGGAACCTCCGGCCGAGCCCATTGAGGTTGACAAGGTTTCAGCGGCGGACCGAAAAGCCGCCGACGTGCGGGCGGCCGCCGACTCGCAGGGGGCCGCCGGCTCGCAGGGGGCCGCCGACCTGCGAGGCCCCGCCGACGCGGCCGCGCCCCAGCGCGAAGCCGTGCCACCAACAGAGCGCCATCCGACCGTCGACGCGGATTCCGCGCCGGCCTCCGACGCGCACGACACCTTCGCAACACCAACGACCGAGCCCCAGTCTGCCGCCAGCGACGCTGCGGCCGCGCTCGTGGCCGAGCCTGGCCCGACGGCCCCGTCCGGCAGCCGGACGAAACCACTCGCCGGATCGGCGCAGCCCGACCAGCCGCCCGGCAGTGTTACCGACGCTGACTCCGACGTCACACCGCCACGCTGGGCCGCCTGGCGTGCTGCCGCTGAGCCTGCTGAAACCAGCGCTTCTCCCCTCGTGCCCCCGGTAGCACCCAGCCCGGTCGGACGGGCGCCGAGTGGCTCACTTGCCGATCTGAGAATGCGGCTCGCGAAACTGCCGGCCGGTCATCCGGCTTCGCCCTTCGACGACACAGGGCGGCCGAAGCCTGCGCCCGCCCTGCTCAGACATCTCGAACTCGGCCTGCCCGCTCGATCCGCCCAGGTGCCCGATTACGCCGTGCTGACACGCGCCGACCAGGACCGCCACGACAGCGCTGCCCTAGCCGACGACGAGCCACGCGGAGAGTCCCCGGCCGGCGGACCGCCGCCCGCTACCGCCACGGACACCACGACGCCTACAGGCGGCGGGGCGCCAGCGAGCGGGCTCGCACTGGCGGACAGGCTGGCACCGGCGTACGAGCTGGCACCGGCGAACGGGCTCGCAGCCGCGGACGAGCTCGCGGGGGCGGACGGCGCCCCGGCCGGGACCGGTACTGCGCAGACGAACCGGGCGGGATCCACCTCGGAGGAGAACTCGAAGGCTGTCACACCCGCCCGCCCGGCCGCTCTGCCGACGGGCACCGCACCCGACGACGGCGCCGCACCCGACGACGGCGTCGCACCCGCCAACCGCGCCGCACCCGCCAACC
>JASHOE010000290.1 GCA_030041275.1 Streptosporangiaceae bacterium
GCAGCAGCACGCCAGACATCTTGGCCAGGCCAAGGCTGGCCAGCGCCGCCATCGAGTACACCGTGGTCTTGCCGGCCCGCACTGCCTTGCGGAGCCGCAGGAACACGATCGGGCACTCGTCCTCTGGCTCGAACCCTGCCAGCAGCACCGCCGGCGCGCGGTCCAGGCTGGCGTAGGCGACATCGGCCCGCCCCGCCACCTCGTCGGTGATGAACTGCAGCTCCTCGGCGGAGTGCGGCCTGGCCCGCATGTCGATATCGTTGCTGGCCAGCGCGAGCCGGGCGGCCGCCGACAGCGCGCCTGGTACCTCGGCCAGGCGCTCGCCGACCAGGATCACAGCACCTGCCTGTGCCAGCTCCGCTGCGACGGCCGGCAGGTCGGTCTGAGCCGGCATCGAGGCGTCCGGCGGTGCCTGGCCACCCGAGGCCAGCGCAGCGAGCTGGCCAAGAACCACGGACTCCGCGCCGGGTAGCGTCGGCAGCAGGGTGCCGGACAGCTTCGTCAGGCCGTGGCTGGCGTACGCGCCGATCGAGTACACGCTCATCCGCCCGGCCCGGACGGCCTTGCGGAGCCGCAGGAACACGATCGGGCACTCGTCTTCCGGCTCAAGCCCGGCAAGCAGGACCGCCGGCGCCTGCTGCAGCTCGGCGTAGCTGAGTCCCGGCCGACCGGCGACATAGTCGGCGAGGAACTCGAGTTCCTCAGCCGAATGCGGCCTCGTGCGCATGTCGATGTCATTGGTGCCGAGCGCGACCCTGGCGAACTTGGCGTACCCGTAAGCGTCCTCGACGGTCAACCGCCCGCCGGGCAGCACGCCGACCCGGCCACGGGCCGCGGCGAGCCCGCGCGCGGCGGTGGCCACCGCTTCCGGCCAGGAGGCCGGGCGCAGCACGCCTGCCTCGTCCCGCACCAGCGGCGATACCAGCCGATCGGGCTGGGTCGCGTAGGTGAAGGCCCACCTGCCCTTGTCGCAGTTCCATTCCTCGTTGACCGCGGGATCGTTGCCCGCGAGCCGCCGGGTCACGGCGCCGCGCCGGTGGTCGGTGCGCTGGCGGCAGCCTGCCGCGCAGTGCTCGCACACGCTGGGCGTCGACACCAGGTCATAGGGCCTGGCGCGGAACCGGTAGGAGGCGCCAGTCAGCGCGCCCACCGGACAGATCTGCACCGTGTTGCCGGAGAAGTAGGAGTCGAACGGCACGCCGTCTGCCGTCCCGACCTGCTCCTGCGGGCCGCGTTCGATCAGCTCGATGAGCGGGTCGCCGGCGATCTGGTCGGCGAACCTGGTGCAGCGGGCGCACTGGATGCACCGCTCGCGATCGAGCAGCACCTGCGCGGACAGGGCAATAGGCTTGGGGAATGTGCGCTTGGTCAGGAAGAACCTTGACTCGCCCTGGCCGGTCGACATGGCCTGGTTCTGCAGCGGGCACTCGCCGCCCTTGTCGCACATCGGGCAGTCCAGCGGGTGATTGACCAGCAGCAGCTCCATCATGCCGCGCTGTGCCTTCTCCGCCACTGGCGAGGTGAGCTGGGTGCGAACCACCATGCCGTCGGTCACCACGGTGGTACAGGACGCCGGGGGCTTGGGCTGGCCCTCGACCTGCACCAGGCACTGTCGGCACGCGCCGATGGGATCGAGCAGCGGGTGGTCGCAGAATCGGGGGATCTGGATGCCGAGCAGTTCGGCCGCCCGGATGATCAGGGTCCCCTTGGGCACGGTGATCTCGAACCCGTCGATCGTCACCCGGACGCCGTCGACAGGCTTCGCAACTTCGGTAGTCGTGGGCCCCTTGCCCTGCGCCCCCGTGTGCTGGGGCGCCGAAATCGGTGGGTGTGGGTCATGCGGTGCGGTCATCAGGCCGGCTCCAGGGCAAACAGTGTCGATGCGGCCGGATCGAACGGGCAGCCGCCAATCCGCTGGTGCTCGATGTACTCGTCACGGAAGTACTTGATCGACGACGCGACCGGTGCCTGGATGGAGTCGCCGAGCGCGCAGAACGCGCGGCCGGTGATGTTGTCGCAGATGTCGAGCAGCTTGTCCAGGTCGGCCTCGCTGCCCTCGCCGCGCTCCAGCTGCTCAAGCAGCTGCACGACCCAGAAGCTGCCCTCCCGGCACGGGGTGCACTTGCCACAGGACTCGTGCTGGTAGAACTCGCACCAGCGGAGAACCACGCGGACCGCGCAGGTCGTGTCGTCGAACAGCTGGATCGACCTGGTACCGAGCATCGAGCCGGCCGCCGCCACCGACTGGTAGTCGAGCGGTACGTCCAGGTGCTCGTCGGTGAACAGCGGCGAAGATGAGCCACCTGGCGTCCAGAACTTGAGCCGGTGACCGGCCCGCATGCCGCCGGCAACTTCGAGCAGCTGGCGCAGCGTCGTGCCGAGCGGCGCCTCATACTGGCCGGGCGTCGTCACGTGACCCGACAGCGAGAACAGCCCGAAGCCCTTGGACTTTTCCGTGCCGAACCGGGCGAAGTCCGCAGCGCCGTTCTCCAGGATGTACGGCACGGTGGCAATCGACTCCACGTTGTTCACCACGGTCGGGCAGGCATACAGGCCTGCCACCGCCGGGAACGGCGGCTTGAGCCGCGGCTGGCCGCGGAAGCCCTCGAGGGAGTCAAGCAGCGCCGTCTCCTCGCCGCAGATGTAAGCGCCGGCGCCCGCGTGCACGACCAAGTCGAGGCTGAGATCCGAGCCAAGGATGTGCTCGCCGAGGTAGCCCGCCGCGTACGCCTCCGCGACGGCGTGCTGAAGCCTGCGGTTGACGTGCAGCACCTCGCCTCGCACGTAGATGAACGCCTTGTCAGCCCGGATGGCGTAGCAGGTGATAATGGCGCCTTCGATGAGGGCGTGCGGGTTCGCCAGCAGTGTCGGCATGTCCTTGCACGCACCGGGCTCGGATTCGTCGGCGTTTACGACGAGGTAGTGCGGCTTGCCGTCGCCCTGCGGGATGAAGCCCCACTTCACGCCCGTGGGGAAGCCGGCGCCGCCCCTGCCAAGCAGGCCCGAGTCCTTCAGCATCTGGATGACCTGGTCCGGCGGCATCGCCAGTGCCTTCGTCAGCGCCTC
Organism: Streptosporangiaceae bacterium; assembly: GCA_030041275.1. Lineage (GTDB taxonomy): Bacteria > Actinomycetota > Actinomycetes > Streptosporangiales > Streptosporangiaceae > JAJYUU01. The sequence continues at coordinate 3,067 of JASHOE010000290.1, forward strand.
GTAGCCACCGCTGCGACGGTACCCGGCGAGGGTGAACGAGTCGGGCTCGTCCCAGTGGGCGCTCAGCTCGGGGATAAGGAACGTGCTCACTGCTGTCCTCCCGCGGTGTCGGCCTCAGGGGACGCGGCCGAAGCGTTAGCCCCGTTACCCGAGTAACCATCGGGTGTCCAGCCCTGCTCCTTCGCGATCCGCAGGCCAGCGAGGGTGGCGGCGCCCGCGGTGTGGCCGCCGGTAGCCTGGCCGTCGTTAAACCCGGCCAGGATCTTGCTCGCCTGCTTCCATGTGCACAGGCCTGGCGCCCCCCGGGTTGGCTTGACGTCGGCGCCGGACCGCAGGTCGTCAACCAGGTCCCTGGTCTTTGCCGGCGTCATGTTGTCGAAGAACTCCCAGTTCACCATCACGACCGGGGCGTAGTCGCAGGCGGCGTTGCACTCCACGTGCTCATAGCTGACCTTGCCGTCCGGCGTGACGTCGTCGATGGCGACGCCCAGGTGTTCCTTCAGGTCGGCGAGGATGGCGTCGCCGCCCATCACCGCGCACAGCGAGTTCGTACACACTCCGACGTGGTACTCACCCACAGGCTTGCGCTTGTACATGGTGTAGAAGGACACGACACCAGTGACATCGGCCTCGGTGAGGCCGAGCCGCTCGGCGCAAAACGCGATGCCGTCTTGCGACACATACCCCTCTTCCGACTGCACCAGGTGCAGCAGGGGCAACAGGGCCGAGCGGGCTCGGGGATAGCGGCCAATGATCTCGGCGGCCTGCGGTGCGAGCCGGGCGCGCGCCTCGTCGGTTAGCGCCATTACCTGTCGACGCCTCCCATCACGGGATCGATGCTGGCGACCGCCGCGATTACGTCGGCGAGCATGCCGCCCTCGCACATCGCGGAGACCGCCTGCAGGTTCGTGAACGACGGATCCCGGAAGTGCACCCGGAACGGCCGGGTGCCGCCCTCGCTGACGGCGTGGCAGCCAAGCTCGCCCCGCGGCGACTCGACCGCGGCGTACGTCTGTCCGGCCGGGACGCGGAAGCCCTCCGTTACCAGCTTGAAGTGGTGGATGAGGGCCTCCATGGACTGGCTCATGATGTGCGCGATGTGGTCGGGCGAGTTGCCCATCCCGTCGGGACCGAGCGCGAGGCGGGCTGGCCAGCCGATCTTCGCGTCGCGGATCATCACCGGCTCGTCGCCCTGCCGGCGGCCGCCGAGCCGGTCCAGGCACTGCCTGACGATACGCAGCGACTGGTCGATCTCGTCCATCCGGACGATGTACCGCCCGTAGACGTCCGCAGTCTGCTGGGTCGGCACGTCAAAGTCGTAGGTCTCGTAGCCGCAGTAGGGCTGGCTCTTGCGCAGGTCCCAGGGCAATCCGGCGGCGCGCAGGATCGGGCCGGTCACCCCGAGGGCCATGCAGCCGGTCACGTCCAGGACCGCGATGTTCTTGGTCCTGGCCAGGTACACGGGCGCGGCGTCGAGCAGCGCGCGGATCTCGCTGAGCTGGCGAGGCATGACGTCCAGGAAGTCACGCAGCCGCTCGATCGCCCCGGCGGGCAGGTCCTGGGCAACCCCGCCGGGCCGCACGAACGCGTGGTTCATCCGCAGACCGGTGATGAGCTCGAACAGATCGAGGGTCTTTTCCCGCTCGCGCAGCCCATACAGAAACACGGTGGTCGCGCCCAGCTCCATGCCGAACGTGCCGATCGCCATGAGGTGCGAGGAGATCCGGTTCAGCTCCATCATGAGCACCCGGATGACCGACGCCCGCTCCGGGATCTCTGACTCGATGCCGAGCAGCTTCTCGGTGGCCAGGCAGAACACGGTCTCGTTGAACAGCGGCGCGAGATAGTCCATCCGGGTGCAGAACGTGGTGCCCTGCGTCCAGGTGCGGAACTCCATATTCTTCTCGATGCCCGTGTGCAGGTAGCCGATGACGGGCCGGATCTCGGTCACGGTCTCGCCATCCAGGGTCAGGACGAGCCGCAACACGCCATGCGTGGACGGGTGCTGCGGACCCATATTGACGATCAGGCGCTCGTCCCCGGCCCGCTCGTCGGTCGCCGCGGCGCCGACTACCTCGTCCCAGTCCTGGCCGCTGACGTGGTAGACGCGGCCCTCGTCGTAGTCATCGCCGGTACCGATGTCGTACGGATCCGTGGCGTCCCGGTCCTCGTCGTAGCCGGACTCGCCCGCGCCCGCCGCGCTTGCACCGTGCGCCTGGTGGTCAGTGTGAGCGGTCATTCGTAAGACCTCCGCTCGTCGGGTGGCGGTATCGTCGCGCCGCGGTACTCGACCGGAATACCGCCGAGGGGGTAGTCCTTACGCTGCGGGTGCCCGCGCCAGTCGTCCGGCATCTCGATCCGCGTCAGCGCCGGATGGCCGTCAAAGACCAGGCCAAAGAAGTCCCAGGTCTCGCGCTCGTGGAAGTCGCAGGTGGGGTACACGCCGACCAGCGAGGGTACGTGCGGATCGGCGTCCGGCGCAGTGACCTCGAGCCGCAGCCTGCGGTTGTGGGTGATGGACAGCAGGTGATACACGGCGTGCAACTCGCTGCCTGTTTCGTCTAGGTAGTGCACGCCGGACACGCCCAGGCACATCTCAAACGACAGGGTCGGGTCGTCCCGCAGCCGGGCGGCGACGGCGGGCAGGTGCTCGCGCCGCACGTAGAAGGTGAGGTCGCCGTTCGCGACGAGCACTTGCTCGACCGCAGCGCCGAAGCTGGTACCCGCGGCGGGTAGCGAGGCCTCGAGCCGGTCGGCTACCTCGTCGAAGTAGGAGCCATAGGGACGCGGACTGGCCACCCGCGGCGGTCGGCGTACCTGCAGGCCGCCGTAACCCGAGGTGTCGCCGCTGCCAGTGACGCCGAACATGCCGGTCCGGACCACCGGCTCGGTCAGCCGTTCTTGCCCCGCCGCCACTGCCGGATCGGGCACGGCTGGCTGCTGGTTGCTGTCTGGCTCGCTCATTCCGGCCGCCCCGGCGTGAATTCCGCGGGCTGGTAGTAGGGGTCGGGCTCTCGAACGGTTTGGTCGGTGAGTGATAGCGGCTCCTCGTCCGGGCCCGCCACCAGCGGCAGCCGCCGCAGACCAGCGCCTTCCAACTCGGTGATCTCGCGCTCGCGGTTCACGCCGAGCTTCATGTTCTGGATCTTGTCGTGCAGCTTGACGATGGCGTCGAGCAGCATCTCCGGGCGTGGCGGGCAGCCTGGCAGGTAGATGTCGACCGGGACGATGTGATCGACGCCCTGCACGATGGCGTAATTGTTGAACATCCCGCCGCTCGAAGCACAGACGCCCATGGAGATCACCCACTTGGGGTTGGGCATCTGGTCGTAGATCTGCCTGAGCACCGGCGCCATCTTCTGGCTCACGCGGCCAGCCACCACCATGAGGTCAGCCTGCCGCGGGGTGGAGCCGGTCTTCTCCATGCCGAATCTGGCCATGTCATGCCGCGGGCCCCCGACCGCCATCAGTTCCATTGCGCAGCAGGCCAGCCCGAACGTGGCCGGCCACACCGAGCTCTTCCGCGCGTAACCGGCGACCTTCTCGACCGTCGTCAGCAGCAGGCCGCTCGGCAGCTTGTCCTCGAGTCCCATCGGCTAATCCCACTCCAGCCCGCCGCGGCGCCAGACGTACGCGTACGCGATCAGCACCGTGACGATGAATGTGACCATCTCCACCAGGCCAAAGACTCCGAGCTTGTCGAAATAGACCGCCCACGGATAGAGGAAGATGATCTCGATGTCGAAGACGATGAACAGCATCGCCGTCAGGTAGTACTTCACAGGGAATCGCATGCCCTGGGCCTGCTTGGTCGGCTCGATGCCGCACTCGTAGCTATCGAGCTTGGCCCTGTTCCACCGCCTCGGGCCTGCCACCGCGCCTGCCACCAGCGAGAAGATCGCGAAAATCGCCGCGAGGATGCCAAGCACCAGGATCGGCACGTACAGGCTCATCGCCCTGTCACCCCCTTGTCCAGATGGGCGTTATGGTCGGCGGCACTCGCTTTGCCAGTCATGGCCGGTTACGCTGCGGGCGTCATCTTAGACACCGCGTTGAGTAGTCGGTCCACGGCGTCGCCGCCACGGGTCTCGGTCAGGTTGCCAAGCAGCTTCATGCTGAACCGCATTACGGCTGGGCGCTTGACGCCGTGCTTGGTGGCGAACCGCATGAATGACGGTTTGCCGATGAGTTCGACGAACACGCGGCCTAGCGTGTAGTAGCCGCCGTATGCGTCCTTCAGCTGCCTGCGATAGGTCTGCAGGACGAGTTCGCTACCGGACGCGGTGGTCCTCGCGAGCGCCTGGACGATGACCCGGGCGGCTATCTCAGCGGACTCCAGGGCGTAGGCGATTCCCTCGCCGTTGAACGGGTTGACCATTCCGCCCGCGTCACCGACGAGCAACAGGCCGCGCGTGTAGTGCGGCGTCCGGTTGAACGCCATGGGCAGCGCGGCGCCGCGAATCGGCTGCGTCCGGTTCTCCTCGACGAAGCCCCACTCCGCAGGCATCGTCGCCAGCCACCGGCGGAGCAGATCCCGGTAGTCGATGTCGCCGAAGCCCGCCGACGTGTTGAGGAGCCCTACCCCGACGTTCGAGGTGCCGTCGCCCATCCCGAAGATCCAGCCGTATCCGGGCAGCAGCGAACTGCCGTCCCAGAGGTCGAGCCAGGCCTCGAGGTAGTCATCGTCGTGCCGCGGAGAGGCGTAGTAGGTGCGAACCGCCACTCCGAGCGGCCGGTCCTCCCGCTTGTGCAGGCCCATGGCCACGGACAGCCGCGAGGAGTTGCCGTCGGCCGCGACCACGAGCCGACCGCGGAACTGCCTGCCATCCTTGGTGGTTACACCGGTGATGCGCCCGGTCCGGTCGTCGAGCAGCGGCCCAGTCACCGGCACGCCCTCGAGGAGCCGGGCCCCGGCTTTCTCCGCGTGCCTGGCAAGGATCTGGTCGAAGTCGGTCCGGGCCCGGACTAGCCCGTAGCCGGGGTAACTGGACAGCTCTGGCCAGTCCAGCTCGATCCGGCCGCCGCCGCCGATGATGCGGAGGCCTCTATTCCGCAGCCAGCCGTCATTCTCCGGCAGCGGCACGCCCATGCCCGTCAGGGCCTTGACCGCGCGAGGCGTGAGCCCGTCGCCGCAGACCTTCTCCCTTGGGAAGTGGGTCTTCTCCAGCAGCAGGACGTCCAGACCAGCCGTGGCCAGGTAATACGCGACCGCCGACCCAGCCGGCCCGGCGCCGACGACGATCACGTCGGCCGTGTCGCCGCCCGGCAGGCTCGCGCGCGGCGTGCTGCCGGGCGCGCTCGCGCGCACGCTGCCGAGCTCGCCGTCTGCAGGAGCACTGCCGAGCTGAGGAGCACCGGCGTCCTGAGGGGCCAAGTCCGGCGTGCCGGCAGGGGGTGCTTGCTCGGTCACGGACCCGTCCTGATCCTGTCTTGTGAACCTCTTCACAAGATCCTCCGTAGCGAAGTCTAGTCCTGCCGCCAGACTGCTGGCCGACCGACCCGCAGCCGCCGACGCCGACCGGGCCGTGCGGCCGCGAGGCTGCCGCAAGGGCCGACCACCGATCCCGCGTTCCCCTGCTGGTTCCGCAGGTCAGGCCGTCAGCCGGGGCGCCGCGCCTCGTGCAGCGCGACGACCCCCAGGGTCAGGTTCCGCCAGCTGACCCCGGACCAGCCAGCAGCGGCGATCTGGCCGGCCAGCACCTGCTGTGCGGGCCAGTCGCGGATGGACTCCGCCAGGTAGTCATACGCCTCGGCGTTGCGGGAGAGCCGGCTGGCGACAGCAGGCAGCACGCCGGCCAGGTATCGCTCGTAAAGATCGTTCAGCCGGTGCACCGGCAGGTGACTGAACTCACAGATCACCAGGCGGCCGCCGGGCCGGGTGACGCGCAGCAGCTCGCGCAGCGCCTGGCCGGTGTCAGCCACGTTCCGCAGCCCAAAGGAGATCGTCACGACGTCAAAGGCTTCGTTCCGGAACGGCAGCACCAGCGCGTCCCCGCCGACGAACGCCAGCCCGGCGGCCGGCTTGCGCGCGCCGACGGACAGCATGCCGAGCGAGAAGTCACACGCAACGCACCGCGCGCCCCGTCGGACAAAGGCTCGCGACGACGTGCCAGTGCCCGCGGCCAGGTCCAGCACGAGCTGACCCGAGCCGCCGTCGACCGCCCTCGCGACCGCCCGCCGCCAGCGGTGATCCATGCCCAGCGAGAGCGCGTCGTTCAGCAGGTCATAGCGTTCGGCGACCCGGTCGAACATCGCCGAAACCTCAGCGGGCTGCTTGTCTAGCCCGGCACGCGTCATACGGGCCAGCCTGGCACACGCTCAGCCGGTCGCCACCGTTCGGGCTAGCGCGGGCACCTGAGCAGCGTGTCAGACGCCAAGCAAACCTCCGCGCCTGGCTAAACGTCATACACTCACGTGCCGTAGTCGGCTGACAGCACGTGCGAGGCCAGGAGAGGTGGGAGACGATGGCCGCGCCTGCATCCTTGTCGGGGCCGGACACCGTGGGTGCCGACGAGTTCCGCGCGATCAAGCTCATGGAGGTCGAGCTCTCGCGCGCGCTGCCCGCGCTCAGTTACGACGGCGCGCGCCAGCGAGTCTGGGTGCTCGCCCGCCTGCTTACCGAGCCCATCGGCGCGTGCCTCGTCGACGTGGATGCCGACGGCGTCAGTCCTGCTCGCTTGGCCGATGTCCTCTGGCGCGAGCTGGGGCAAGTGATCGTCGGGCGGTTCGTTGCCGCAGGTCAGCCTGCGCCGCAGGGTTTGACCGGCGACGGACTCGACGTGGCGGCAGGCTCATGGCCGTTCCTGCTCGAACGAGGTGCAGCGCTGAAAGCGCCGCCTTTCATGAGCGTGATCGTCTGCACCTACAATCGCCCGGATCAGCTCAAGGTTTGCCTGGACTACCTGGGGAAGCAGCAGTACCCCTGCTATGAGGTCATCGTCGTCGACAACAGCCCGCACACTGACGCGGTCAGGGCGCACGTCGCCTCGCTGGACAGCGCCCGGTACCGGTACGTCCTGGAGCCACGCGCTGGCCTTTCCCGGGCACGCAACGCGGGCGTGTCGGTTGCCTCAGGCGCCATCGTGGCCTTTGTTGACGATGATGAAGAACCCGACGCCTGGTGGCTTGCCGGGCTCGCACGCGGATTCGGCCGCGGCGGCGATGTCGGGTGTGTGACCGGCCTGATCCTGCCAGCGTGCCTGGATACCGAGGCCCAGTTCGTGTTCGAGGAAATCGGCGGCCATAGCAAAGGGCGCGGTTTCGACCCGGCGATCTTCTCCGCGAAGGGGCCGCAAAGTCCGCTGTACCCGCAGCCTCCGTTCGGCGCGGGCGGGAACATGGCGTTCCGCCGCGAGGTGCTCGCCAGAATCGGCCGCTTCGATACCGCCCTGGGAGCCGGGACTCCCACCCTTGGCGCGGAAGACACGCTGGCTCTCACGCTCGTTCTGCTCAGCGGTTTTAGCATCGCCTACGAGCCTGCGGCTTTCGTACGCCACCATCACTATCGCGACTTTGCCGGCGCGGCCCGGCAGCTGCGCGGCTACGCCGTCGGCATGGGCGCCTTCTACATCGCCCTGCTCTGGCGTCGGCCGTCGATTATCACCGGGCTTGCGCGGCTGACGCCGCTTGCGCTCGGTTACCTGCGCGCATCACGGTCGCAGTCGCGACAGCCTGCGGTCGCGCTCGCGCCCGAGCTGACCTCGGGGCGGGGCCTTCAGATGCTCGCCGGACCCCCGGCCTACCTGCGGGGCGTCCTCAGAAATGCCTCGTCCAGCGCCCTGCGGGCCCGCGGCAGCGCTCAGCGGCGGCCGCGGCGATAACCCGGCCTGAGGTCTGCCTACCGTTCGGGCGCTGCAAGCCGGGGCGTCGCTCCGGGCACCTCTTCTGTTATCAGCGGGCCACCGATCCGGATTGCTGTCGGCGGCTGCGCGCGATCGAGGCTGCGGCGCGCGCAATTGACGAACGTCATCTGGGCGACGACCAGGCCGTCTTGCAGGACCCGCCATTGTTCGTCATGAGGGTCCGCGCCGCGCAGGAACGCATCCATCGCGTCGAGTCGGTCGGCTATCTGCTGTGCCGCGCTCATCACGTCGTCTTCGGCAACCAAGCTCAGGCCCGACAAAGCCCCGCCCCACGGAGCCCAATCGACCTGCAGCCGCGAGTGCTTCTTCAGATACGCACCGCGTAAATCGAACTCGACTCGCGTGTACTCGCGCAAGACCGCCGAATATGCCTGCGACTTCGCGTCCTTCAGCCACTGCCGCTGCTGCGCGCGGCGAGCGAGGGCTGCGCCCACGACGACTCCGAGCAACGTAGTGAGAGCTGCTCCGCCGGTGGAAGCCACCACTGCCCACGACACAGCGACCTCCTCGGGCGACTCGGCGGCGCACGAGAACGTTACTCCGTCCCGGTACCGGCGTGGACCAGCAGGATGTGGTCAGCGGCCCGCCGGTGGTCTCGGATACCCAGGCGAGGTCATTGCTGGCTGCGAAGCCCGATGGGAGCCTGGTAGCCAACTGCTGTGCCGGACTTGCTGAGCCCGTCGGCAGATCCGGAGCTGCAGGTTGCCCGCCGGGAAGCAAGCGAGCTCACGGCCGCTGCAGCGCGCGCGGTCGATGCTGAGTTGCGTGAAGCGTGGCGAACCCGGCAGGAGAAGGCCGACCATCGCAGCCCAACCCGCCGGCCAGCGGCGGGTGGCCGCTGGTGGCGCCGCTAGGCAAGTAAGGACACCGGCGAACCTAAGCGGCGCCAGATCCTGGAACGCACAGTCACCGCCGCCCGCCGCGCGCCCTTGGCCGATCGCGACGCAACGGCGACGGGCCAGTCCCGCCAGGCCGTCGCGGGGGACGCGTTCTCCTCGCCACCCGCCGGCTCGGCGACTCCCCGTCGATGTCGTCGTCTCTGACCGCGAGGAAAGCGGCGGTGCTGATGTCCGCGAGACCCAGCAGTGCAGCAAGTCCCGCCTGCTGCATCGCGGTGAAGTCGCGATCAGGTTCAGCTCCGGCTGCCGCTGAGAATGGGTGAACGGGCACGGCATCAATGCGGCTTCCCTTCCGGTGCCGCGCTGCCGTCGGCCACCGACGGGCAAGTGCCACGCCGCAGGGCACCCCCGCCGCTGCAGTGCCAATCGGCCACGCTGCAGCGAAAACCGTCAGACCATGCGGCGCGAGCAGCCAGGAAGAGCAGCAAATAGCAGCCGCAAATATCACGCTGCTCCAGACCAGCACCTTGAGGCCGCCCAGCAAGTTGAGCAGCGTGCGCATCAGGCTCAGCGCGGCCATCGGCAACGCGCTCGCGGTCAGGATAATTAGCACCAGCGTCCCATGAACGCTATATCGGATGCCGAACACCAGCAGGATCCAGTGCGCGCCGACAATCACGACCGCCACGGCCGGCAGGCACACCAGGAGCATCAAGCGAGCGCTTCGCTTCACTACGTTCCCGAGATTGGCGTTCGGCCGGGCCCCCTCAGCCAGCGTGGTCCCTTGAATGGCGAAGATCGGCGACTGCGCGAGCGATGCCACTTGGTACGCGACATAGAAATACGCGGCCGCAGGCGCCCCGAGGCGGTCAAGGACGACTATCGGCACGACTGTCTGCGGGATGAACGTGAGCAGAGAAGACACATAGTTGGCGGTCGCGAACCTGGCGAGCGGCTTGAGTACCGTCAATGACTGCTGAATCTGCGGCCGCCACCCCAGGCGCCAGGTGATCAGGAGCACGCTTGCCAGCGCCGTCGCGGCGAGACCAGTTGAGGACGCTGTGTAGAGGCCGAACGCACCGACGCCGGCCAGCAGGAACAAAGCGGTGACCTTCGCTGCGCCAGCAATAGCGCCGTCCGTGAGCGCGACATAGCCCGACTTATGCGAACCTATGAATATCGCGTCCGTCAGCAGGTTAATGCTGGACGCAGAAGCAAATACGATAAAGCCGATAGCCAATGGCAAGCGTTCCGCGACGAACGCAAGCTTGGGAGCTATTGTGGGCGCCGCCAGCACATACACAGCCCCCAGAACCAATCCGGATATGGCGACTACTGCAAAGCCTCCGGTGATCAGAGCATTTCTGTTCTTCGCCGTTGGCAAGAAACGGCCAAAAGAAACGTTCAGGCCCATCTGAGCCATCATGGCAAGGAACAGCGTCGCCGAGATAAGGGAACTCGCGATACCCGTCTGGTAAGTAGTAAACAAACGAGCGGCAACGACCCAGAAGGCAAACCCGAGCGATGCCTGAAGCCCAGACGACAATATAAGGTACAGCGAGTTGCGCACCATGGGGTCTGTGCGCAAGCGCAGTTCCGTCAAGCTGATGCGTCCCAGCCGCAGTCCTCGGCGAGGCCGCGCCCCATGCGCTAGGTGCGACGGCCAATCGCGATTCTTGCTCGGACGAGGCGAGATTCTAGGCGCAATAGCGTCGGGTCGATCGCGGTCCTGCATTTCTCGCGGAACGCTTTGCACCCGATCACCGGGGCCGTTGGGAGCACCATGCGTGACGCGCTGCCGCATAGCTCAAGAAGCTCCGCGAAAATCTGACCTTGCCGTGGTCAATGCCAGCTTGATGAAGCCGGGAATTGTGTGAACCACGCCGCCTTCTGGGTGTGCGGCGGCCATCAGCGCCTCGCGGATGGGCACGCGTCGCGCCGCATTGTTGCAGCCCTCCTGATCAAATGCATCATCGAAACAATTCTTTAGTCGTCACCGCACGACTATAGTCGCTCTTCGAAGGTCCGGCCGCTGATCTCCCGTAAGGCGCCTGAGCGACCACCCGCTGCCCGCTCTGGACGGGTGCGATCACGATCAGCCGACTCGGAGCGCCCGGACGAGCTCGCGTTCGTGACACGGCGGCGGCCGTCGTGAGCGCGTCTCCCGATCCACCAGGTCCTGCGTGATCCGCACGCGGTGAAAGGTGGCGACCGCGCCACCGCCGCTGGCCCGCGCGTTCCGCCGACACTAGTAGTAGTGGCCTGCCCGCATCGTGCCGGGCGGAGTCTCGGCCCGCGCTCGTGCAGGCCGCTATTCTGGCTCGCGTGACCAGTCCGACCCCGCCCCGGCCGGATCGCGTGTGCTATTACATCCAGACGCACACTCGGCCAGCCCAGGTACTCCGTCTTGTACGGCTGATAAAGGCTGCTAGCCCACCAAGCGTGGTGCTGATTCACCACGATATTTCTGGTCCGCCTTTGGACGCGGCCCTCGAATCCATGCCCGGCGTGCATATCATTATCGGGCCTGGCGGCTACGGCAACTACTCGCATCTCGAGCGCTACTTCGCCGCCGTCGACTGGCTCGAGGATCACGAAATCGAGTTCGACTGGCTGCAGAACATGACCGGCCAGGACTATCCGCTCCAGCCGATAGCGACCATCGACCGCTTTCTGACCGAGAGTGACGCCGATGGGTACCTAGAGTACGGGCCGGTCTTTTGGGACGTCACCCCTGCCGACGCCGACTGGGGCATGGGACCGGTGTGGCGGGCCATGACCAAGTTCGACCGATCGCTGCGCTTCGGATACCAGCATCGGTGGATAGGGCGCCCCACCAAGGCCAAGCAGAAATACTTGCGTCCGCTGATGGCAGTTAACCTCGTGCAACCGTGGCTCCGAGTCAGCTTGGCGTATTCCACCATTGCCACCCGGCGGCGCAGCACGATCTTTAATGGCGACGATTTCATCTGCTATGGCGGGTCGTTCTTCTGCACGCTGTCGGCGGCATGCGTCTACTATGCAAGAGACTTCGCGCGTGCGCATCCGGACATTGTGGCTTACTTCCGAACCATGCCCGCGCCCAATGAAGTGTTCCTGCAGACCGTCCTCGTCAACTCGAAGAAATTTCGTATCGTCCCGGATGGGAAACGATATATCGACTGGTCAGGTACTCGGAATAATCATCCGAAGACCCTGGGCGTTGCTGACGTTCCAGCGATGCTGGCCAGTGGCGCGCACTGGGCTCGCAAGTTCGATTCCGTCGCTGATCCCGAAGTGCTCAACGTCCTCGATCGATATATCGGGCGCTGCTAGCTGAGCATCTCCGGATCGTCGGCTCGGTGCGGCCGCCGTCGGTGGTTGCTACGGAGCAGTCGATGGGGAAGGTGTCTTGCCCGGTTGGGCCACGTACTGCGCGACTCCGGCCCGGAATGCGGCGATCGCGTATGGGTGGCCTTCCAGTCGCCAGTCTTGTTTGTAGATGCCAGAGTCCTGAGCCTGGTCGAACCAGACGAACCCGATGAGCCCCGAGCTAGCGACGCCGGCGAACAAGCCGGGGATCTTCGCAGCTTGGCCGGCGACCTGACCGACGGCGGTCTCACCGATGAGTATGGGCGCGTTGGTGACCTGACGGATCGCGGCGATGCTCGATCCGAAAACCCCGCTGAAGTCGTCGGTCGCGTAGTAGTAGTAGGCATCCAGGCCGACCCAGTTGACGTAGTTGGCGCCTGGCCAGTAAGCCGCGATCGGCCCTTCGGTCTGGTTGATGGAGTTGACGGTCCACAGCCACGTGACGTTATCGGCACCGGTCTGCCGGAATACGCTGACAACGTGCCGCCAAGCCTGGACGTACGTCGCTGGCGGCGTGTGCGTCCATCCCCATGAGTACCAGTTTCCGTTCATCTCGTGCCCGAAGCTAATGATCACCGAATGCCCGAAGGCCTTGACCGCCTGGGCGTAGGACTGCAGGAATGCGTCCTGCTGGCCAGCCGCGATCGCGGCACACGAGGTACTGGTGGGATCGATGTCGATGAGCAGAGTTGCTCCGTGCTGCAGCGCAGTCTGCGCGAACGGGATGCTGAACGGCTCGCCCCAGGAGCTGTAGTACATCACGATGTTCGGCTGCCGCCCGACTGCCTGCGCGAACTGGTCGACCTGCGCATACTGCGCCGGCGTCGGCTCGCTCCCCTCATAGACACCGAGGTAGCTGAACCCAGTACCCGGCAGGCTGGCCTGCACGACCTTCGGTTGCTCGCTCCCCTTCGCCGCCTGAGATGACGGGACGGCGGCCGGCCTGGTGGTCGCGGCGGCGGCCTGCTGGTGGTAGTGCCGCAGGCTGGCGACCAGGATCCCGGCAGCCAGGACCACGACGACCGCCGTTGCGGTCAGGGTGGCGGCCAGGCGCGTCCGAGCGCTCACTTGCGGGCCGCCCGGCGATCCCACAACGTCCACACCACCGGGGCAATGTACATGAGACCGAACAAGAAAATGACCGCGAACCTGTCTGTGCGGTACTGCCAGGTGCGCAGCGCCGCCATGCCGAACCACGCCAGCGCTGTGCCGCAGTTCCAGACGATCAAGGCAGCCCACAGCCGTCGTACGGGAGAAACGGCTGAGCCCGTCGGCTGCCAGGCCATCACCTTGCCGCGGAAGTGGTCCCAGATCGCCAGCGCATGCGACCAGGAGCGAACGATTTCTAGCGCCCATGCGGCCGGGCCAAACTCCGATCGGTGCCACACCGGGTAGAGCACGACTCCGTTCAGAACTGCCGGCGCGAGCACGATGTAGTCCTGGAGATGGATGTCCTGCGGGATGAACACCAGCATCCCAATGGCGATGAGCGGCACCACGAACAGCAGCAGCGCCGTAAACAGGTAGTACAAGAAGCCCGAGAGGTACGCGGCGCGCGCCCGCACTGACATGGGTACTTTCCGCAACCGCCGCAGCGGGGTGGTGCTGCCCAGGCACCAGCGGTACTGCTGGTGTGCGAAGGCGTCGACCGAGTCAGGGGAGGCGCCGGTCGCAAGGTTCACCGGAATGTATTTCAGCGACCACCCGTGGCTGATCACATCCAGGCCGGTATGGACGTCCTCGGCGTAGGCGATCAGGGCCGGACCGCCGGCCGCCGCGACGGCTGCGCGCCGGTACACGGCGCACGAGCCGACGCACACGGCGGCACCAAAGCGCTCGCGCGACATCTGCATCGACCGGTAGAACACTTCCTGCATGGGACCGGCAGCCCGCTCGACCCAGGTATGCTGCCGCTCTGGCCGGAAGAACTGTGGCGTCTGGATGATCCCAATCTGGGGATCATCGAAGTACGGCAGGGTCTCAGCCAGGAAGTCCGGGCGGGGCACGAAGTCGGCATCGAGAATCACGAAGAACTCGCCTCTGGTGCGATCGAACGCGTAGCGCAGATTGCCGGCCTTCTTCATCCAGCCGCGATTCTCCCTGGCCCGATACACGAACCCGAACTCGCGGGCCAGCTCGCGGGCGCCGGGATCGGCCTTGTCGTCCAGCACGTAAGCGATCCCGTCCCCTGGATAGCCCCGCAGCAGCTCGTCCACGTAGGTCCAGGTGTTGCGCAGCAACTCCAGTGACTCGCCGCAGATTGGCAGGAAGATATCCACATCCGGGTAATCCCGGGGACGCCAGTTCTGCACCCGGGCCCGGTGCGAGGCGAGATCGAAGTCGCGGCCGACGAAATTCGAGAACAACGACACCAGCAGGTACAGGATCGTGAATGCCGTCCACGGAACGAGCACCCAGGCCCGGTACCTCGCTTCCATGATCGCCTGGCTGACGATGATCGAGCTGTAGCCAATCAGCACGATCAGCGTGAGGTAGCCGAGGTGCCGGTCTACATAGCTGATCTTCTCCTCGGCCGTAGGCGGACTCGGGAGTGGACCGCGGACCGCTATCTCGGCCGAAGGCGCGAGGGTCATCGCAGGCTCGGTACTCATCTCAGGCCGCCCCATGGAGTCCACGCGGCAGTACCCAGATCGTGAACCAGCCCACGGCGCCGTCGTGGTCGCGCCACCGAATGCGGGCTACTCGGCGATAGCCGGCCTGTGCCATGGCGCGCGGGTTAGATGCGACGGACTCTGACGCCGAGTCCGGGGGGATTCCCGTCCCGGTATCTGTCTCCACCATCCAGACCTTGTGCGATTCGATCATGGTCGAGATCGCATCCGGCGTGAACGCGTACGAGGTCATGATCTCCGGCTGGACGCCGGCATGCTGCAGGTCGTAGAGCATGACCATCTGATCGCCGGCATCCATCAGCATCGGCCCGCGGACCGGGAGCTGACGCTCTACCGCCGCCAGCAGAGGTCCCGAATTTGGCCAGTACCCGTACCAGCCGCTGGCCTGGCCAAAGCCCACCAGGCCAGTGAAGGTGGCGGCAGCCAGACCGACCCGCCAGCCCTTGGCTGCATTCACGACCACCGCTCGGGACATCGCGTAGCCCGCGGCGATCGCGCCGAACCACGAGCCGAACACGACGTGTTTGTAGAGCGAGACCGTTGTCTGAATGTGGGCCTGATAGAGGGGCGCGAGCAGCACGGCCAGGGCGAGCACGGCACACAGGAGCGTCTGCCGACCCCCCCGCTCGCGCCAGCTGAGGACCACCGCCAGCAGCGCGAGCACCAAGACCATGCCGACCAGCGGAGCAGCTGTCCAGAGCACGGAGAACTGCGCATTCCCGCCGGAGCCGCGCTGAGTCGTCGAGGCGCTGATCTGAACCAGGTACTTACTTCCGCCGAAAACATAGAGCGCAGGTGCCGCGATCGCGACCGCGTAGCTCACCATGCGGACTCCGCGAGCCAGAGCCATGGCCCAGCCCGTCGGTGCGGCGAGAACCACCAGGGCGATGATCACCGGATTCCACAGTCCGGTAGCCCACTTCGCAGCGTCGGCGAGCACCATGACGGCCGCGGCGAGGAAGATCCACAACTCGGTGAGACGTCCGCGGGCGGCCCGGACCGCCAGCCACGACGACAGTGCCATCAGGAAGATCGCCATCGGGTCGTAGGTCGCCCAGACGCTCATGTCGGCGGTCGGGCCGACGGCTACGAAGATCGCGGCAGCGATCAGGCCTGCACTCCTGGTGAACAGTCGGCTGGCGGTTCCGTAGAGCAGCGCCGTCGCTGCCAGCATGAACAGCAGCGACAGCAGCCGGGCGCCGGCGAGGCCGGCCACCGAGTCCGCCAGCGCCCCTAGCGGCGGATACACCACGGGCGCTCCGGACAAGTAATACGTAGGCAGCGGAGTGCCGTGCAGCCAGTGCGCCCATTCCATGTGGCCGTACCAGAGGTACTCGGCCTCATCCTGAAACACCGAGTTCGACCACAGCAGCCGCAGGGCGAGACCCGACTGGACGACAAGGATCAGCAACAGGCCCAGCTGGTAACTGTGCCGCCACCCACCGTGACCGGAGGCGTCGGCTGCCGCCGGACCGTCAGCGGGCGACGGCGTCGTCCGGGAAGTAGCCGGCGCCTCGACGAGTTCCTCGGCCGGCTCAGCCAGCTTTGCGCTGACCGCGACCTGGACCGTCCCCTCCGAGCCAACCCGGGCGCCGACCACCGCCGGCACTCGCTCCAGCGCGGGGCTCGGCGAGTCTGCCCGCTGGCCGCTGGCGGCGTGCTTGCGATGCCGCCCGTGGTTGCCGTCACCGTTCCCGTTGGGTGGCGGGGCCGAAGGCTCATCGACGGGAGGCACGCCGGCCATCTCGATGAGAACTTGGAGCGCTCGCCCCGTCGCGTCAGGCGGCGCAGTTTTCCCGGGGTCTGCATCTGGTGGCGAGGGCGTGTGGCCGTCTGCTGCTCTCAAGCGCGGCAACCCCTCGCATTGACTGGACCCGTCTTACGCCCACCTAAGCGGTCTCGACAGAATAGTCAGAAATGATCAAAGCTATATCTTCGACTACAGGGCCGCTTGGCATCGTCCGAACCAGCGCCGCCGCCCGAAGAGGCAGCGCCGCTAGCGGATTGGACCATGTTAACTGTGCCGGCCGTGATAGCGGGCCCGTGTCACTCGACTAGTCCGGGCGAGGCGCCAGCCCAAGGTACACACGAACAGTGTTCCAAGAGCCACCCCGGCGACCGCGTAGCCCACCCCTTCGACCTTGCGCGCACGAATGACTTCCCTGCCGACCAGGCCCGCTGCCAGCAGCGGAGCCGCGACCAGGGAGATCATGCCCTGCCCCGTGGCAATCACGGTTGCAGCGCCGGCAACGCCGATGATCGCCCCCAGCGGCAGCAGCATGGCTTGCCGCCGCCGCTTTCTGGCAAGCGGGCTGTCGGGAAAGGCGCGGATAAAGTGCACGCAGCCATTTGCGGAGAATCGGTACTCACTGGCCAAAGCCCGGAAATTCTGACGGTGGTGATGAGAACCAGTAAGGCCAGCTGCGTACCAGACACGATGACCGGCGCTCGCGACCCGCCAGAACCATTCGTAATCCTCGTAACCGAAACCCCAGTTATCATCCATCGGGCAATCGTCATAAACATTTCGGTCCATTACCGCATTCGCGGTAATGGGCGGCTTGTGGCCCCGCTTGCCGAAGTTGGCAGCCGTCACCAAGTAGGACCGCGTCACCCGCGGAGTCTTGGCCGCCACCACATTGCCGTCCACGAAACGGCTCCAGAACGTCGGCTCAACCGCCCGCATCCCGCCGCACACCATGCTGACATCTTGCTCAGCCAGGAGGTCGACAGACCGCGATAGCCAATCGGGATCCATGATGATGTCGGAATCCGCCAGCGCCAGCACCTGTCCCCTGGCCTTCTGCAATCCCACATCACGTTTGATCGCAGGCTCGCGCTTGTTTGGCGTCTCTTCGTGCTCGATGATCACTAGTCGCGGATCGGCGACGTCTGCGAGCGCCTGCCAAGTCTGGTCGCCGACATCACCGACAACAATGACCTCGATCAGCGCCGGATAATCCTGCGCCAGCAGAGCGTCGACCGTGGCGAGGATCGTGCGCTGGCTGTTCTTGACGGGGATGATGACACTCGCGTCGGGCCGTACTGCAGACCGGACGGCCGGACCCGCAGGCAACGCGGCGTCGTCACCGGCGTCAGGTGACCGCTCTGCGTCCAGGACGTTCGGGCTACCCATGCTGGCACCCAAGGCTGAGACGGCAGCTCAGCGAGACGTCCACCCGGAATGCGGAAGCCGTCCGCACGTGACTCGGGCCAGCACCGCGGACTTGACCCGGAACCCGGCCAACGGTGTACGCCACGTGCTACGTCTCCCTCGCCACTTGCCGACAGCGGGCGTACCTCGCGGGGCCGTCCGCGCATCTCGACTGCTACAAGCGCTCAAACCGAAGCACCGCACTGTGCCAACGGCGAAATTCGGCGTGGCGTGCGGGCACTATGTAGGACGCGACGTTAGCGAGTCAGGTTTACCGGTGCTAGGAGACACCCCAGGGATTTGCAATCCCGTTATAAGAAGAGCGGCGGTTAGCTCGCTTCTGTAATCATCGCGGCACCGACGGTGGCGCCCGTGGCTTCGTCGATGAGAATCAATCCACCGGTTAGCCGGTTGCGTTGATACGGATCGCAGAACACCGGCTGGGTTAGCCGCAGCGTGACCCGCCCGATCTCATTGAGGCTCAATTCTGTGGCCGACTCATCACGGTGCAGCGTGTTGACGTTCAGCAGGTACTGCAGGTCCCGGACAATCGCCTTGACCGTCCTCGTGGTGTGCTTCACCAGCAGCCGGCGCTGCGCTGTCAGCGTGCTGGCGTCGGTCATCCAGCACACCATCGCCTCGATGTCCTGCGTGACGGTCGGCCTGTTGTGCGGCCGGCAGAACATGTCCCCGCGCGACACATCGATGTCGTCCTCGATCAGCAGCGTCACCGACATCGGCGTGAACGCCTCTGCCGTCGGCCCGTGTGGCGTGTCGAGGCGGCTCACCCGCGTGGTCAAGCCCGACGGCAGGTGCATGACTTCGTCACCGGGCTTCAGGACGCCGCCTGCCAGCTGGCCCGCGTAACCGCGGTAGTCGTGCAGTTCGGGGTCGGTGGCCTGGTGCGGCCTGATCACGTACTGCACCGGGAACCTGACGTCGATGAGATTCCGGTCAGAGGCGATGTGCACGTGCTCTAGGTGATGAAGCAGTGACGGACCGTCATACCACGGCATGTTGCTCGACCGCTGGACCACGTTGTCGCCGTGCAGTGCCGAGATCGGGATGAACGTGAGGTCGCCGATCTCCAGTTTCGCCGCGAACGCCGTGAACTCCTCCGAGATCTGCTCGAAGACCTCGGAGCTGTAGTCCACCAGGTCCATCTTGTTGATGGCGAGCACGAGGTGCGGCACCCGCAGCAGCGTCGTCAGGAAGGCGTGCCGACGGCTCTGCTCGGTCAGCCCGTTGCGGGCGTCCACGAGGACGATCGCGAGGTCGGCCGTGGAGGCGCCCGTCACCATGTTGCGCGTGTACTGAATGTGGCCAGGGGTGTCGGCGATGATGAACTTTCGCCGCGGGGTGGCGAAGTACCGGTAGGCGACGTCGATCGTGATGCCCTGCTCGCGCTCCGCACGCAGTCCATCCGTCAGCAGCGCGAGGTTGGTGAAGTCCTCCCCGCGCTCCCGGCTCGTCCGTTCGACTGCGGCCAGCTGATCTTCGAAGATCGCCTTGGAGTCGTAGAGCAGTCGCCCGATGAGCGTGCTCTTGCCGTCATCGACCGAGCCCGCGGTGGCGAGCCGCAGGATGTCCATGTGCCTGCCACCCTCGGCTGGCCCGGACAGGCCGGTGGCACCCGAGGAGCCTGCGGATCCGAACTGGCTCTCGGCCATCAGAAGTAACCCTCTCGCTTCCGGTCCTCCATCGCGGCCTCGCTGGTCCGGTCGTCCGCGCGGGTCTGCCCTCGCTCGGTAATCCGGGTGGCGGCGATCTCGACGATCACCTCGTCCACCGTGCTCGCCGTCGACTCGACCGCGCCCGTGCACGTCATATCCCCGACGGTCCGGTAGCGCACCCGCGCGTCGAGCACCGGCTCTTCCGGCAGCCTGGTCACGTACTCGCTCTCGGCCAGCAGGATTCCGTCCCGCTCGAAGACGCGCCGCGAGTGAGCGAAGTAGATCGACGGGATCTCGAGCTGCTCCCTGGCGATGTAGTGCCAGACGTCGAGCTCCGTCCAGTTCGACAGCGGAAAGACGCGAATGTGCTCGCCGCGCCGGATCCGGGTGTTGTAGATGTTCCACAGCTCCGGCCGCTGCGTTTTCGGGTCCCACTGACCGAACTCGTCGCGGAACGAGAAGACCCGCTCCTTGGCCCGCGCCTTCTCCTCGTCCCGGCGCGCCCCGCCGAACACAGCGTCGAAGCGGTTATCCGTGATCGCGTCGAGCAGCGTGGTCGTCTGAAGCCGGTTACGACTCGCCCACCGGCCGGTCTCTTCGGCGACCCGGCCCGCATCGATGGATTCCTGCACGGACGCCACGATCAGCCGCGCGCCCAGCTCGTCGACCCGCCGGTCACGGAATTCCAGGACTTCAGGAAAGTTGTGGCCGGTGTCGACGTGCATCACCGGGAACGGGATCCTGGCGGGCCAGAACGCCCGCTCCGCCAGCGCGAGCATGACAACCGAGTCCTTGCCGCCTGAGAACAACAGCACCGGGCGCTCGAACTCGGCCGCCACCTCGCGCATGATGTGGATCGACTCGGTCTCGAGCACGTCGAGCTGCGACAGCAGGTAGTCCGGGCGGGGGGAGGGCATCAGGACGGCTCCAGATCACTGTGCGGCGGGACATCACCGTGCGGCAGAGCATCACCGTGCGCGGCGGTCGCGCCAGCCGGGAGGGGTGGCTGGTCTGCTGCCATCGCGCTCTCGATCGCGCCGAGCAGTCGAGGCGCCAGCTCCACCGGACAGACGAGAATATCAGACAGCCTCGGATCGGCCTGGTTGTAGCGGAGCGGCGAGCCGTTGATCCGGGACGCATGCAACCCGGCCGCTCTCGCGACGGCAACCGGAGCCGCGGAGTCCCACTCGTACTGACCCCCGCTGTGCACATAGGCGTCCGCCCGGCCGGTGATCACCGCGGCCGCTTTCGCTCCCGCAGAGCCCATGGGCAGCTCGATCGCGCCGAGCCCCGCAGCCAGCCTGGCAACAAAGGCGGGCGGTCGAGTCCGGCTGACCACGAGCCGCAGCGGGGCATCTGCCACCGGCGGTGCTGCTTCGGGTTGCCAGGTACTCAGCACCCGGTCCTCGGCGGGCAGTGCCACTGCGCCTGCCACCAGCTCGCCGTCCTGCCACAGCGCGACGTGCACAGCCCAATCGCTCCGGCCCGGCTCTCCGAACTCCCTCGTGCCGTCCAGCGGGTCAACGATCCATACCCGCCGCGCCGCCAGCCGTCCGGCGTCGTCGACGCCTTCCTCAGACAGGACCGCGTCGCCCGGCCGCAGCCGGGCCAGCTCGGCGGCGAGGTACTCGTGCGAGAGCCGGTCACCCGCGGCCCGCAGCGCATCCGGAGCAAGATCGCCGGCCTGCAGCGTCAGCAACCGCTGACCCGCGTCCCTGGCCAGGCGCCAGGCGAGCTGGTGGTCGTCAGCTAGCGTCACCTGCGAACCACCCGACCAGCTCTCCTCCTCACCCTGCTTACCTTCCTGCCGTGATGCCCGGTTAGCCTACCGCGTACCCCAAATCAGGCCGGAACGGGCTAGCGCGTCACTCCGCCCCGCGCTGAGGCCGCGGTCGTCAGTGGAACTCGTTCTGAGCCGCGGCAAGACCCCGCTGCATGAGCGCCTCGGCCGCGTCGGCCGCGCGGCCCGCGATCTCGGGCACGGCGGCGCGCTCGGCGGTGGCGAAGTTGCGGAGCACGAAGTCAGCCGGATCCATCCGGCCCGGCGGGCGGCCGATGCCAACCCTGACGCGGAAGTAGTCGCGGCTGCCTAGCGCGGCCGTGATTGACCGCAAGCCGTTGTGCCCGTTGTCGCCGCCGCCGAGCTTGAGCCGGACGTCGCCGAACGGGATGTCCAGCTCGTCGTGGACGACGACGATCCGGTCGCTGGGCAGCTTGTAGAACGCTCGCAGCGAAGCCACCGGCCGCCCCGACACGTTCATGTACGTCATCGGCTTCGCCAGGATGACCGAGGTGCCCGCCAGCCTGCCGGTGGCGAGCTGTGCGCGCGACCGGTCGCGCTTGAAGCGGGTAGCAGCGCGCTCGGCGAGCACGTCCACGACGAGGAAACCCGCATTGTGCCGGTTACCGGCGTACTCGGGCCCTGGGTTGCCCAGGCCGACGATGAGCCAGCGGTCATCAGCCATGCGTGCTCACTCCGGCTCGCCGGACCGTGCCTCCGGCGCAGCTGGGCCGGCGAGCCAACCTGCGCAGCCGACGCTCGATCAGCCTGCGGCTGGCTCCTCGCGGCGCTCGGCACCGGACGCCTCGGCGCCCTCGGCAGCCGGAGCGGCCTCCTCTTCCTCGGCCGCCGGCGCGGCCTCGCCGAGCTCGGCCTCCAGCTGCGCCGCCGTCGGCGCGGCGATGACGTGCACGACGAGCAGGTCAGGTTCGTCGTCGAGGGTGACGCCCGATGGCAGCTTCAGCTGGCCAGCGTGCACGGCGTCGCCGACGTCCATGCCATCGATGCTGACCTCGATGCCGGTCGGGATGTTGGTGGCCTCGGCCTTGACCGAGATCTGCACGACCTGCTGGTCGAGCAGGCCGCCGGGCACGATCTCGCCGGTCAGCGTGACCGGGACGTCGACGGTCACCTTCTCGCCGCGCCGGACGAGCAGCAGGTCGAGGTGCTCGACCCAGCCCTTGATCGGGTCGCGCTGGATCGCCTTGGGCAGCGCGAGCTGGGCACCGCCAGGCAGGCCCTCGAGCCTGATCAGCACGTTCGGCGTGCGCAGCGCCATGAGCACCTGGTGACCAGGCAGCGTCATGTGCTTCGGCTCGCTGTGGTGCCCGTACAGCACCGCCGGGACCCGGCCGTCGCGCCGGATCTGGCGGGCTGGCCCCTTACCAAACTGGGTCCGCGCCTGGGCGGCGATCACTACCTCGGGCACTGTGGCTCTCCTTGTGATGACACAAAAGTCCTTGCGAAGCCTACCGTGCGCAGCCAGCAACCTGGCCGTGCAGGGCAGCCAGCGGCGTCGCCATTCCCGCCGCGACCCGTCGGGAGGCGGTGAACGGTATCGACCCCGTTCCGTGATGTAAGGGATTAGCCGTTGATCTTGGGGTTCGTCTTTATGGCGGAGGACGCCTAGTTTCAGCTCTGGCCGTCGAACAGGCTGGTCACCGAGCCGTCGCTGAACACCTCGTTGATGGCCCGCGCGATGAGCGGCGAGATCGACAGCACGGTGAGCTTATCGAACCGCTTCTCGTTGGTGATC
>JASHOE010000291.1 GCA_030041275.1 Streptosporangiaceae bacterium
CGGCGCCTGCACCGACGGTGTGGCCGCCGCCGCCAGCGGTGCGAACTGCGGTGGCTGCGCTGGCTGCGGGGCCGGGGTCGGCCCCACGCGGCCGGCCTGAGTCGCGGCGACCAGCCCGGCGATCAGGATCAGGACCTGCGGCAGCATGCTGTTCGGGTCGGTGCCCGTGCCGCCGAACACGCCGAGATCCTGCACTAGCAACCAATTGGCCAGGCAGAACCCGACCACCGCGCCCGCGGCGGGCCTGGCGATCACCGGCCTCGCGACGAGCAGGCCTACCCCGCCCGCGGCCAGTACCACGACCACGATCAGGTTGATCGCAAAGCCGTACCTGACCGCCACGCCGGAGAACCAGGTGAGCAGGTCGTGCAGCGCGGTCGGCTGACCCGCGGCGGCCATGGAACGGACGGTGGCAGACAGCTGGCCCGGCCGGGCGGAGCCCGCTGGACCGGGCGCTGTGCCCTGCCAGGACCCGCGCCCCGGCCACGCCTGCAGCACGGCAAAGCCGGTGAACAGGACGCCAGTTGCCTGCAGCACCCGCGTGCCCAGCCGCGGATCCCGCCAGTAGCGCGGCGGCAGGGCCAGCAAACCTCCGGCGGCGGAGTACAGCAGCGCGGCTCCCGGCGCTCCGGTGAGCCAGCTCAGGCCCGGTGCGAAGATCCCGCCGAAGGCTTCGCCGAACACCCAGACGACCAGGCCCCAGCCCGCGCTGGTGAACCCCGCGAGCCGAGACCATCGGGGGCTGGACACCGACACCAGCCAGATGCCGATGCCGAGTTGGATCCAGACCACGCTGACCGCGGCCTGCGCCGGGTGCCCGGACCAGGCTCCAATTCCCCAGTCCACGACGTGACTGACCCAGGGTGGCGAGTCGGCTGCGGAAGGCGCGATGACCTGCGAGGGCAGTCCGCTCGGCATGGCCGGCTGGGCCTGTAGGAGCCCGTCGACGATCCAGAGAACGCCGAACCCGATCCGCAGCACGCGCCGCCAGGCAGGTTCGGCGGGCCAGCGGCCGCGCTGGGCGGCCAGCCAGGCCCGGGCGCGGGCGAGCAGCATCTCGCGGCAGGCGACCCAGCCGATGGCGAGCAGCACGAAGACGAGGAACAGGAGAGTGCCCTCGGCCAGCAGCGCAGACCGGAATTCCGCCACGATGGCGAGATTCGCGGCGCCGGGGCCACCGATCACGCCGGGCACCCCCACAACGTAGCCTCCTATCGGGACAAGGAGGGCCGGACCGGCCCAACGCAGCCGACCGGGTAACGTTGTCCCGGCTCGCACGCCCGTACGCAGGCACGACGGGCCATGAGCCAGGGGCCCGATGTCGTCGGCATGCCCGGCGGCGCAGCGAGGGTATCCGGCGAGAGGACCACAGTGACAGAGGCCGCAGGCGCGCTTGAGCCTGGTCAGGCGATCGGGACCGAACGGCGCCCGGCAGCCTTGGTGGCGCGCGGGCTATTCGCCCTCACCAAGCCGCGGATCATCGAGTTGCTGCTGGTCACGACTTTGCCGACGATGATGCTCGCTGACCGCGGCCTGCCGTCACTGCAGTTGATCGTCGTCACGCTTGTCGGTGGCGCCCTGGCGGCTGCCAGCGCTAACACCCTGAACTGCTACATCGACCGCGACATCGACGCGGTGATGGGCCGCACCAAGCGCCGGCCCCTGGTGGCGAAGGTCGCCGGACACGGCGGCGGCGCGGGCCCCGGCGCCGGGACCGCGATCAAGCCAGCCGAGGCGCTGACCTTCGGCATCCTGCTCGGTGCAGCGGCCACCCTGCTGCTCGGGCTCGCGGCCAACTGGCTGGCCGCCGCGCTCGCCGATGCCGCGATCGTGTTCTACGTGTTCGT
Source organism: Streptosporangiaceae bacterium (assembly GCA_030041275.1). Lineage (GTDB taxonomy): Bacteria > Actinomycetota > Actinomycetes > Streptosporangiales > Streptosporangiaceae > JAJYUU01. Next base: position 1,848 of record JASHOE010000291.1, read on the forward strand.
GTACACGATTGGCCTGAAGCGGCGGACGGCGTCGAACATCGTGATCGGCGGCGCGGCCGGCTGTTTCCCGGTGCTGGTCGGCTGGGCCGCAGTGACCGGCAAGGTGAGCTGGTGGGCGGTCGTCCTGTTCGCAGTGATCTTCTTCTGGACGCCGCCGCACTTCTGGGCGCTGGCCATCCGGTTCCGGGAGGACTACGCCGCGGCCAACGTGCCCATGCTGCCGGTCGTGGCGGCCCCGGCGACAGTGGCGAAGAAGATCGTCCGTTACTCCTATGCCATGGTGGCGACCACGCTGCTGCTGATGCCGTACGCGGGCGCCGTCTATGGCTGCTGCGCGATCGTCCTGGGCGGCTGGTTCCTGCGCGAGGCGCACCAGCTCCGTGGTCGCATCGCCAGCGGCACCGGGTCGGCCCCGATGCGGTTGTTCCACCTGTCGATCGGCTACCTCACGCTGCTGTTCGCCGCCATCGCGGTGACCGCGCTGCTGCCCTGGCACCGCTGGTAGGCAGGTCCTGCGAGCGGCTGCGCGGCGTAGCGGAACAATGTCCAACGGATGACTTGCCCGTGGTCCTGCACGGGCGATGGTTACCGACGTGGCCTGGACTCGACGTGCCTTCCTTGGCGCTGCGGCCGCCGCGGTGGCGGTGTCGGGCGGCGCCGTGGCCGCGGTCGAGCTGGACCGGTCTGGCGCGACCACGGCCACTGGTAAGAAACCGCAGCCTGCCAGCCGCCTGACGACGCGGCCGAGTACTGCCGGGGAAAACTCGCTACCGGGAGACCGGGACTGGTGGATCAGCACCCTGGGAGCGCCCGACGAGATCGTCGGGTACGCGGGCCAGGCAAGCGTGCTGCCGGGCGAGCAGGTCGGGCTGTATGTCTCGACAACGGCGCGTGAGTTCGGGGTCAAGGCCTTCCGGATCGGCTGGTACGGCGGCGACCTGGCCAGGAGGGTGTGGCAGTCCGGTGCCATCCGCGGCTACCAGCAGGCGGCGGCGAGCTTTGCCGACGCCACCAGGACGGTGGCTACCCAGTGGAATGCCTTGCTGACGGTGCCGACCGATGACTGGCCGCCCGGCAGCTACCTGCTCCGGCTCGACGCCGAGACCGGCGGGCAGCGGTACGTGCCGCTGACCGTCAGGTCAGCGAGCACCGCCGGGAAGATCGTCATCAAGAACGCGGTGCCGACCTGGCAGGCCTACAACACCTGGGGCGGCTATGACCTGTACGTCGGGCCGAGCGGCGGCTATGCCGACCGGTCCTACGTCGTCAGCATGGACCGCCCTGGCGACTACGACGGCGCGTACCTGTTCATGGTGTACGAGCGCAAGCTGGTGAACCTCGCCGAGCGGCTTGGCCTGCCGCTGGCCTACCTGACCGCCATGGACATCGCCAGCGACCCGCAGTCGCTGGACGGTGCTAGCGCCCTGGTGTCGCCCGGCCACGACGAATACTGGTCGCCGGCTGAGCGGACGATCGTGACTGCGGCCAGGGACGGAGGGATGAACATCGCGTTCCTCGGCGCGAACGCCATGTTCCGCCGCACCCGGCTCGAGCCGACGGCCCTCGGGCCGAACCGGCAGATCGTCTGCTACAAGACCAGCTATCAGCTCGACCCGCTGTACGGCACGCAGAACGACCTGGTGACCAGCGACTGGCGCGAACCGCCGAACCCCGACCCCGAGTCCGCCGTCATCGGCACGCTGTACGAGGGCTACCCGGCCATCGCGGACTACGTCGTGCTCACGCCAGACGCGTGGATGTTCCGCGGTACCGGGGTGAGCGCGGGCACGAGCTTCCCGGTGCTCGTCGGCGTCGAGTACGACCGGGTGACGCCCGGCTTCCCGATCGAGCGCCCCATCCAGGTGCTCGCGCACTCGCCGCTCACGTGCAACGGGGTGGCCAGCTTCGCCGACTCCGCGTACTACACCCACCCGGGCGGCGCGGGCGTCTTCAACACCGGCACCATGCGCTGGGTCGAGGCGTTCGGGCCGCCGCTGTACGGCTGGGGGCTCACGACCGCGGCCGGGCAGTTCACCCGGAAGGTGACAGCGAACGTGCTGACGGCGTTCGCGGACGGCCCCGCCGCGGCGAAGTACCCCGCGCAGGACAACCTCGCTGCGGTGCACGAGCACGTGGGCGATCCGCTCGGGCCAGCCATTTCCACCGGACAATAGGCAGCCGCCAGATCCCCCTACGGGCTCATCGGAATGGTCCTCACGAATGACCGAGGCCGGGAATCGGCGGGCTAGGGTGACGTTAACGGGGTGGAGAATGGCAAACGCGGGGTGAACGTGGTGCGTACAGGTGTAGCGCAGGCTCGGTGGGCGGTTCCGGCCGGTGTCGTTGCGGTGGTCGGGATCGTCATCGGAGCGACCGCAGCAGCGAGCGCAGCGGTACCCTCGCTGCCGCCGCGTACCGCGACGCAGCTGCTCGCCAGCGTCGCCCAGGCCGCGCACCGGCAGCCCGGGCCGTACACCGCGACCATCCAGCAGACCGCGAACCTCGGCCTGCCGCAGTTGTCGGCGGTCACCCAGCCAGGGGCGACGCCGTCCCTCACGAGCGGGACGCAGTCGATCGACATCTGGTACGCCAACCCGCAGCACGTGCGGATCGCCGTGCCGGTGCAGGGCGGCGAGTCGGACGCACGACTGGACGGCCGCACCCTCTGGCTGTGGAATTCCCAGAACCAGACCGCGACCAAGGTCACGCTGCCCGCCAGCGGCACCGGGACCGGCGTTCATCAGGCGAACGGGGCCGTCGGCGCCAGCGGGCCGCCCACCGGTGCGCCGATGACGACCCCGCTCACGCCGCAGGCCGCGGCGAGTCAGCTGCTGCGCGCCATCGGGCCGTCCACGGTGGTGGGCGTGCAGTCCCCGGTCTACGTCGCGAACCGGGCCGCGTACGAGCTATCGCTCACGCCCAAGAGCAGCCAGTCGCTCGTCGGCCGGGTGCTCGTCGCGATCGATGCGAGCCGAAGCATCCCGCTGCGCGTGGAGGTCTACGGGCGCGGGTCCGCGGGCCTCGTCTATAGCCTCGGGTTCACGGCCTTGCAGTTCGGCACGCCGGCCGCGGCCAGCTTCTCCTTCACCCCGCCGCCAGGAGCGACGGTGACAACCAAGGCGGTGCCGGCCAACCCTGGCTCCCTGCTGCCGGGCTTCGGCGGCGCCGACGGCTGGACCGGTTATCTGCCGCGCACTCCGCAGCCGTCGGCCAGCACTGGCAAGCCGACCGTCATCGGCTCGGACTGGCTGTCCGTCGCCGCGACGCCTGCGAACCCGGAGGTGGCCGCCGCGGTGCAGCAACTGCTGGCCGACCGGGCGTCCGGCACCAGCTCGAATGTCGGCGGCTTCTTCGGGTCGTCCGCGTCGGCGGCACCGGGGTCCTCGGCCTCGAGCCAGTCCGCCGTGCCGGTCGGCCCCTACCTGGCGCCGCTGCAGGCGCTGCTGCTGGCGAGCAAGCCAGTGAGCGGCAACTGGGGCCACGGCCGGCTACTGCAGACCGCGCTGGTCAGCGTGCTGGTGACGAGCAAGGGCCAGGTCCTGGCCGGCGCGGTGAGCCCGTCCGTGCTGTACGCGGACGTGGCCAAGGACGCCGGGTAGCCGGCGTGCTGGCCCTCGCCACCAGCGGGCTGACCAAGCAGTTCCGCGGCGGCCAGCTGGCCGTCAATGAAATCGACCTGGCCGTGCCGGCCGGTTCGGTGTTCGGCTTCCTCGGCCCTAACGGGTCAGGAAAGACGACCACCATCCGCATGCTCCTCGGCCTGATCAGGCCAACCGCCGGCAGCCACCAGGTCCTCGGGCTGCCGATGCCGCAGCGCCAAGCCGACGCGCTGCCGCTGGTCGGTTCCCTCGTCGAAGGGCCCGCGTTCTACCCGCACCTGTCCGGACGAGCGAACCTGGCGCGGCTCGACGCGGCGGACCGGACGGCAACCGCGGCGACGATGCGGGACAGGGTCGACCAGGCGCTGGACCGGGTCGGGCTGCTCGGCGCGGCCGACAAGCGGTACAAGGCCTACTCGCTCGGCATGAAACAGCGGCTCGCGATCGCGACCAGTCTGCTGCGGCCCCGCCAGCTTGTCGTTCTCGACGAGCCGACCAACGGTCTCGACCCGCAGGGCACGATCCAGGTGCGATCGCTGATCCGGCAGATCGCCGCGGACGGCACCACCGTCTTCGTGTCGTCGCACCTGCTGGCCGAGGTCGAGCAGATCTGCACCCATGTCGGCGTGATGCGCTCGGGGCGGCTGGCCTTCCAGGGCCCACTCGCGCAGCTGCGCGGCCAGGCGCGGCTGCTGGTCCGCACCAGCGAGCCGGCCCAGGCGGTGGCCGTGCTCACCGCGCTCGGCCTCGCCGCCGTGGCAGCCGACGGCGCGGAGGTGACTGCCGATCTCGGCGACATGCCGCCCGAGGTGATCAACGAGCGCCTCGTGCACGCCGGCGTTCCCGTTGCCGGCCTCGAGACGCCGAGGCGCAGCCTGGAGGACGAGTTCGTCGAGCTGACCGGGGCGGGCTTCGATGTCGACTGACACGACCCAGCCAGGGGCGGCGGCCGGTTCCTCGGCCGAGACCACGACGGCTCTCGCGCCACCCCCGCTCGGCGCGGTCGCACGGGCCGCGAGCGGGTTCGGCTGCGTTCCCCCCTGGTTTCGGTTCTTTGGCTCGGAACTGAGACTTGTCTTCGGACGGCCACGCAACCTGGCGCTGCTGGGTGTCGTCGCGGCCGTGCCGATCTTCCTGGGCGTCGTGCTGCGGCTGACGCTGCAGACCGCGGGCGGTGAGGGCGGACCGCAGTTCCTGAACCAGCTAGCGGGGAACGGCGTCTTCCTTGCGCTGGTGGTGCTCACGCTCACCGAGAACGTGCTGCTGCTTCCGCTGAGCATCGCGGTGGCCGCCGGGGACGCGATCGCCGGCGAGGCGAACCTCGGCACGCTGCGCGGCCTGCTGACGGTGCCGGCCGGCCGAACCAGGCTGCTGGCGGTCAAGTACGCAGCGCTCATGGTGTTCAGCGTCGTCGTGTGCCTCGTGGTGACGCTCGTCGCGCTGATCATGGGAATGCTGCTGTTCCACACCGGTCCGGTCACCCTGCTGTCGGGAACGACGGTCTCGCTCGGGTCTGGCGTGCTGCGCGTGCTGGCCGTCACCGCGTACGCGGCAATCGCGATGATGGCGCTCGCCGCAATCGGACTCGCCGCGTCCACGCTGACCCAGCACCCGGTCGGCGCGATCGCCGGGCTGATGGTGCTGGTCGTCGCCAGTGAGATCTGTGACCAGGTGCAGCAGCTGTCCGCGATCCACGCGTACCTCCCGACGCACTGGTGGCTGGCGTGGGACGGGCTGTTCCGGTCGCCCATGGACCTGTCCGGGGTGGCGTCTGGGCTGGTGTCGTTCGCCGTGTACGCCGCGATCTTCGTTTCGCTCGCCTGGGCACGGCTGACCTCGGCGGATATCACCAGCTAGCCGCCCATGGGAGATCCGCCTGAGATACCGCTATCGGGCGGGAACATGAGCAGCGGCGTGGTCCGCATCGGTGACACCGTCCGCAGGCCCGCTGGGCCCTGGACCCCGGCGGTGCACGCCTTGCTCGATCACTTCCACGCGGTCGGCTTTCGTGGGGCACCACGAGCGCTGGGTATCGACGAGCAGGGCCGCTGGAACCTCGTCGTCGGCGAGGCCCAGTGGGCCGTCATCGACTGGGACACCGCGGCACCGGGGTCTCGGCTCTTTGATCTCGCCTACGCCATGCACGGGTTCGTGCCGCTCAGCGCCAATCGCGATTACCAGCGCGGCGACCCCGCCCGACGGATGCGGCTGCTGGCCGACGAGTACGGCCTCGCGGAGGCGGAGCGCGAGCTTCTCGTGCCGATGCTCGCTCGCCGCGCCCACGCGATGCACGACTTCCTTGCGCAGCAGGCAGACGTTGGCGTGGAGCCGTGGCGCAGGCTCTGGCAGCAGGGCCACGGTGCGGCCTGGCAGGCCGACGCCGACTACACCGCGGAGCGAGAGGATACGTGGCGGCGCGCCTTGCTCGGCTAGCTGAAGTTGGAGCGTGGTTGGCGGTGGTCGGCGGTAGCGTGCTTGGGTGCCCACCGGACGGCTGAGCGATTCCCGCGAGCCCGTAGCGACAGACCAGCTGCCGGGCGTTGACGTGTTGCTCGCGGCGGCCGTCGCCGGGATCGGCGGGGTGGAGCGGGCCGGCCAGGTGACCATGACCAGGGCCGTGCGGGATGCCATCGAGTCACGTCGGCACCTGGCTATCCAGGCCGGTACCGGCACTGGGAAGTCTTTGGGCTACCTGGTGCCCGCGCTGCGACACGCCGTGAGTGAGGGCGCCGGGACCGTCGTGGTATCCACCGCGACGATCGCGCTCCAGCGCCAGCTCATCGAGCGCGATTTGCCGCGGCTCGCGATGGCGTTGTCGACGTTGCTCGGCCGCGAGCCGCAGGTGGCGATCCTCAAGGGCCGCCGCAACTACCTGTGCCTGCACAAGGTGCACGGCGCCGCCGAAGCCGAGCCCGCGGACTCGCTCTTCGACACCAGATCGGTGTCCGCGATCGGCCGGCAAGTGACCAGATTGCATGAGTGGGCGGCGACGACGCAGACCGGTGATCGAGACGAGCTGATCCCCGGCGTAGACGACCGGGCCTGGCGGCAAGTCTCGGTCAACGCGCGCGAGTGCATTGGCGCGCAGAAGTGCCCCTTCGGTTCCCGGTGCTTCGCCGAGCAGGCGCGGGACGCCGCTGCCGAGGCCGACATCGTGGTGACCAACCACGCGCTACTGGCGATCGATGCGATGGAGAACTTCATCGTGCTGCCCGAGCACGACGTGGTGGTGATCGACGAAGCGCACGACCTAGTGGACCGCGTGACCAGCGTGGCCGCCGACGAGCTCTCCCCGGCCGCGATCGAGACCGCAGCCCGGCGCTGTGGCCGCCTCGTCGCCGAGGACCTCGCCGCCCGGCTGCGAGATGCCGCTGAAAGCCTCGAGCGCGCGCTCGGCGACGCCGCGGCCGGACGGCTGGACGTGCTGGCCGAGCCGCTTGAGACCGCGCTCGCCGCGGCGCGCGATGCTAGCGCGGCGTGCGCCGCGAACCTGCGGAGCACGGGCGCAGGCGAAGACGATGCCGAGCGGCTGATGCTGACCAGAACGGCGACCGTGGCGCTGGACGAAGTCGCTGAGGCAGCGGGCCGGATGATCGCCGCATTCACCCCCGACGTCGCCGCCCGGCAGGAAGTCGTCTGGCTTGACCGGCCGGCGGCCGAGGATTCCTCGAGGCCGGACACGCTCCGGGTGGCTCCGCTGCAGGTCGGCGGGTTGCTGGCGGACCGGCTGTTCAAACCCCGGACCGTGATTCTGACGTCGGCCACGCTGACGCTCGGCGGTTCGTTTGAGCCGCTCGCCCATCAGTGGGGGCTGCCGCCGCTCGGCCAGGCTGATGCGGTGGCGCAAGCAGCCGTCGAGCCGCCGGCAGCCGTCGAGCCGCCGGCAGCGGGCAGCGACGAGGCCGAGACCGCGGGCAGGGCCGAGCAGCTGAGCTGGACGGGTCTGGACGTCGGGTCACCCTTCGACCACCGGCGCAGCGCCATCCTCTACGTCGCGCGGCATCTTCCGCCGCCCGGTCGCGACGGCCTGCCGGACGCCTACCTGACCGAGTTGCGCGAGCTGATCGTGGCGGCGGGCGGTCGAACACTCGGGCTGTTTTCGTCGATGCGGGCCGCGCGACAGGCCGCCGACGCACTGCGTGATCAGGCCGGGGTGCCCATCCTGTGCCAGGGTGAGGACTCGACCGGGCTGCTGGTCAGCCGGTTCGCGGCGGACGAGCCGAGCTGCCTGTTCGGCACGCTGTCGCTGTGGCAGGGCGTCGATGTGCCGGGCCGGTCACTGCAACTGGTCGTCATCGATCGGATCCCGTTCCCGCGCCCGGACGATCCGCTGGCCTCAGCGCGCCAGCGGGCTGTCGCTGCTCGCGGCGGGAACGGGTTCATGACCGTGGCTGCCGCGCAGGCAGCGCTGTTGCTGGCGCAAGGGAGCGGGCGGCTGCTGCGCACCATGGACGACCGCGGGGTTGTCGCCATCCTCGACCCGCGGCTCGCCACCGCCAGGTACGGGGCGTTCCTGCGCGCGTCGCTGCCGCCGTACTGGAGCACCTACGACCCGCAGATTGTCCGCAGCGCACTCCAGCGGCTAGCGGGCGAGCCCACCCGACAAGCCGGCTAACTCCATCATGAGTGGCCCGTGCTATCGGCGGATGCCAACGGTGCGGTGCACATTCTCCGCTGTGGACGGCCCGAGTTCGACCTCGGCAATCCAGGGCCCTTCGATTGACGGATCGATGAGGCCGTCTTCCAGCCAGGTATAGCTGCCGCCCAGAATGCGCTTGGCCTGGTCAGACTCAGCCGCATCGCTGTTGTCCCATAGCTGACCGAACAGGTCCTCAGCCCGCAGCCGGGCCTGGGTGCAGAACAGATCGGCGAGCTCGTGCGCGCTCGCGCCGCGATCGGTGCCGATGTCGTCGGTCCAGTCCATCTGTGCCCGCACGCAGGTGGCGCTGATGGCGAACAGCTCTGCGCCAATGTCCACGACCCGGCCGAGGAAGCCCTGCTTGCGTTCCAGTCGGCCCTGCCACCTGGCCATCGCGTAGAACATCGATCGGGCCAGTTTCCGGCTCGCTCGCTCCGCATACCTCAGGTGCGGCGCCAGCTGCCTGAACTCGCTGAAGGACCCTGGCTTCCGCCCCTCGCCCGTCATCAGCGTGGGCAGCCACCTGGCGTAGAACCCGCTGGCCTTCGTCGCCGCGCGGGCGCGCCGCACGGCGGGCAGCGACGGATCGACCAGCTCGCCGGCCGCGGACAGGTGAGCGTCAGTCGCCTCGCGCGCGATGAACAGCCGCATGATCTCCGAGGATCCTTCGAAGATCCGGTTGATCCGCATATCCCTGAGCATCTGCTCGGCGGGCACCCCCCGCTCACCGCGGGCGGCGAGAGAGTCCGCCGTCTCATAACCGCGGCCGCCACGGACCTGAACCAGTTCGTCGACGATCTTGCTGCCCATCTCGGAGCAGTACAGCTTCGCGAGCGCGGCCTCAATGCGGATGTCGTTCTGCTTGTCGTCGGCGAGCTGACTGGACAGCTCGACCACGGCCTCCAGCGCGTAGGTGGTAGCAGCGATAAAGGAAAGCTTCTTCGCGACCGCCTCGTGCTCGCCGACCGGTCGTCCCCACTGGACTCGCTCCCGCGACCACTCCCTGGCGAACTTTGTCGCTAGCTTTCCTGCGACCACGCAGCTTGCCGGCAGCGACAGTCGGCCCGTGTTCAGCGTGGTCAGCGCGATCTTGAGGCCCTGGCCTTCTGCTCCGACGCGGTCCGTGGCCGGGACCCTTACCTGGTGGAATCGAGTCACGCCGTTTTCCAGTCCGCGCAGACCCATGAAGGCGTTCCGCCGCTCGACCGTGATGCCGGCGGCGTCGGCTGCCACGACGAAAGCCGTGATCCCGCCGCGGTGAGCATCGCTGGCCGGAACCCGGGCCATCACGACGAGCAGATTCGCCACGACACCGTTCGTGGTCCACAGCTTGACGCCGTCGAGCACGTACTCGGTGCCGTCCTGCGACGGCGTCGCCGTCATGCTCAGCCGGGCCGGGTCCGATCCGACGTCCGGTTCCGTCAGCAGGAACGCGCTGATCTCACCCCGCGCGCAACGCGGCAGGTACCGCTCCTTTTGCTCCGCTGTCCCAAACAGCGCCAGCGGCTGCGGCACGCCGATCGACTGGTGCGCTGACAGCATCGCGGCAATGGCCGGCGAGGCGGATCCCGCGATCATGAGTGCTCGGTTGTAATACAGGTTGGTCAGCCCGAGCCCGCCGTACTGCGGCGCGATCTTCATCCCGAACGCGCCGAGCGCGGCCAAGCCCTCGACCACTTCATCAGGCACCAGGGCATCGCGCTCAATCTGCGCGCCGTTGACCGAGGTCGCGCAGAACTCTCGCAGACGAGTGCACAGCTGCTCGCCAGTTTGGCGGGCCTCTGCGCTGGGCCGCGGATGAGGATGAATCAAGTCAAGCCGGAAATCGCCCAGGAAGAGCTGCTTCCCGAAACTGGGGTGCTGCCACGCAGCCTCGCGGGCTTCCTCCGCCACTTGCCGAGACTGCTGCTCATCGACATCGCCGCCGCCGACGCGATCTTCCTGTTGAGCAGTCATGGCCTGTCCGTTCCTCGATTGCAGTTCACCTCCCCCTGCCCATTCCTACCGGCAGGTAACGCGGGCGCGGCGATCCCGAGGTCCGGCCGACCTACTCGAGCGGGGAGTGGAAGTACCAGAGCTGGCCCTCCAGGTCCCGGGCGCCGTACTCGCGCACCCCGTACGGCTGATTGACGGGCGCTTTGAGAATGTCAGCGCCAGCGGCGCGGCTGCGGGCGTAGTGGTCGTCTGCGTCGTCGACGCTGACAACCGTCATGCTGGTCACGCCGCCGAACGAGCGCGGCGACTGGTATCCAGGCCCCGCGGGATGTAGCCAGATCGCCTGGTCGCCTGCGCGGACCTCAGCGTGAATCGCACGGCCGTCGGCGTCGCGCTCCAGCGGGCCGGCCGTCAGACCGAAGGT
>JASHOE010000292.1 GCA_030041275.1 Streptosporangiaceae bacterium
GATTGCACCCGGTGCCAGGCCTCGCCGGCGCCGTGCTGGGTGCCACGCCATACGGCGCCCGCCCGGGATGCGGCGCTCCGGCCGGGCACCTTGCCGGCTGCCAGCTCGGAGATCTGCCTGGCGAGCCGCCTGCGGCGGGATTCTTCTGCTGCCTCGGTGAGCTCGCCGGCCAGCTCGGCCACCCGCTGGGGCAGCTGGCCGTTGGCTGTTGCTTCGTTGCCAGGTACGTCATTCGATTTCATGTGTTCCCTCTTCCCGTCCCAGCTCATTTCACGGACGGTCAGCCGCCCGGAATGCGCCCGTGGGCCGCGGTGAAGGCTATGGTCTGGGTCCACCAGCGGGCATCGGTGCAGCGGGCCAGAAAGTTGTCGATGCTCTCTGTTCGCAGCCTGCCAGAATCCTGCAGCCGAGCGCGCAGCTGGCTGATCGTCTGCCGCCAGTACTCCGCCCACGGCGAGCCGCCGTTGTAGAGCTCCGTCTCCGCGGTCGCGGCCACGTCGGTCAGGCCCGCCGCCGAGAGCAGCTGCGGCAGCCTGCGGCCGAGGAAGTAGTCGATGCCCTGCTCACGCGACCAGGCCAGCCAGCCCTGCCAGAAATCTCGCACGGCCGGCGGTTCGGCAACGCTGACTGGCAGGAAATCCGGCTCGATCACCAGGACCGTCGCGCCAGGCCGGGCGCTGCCGACCATGTTCGCCACCGCCTGGGCCACGTCCCCAACGTGATGCAGGACGGCGCGGCAGGTCACGACGTCGAAGTCGGCCGGTGCCACCGGACCAGCCAGGATGTCGGCCTGGCGGAACTCGACGCCGGACGCCAGCGAGGTCAGCGACAGGTCCAGATCCACGGCGACGACTCGCCCGCCTGGCCCGACCCGGTCAGCCAGCCAGGCCGAGACGGAGCCATTTCCGCAGCCCACCTCCAGCGCGCGCGCTCCCGGCGACAGTCCCAGCAGGTCAAGGAGCCGCCGGTGCAGGGGGTCCAGCAGTCGCGACATCAGCGCTAGCCGACGCCGCTCGCCGTCCTGGTGATGGTCAAGGACGTACTCCGACACGCTCCACGGTAAGCGCAGGGCCGGAGCAGAACGCCGGGGGGTGGCTACGCCGTCTCGTGCGCGAGCGCCCGGCGGGTCAGGACCCTGGCGAGGTGCCGACGATATTCCCGGTCGGCGTGCAGGTCCTCGCCGGGCGAGGTGCCATCGGCGGCGAGCTCGGCCGCCTCGGCCGCGCTCGCTCCGGCGGCGAGCGCCTGCTCGGCCGCGCTCGCCCGCAGCGGCTTTGGCCCCATGTTGGCGAGCGCGATCCGGCCGTCGACCGCCGCGACCCCGACGATCGCCCAGTCGTTGGACCGGCGGACGAACTTCTGGTAGCCCCACGGGACGCCCGGCCGGCGTGGCACCCGCACCTCGGTCACGATCTCGTCGGGCGCGAGTACGGTCTCGAAGTAGCCCTCGAAGAAATCATCAGCACCCACGGTGCGGGTCCCGGCTGGGCCGCGCAGCACCACGGCGCCGCCGAGCGCGACCAGCGCCATGGGCAGGTCGGCAGCTGGATCGGCGTGCGACAGCGAGCCGCCGATCGTCCCCCGGTGCCGGATCTGCGGGTCGCCGACCTGGCTGGCCGAGTAGGCGAGCAGCGGGGCTTCCGCGAGGGTGAGCTGCGAGGATGCCAGGTCGGCGTGCCTGGTGGTCGCGCCCACGACGAGGTCGTCGCCATCGACGCTGACGCCGGCCAGCTCATCCAGGGCGCCGATGTCCACGAGCAGTTCCGGGGTAGCAAGCCGCAGTTTCATCATCGGGAGCAGGGAGTGGCCGCCCGCCAGCACCTTCGCCTCGTCGCCGTGCTCGGCGAGCAACTCGATCGCGTGCGCGGCCGACTCCGCCGCGATGTAGTCGAACTGCGCGGGGATCACGCCGTCACCTCGTGACTCTCGCCCCGTCCGGCTGCGGTCTCCGCGGCGGTGAGAACGGCGCGGACGATGTTGTGGTAGCCGGTGCACCGGCACAGGTTGCCTTCCAGGCCCTCGCGCACTTCTGCCTCGGTTGGGTGCGGATTCTCGGCCAGCAGTCCCACCGTCGCCATGACCATGCCTGGCGTGCAGAAGCCGCACTGCAGCCCGTGGTTCTGCCGGAACGCCGCCTGCACGGGATGCAGCTCGCCGGTTGCCGACAGGCCCTCCGCGGTGGTCACCTCGCGGCCGCTCGCTTGTACCGCGAGCACAGTGCACGACTTCACCGACCTGCCGTCGAGTAGCACCGTGCAGGCGCCGCACGAGGTCGTGTCGCAGCCGACATTCGCGGCGCGCAGCCCGAGCACCTCGCGCAGGTAGTGGACGAGCAGCAGCCGCGGCTCGACGTCGTCGGACCGCTTCTCGTCGTTGTCGGTCAGCTCGATATGGGTCATGCGTGCTCCGATTCTTGTCCTTGCGCAGCCCGGATGGCCTGCCAGATCCGCCGCGATGTCGTCGGCATGTCGATGTGCCGCACGCCGAGGTGCGCGACGGCGTCGACGATGGCGTTCTGCACGGCGGGGGTGGAACCGATGCTGCCTGCCTCGCCGATGCCCTTGGCACCGAGCGGGTTGTAGGTGGTCGGCGTCTCGCTGTCGACCAGTTCGAAGCTCGGCAGCTCGGTCGCCGATACGAACGGGTAGTCCGCGAAGCTCGTTGTCAGCGGGTTGCCGTCGGCGTCGTAGACGACCTCCTCGACCATCGCCTGAGCCGCGCCCTGGCCGATGCCGCCGTGCCGCTGTCCCTCGGCCAGCAGCGGGTTGAGCACCACACCCGCGTCGTCGACGGTGATCATCCGCAGCAACGTCGGCTTGCCGGTCTCGGTGTCGACCTCGACCACGGCGACGTGGGTGCCGAACGGGAAGGTGGCGCCCGGACCGGTGAACACGGCCCGGATCAGCAGTCGCTCCTGCTCGGCCAGCTCCGTCAGCGGCACGGAGGCATCCGGGTCGCCGGCGACATTGAAGGACGTCCGGGTCTTGTCGTAGATCAGATCGGCCGCGTTGGCCTCAAGCTGCGCGGCGGCACGCTGCCTGGCCTCCTCGATCAGCTCCTGGCTGGCCTGCCGGACCGCAGCACCACCGAGCTGCAGGCTGCGCGAGCCGCCGGTGCCGCCGCCCGTCGGAATCAGGTCGGTGTCGCCCCACTTCAAGGTGATCTTGTCCACCGGGATGCCGAGCTCATCGCTGGCGATCATGGCCCACGCGGTCTGGTGACCCTGACCGTGCGGTGAGGTGCCGGTGAGGATCGTGGCGGTGCCGTCGGGGTGCACCTCGACAGTCGCGTTCTCGTTAGGTCCCGAGCCCTCGCCCTCGCCCATGCCGGTGATCTCGACATAGCTGGCCAGGCCTATGCCCAGCTGACGGACGTCTCCGTGCGCGCGGCGTGCGGCTTGCTCTGCCCGCAGCTCGGCGTAGCCGGCAGCGACTAGCGCCCGGTCGAGTCCCACGACGTAGTCGCCGGTGTCATACAGCGCGCCAAAGGCGGTCCGGTGCGGCTCGGTGAACTTGGGCAGCAGATTCTTACGCCGCACCTCCGCCGGGTCGACGCCGGCCTCAGCGGCGAACAGGTCGATGGCGCGCTCGAGGGCCGCCGTGGCCTCCGGGCGCCCGGCGCCGCGGTAGGCCCCGATCGGCGTGGTGCTCGTCACCACGACCTTGGCCACCGACTCCGCGCGCGGGATGTCGTACGGCCCGGAGGTCATGAGCCTCGTCAGCATCGGCAGGAACCCGCCGGCGCGCACGTAGGCGCCGGCGTCCTGCACGATCTCGAGCCGGTAGGCCTGCACGTCGCCGTCCCGGCTGCCGCCGATGGTGACGGTGTGCAGCTGCGCCCGGCCGTGCGTCATCCCGATGAGGTTCTCGTACCTGGTCTCGCTCCAGCGGACAGGCCGGCCCAGCTCGCGCGCCACCCACGCCACCACGACGTGCTCCCGGTCGGCGCCGAACTTTGCTCCGAACGCGCCGCCCACGTCCGGAGTGATGACCCGGACCTGGTCTCGCTCGAGCTTGAGCATCCTGGCCAGCGCGCCCTTGGTGCCCTGCGCGCCCTGGTTCGGAATCCAGGCGGTCAGCCGGCCATCCGCACCCCACGCGGCGGCCGCGCCGCGGCTTTCCATCGGCGCTGGAGCAACTCGCTGGTTGACGATGGTCTCGCTGACGACGACCTCGCAGCCGTCGAACAGATCAGCCTTCAGGTCAGCCGGATTGCCCCACCAGCCGGCGACGTTGCTGCCCGCGTCCTCGAAGAGCAGGGTGTCGTCGCTAGGGTCGAAACCGAGGACGGCCGGCAGCTGGTCATAGTCCACCGCCACCAACTCGAGCGCGTCCTCGCCCTGATACGGATGCTCGACGACAACCGCCGCGACCGGCTCGCCCACGTACCGGACCTTGTCGGTGGCCAGCATCGGCTGCTGCATCGACTTATTCATCGGCCCTGACGGCGGGATGGTGGGCAGGTCGGCCAGGTCGGCGCCGGTGAAAACGGCCACCACGCCGGGGGCCTCCAGCGCGGCGCTCGCGTCAATTCCGTTGATCCTGGCGTGGGCGACCGGCGACCGGACAAAGAAGACGTGGCAAGCGCCGTCAAGCCGCTCATCCACGAGGTCTTCGACGTAGACGCCGCCGGTCGTCAGGAAGCGCGGATCCTCGGTCCGCAGGACTCGCGTGCCCAGGATGCTCACCGGAGTACCAGCTCCTCTCGCCGGGCAGCTCGGTCCTGCCCACCTACCGCTCGGCGGGCAGCTCGGTCCTGCCCTCCCACCGCGAACCTGGCCTGACGTCGCGGTATTCCAGAGGGTGCCATCTCACACCAACGCGGTGTCAAGCGGGGGGTGCCTCCGGAAGGCGCATTATTTCGTTTTGCCGCAGGTCCTGGCGCGGGTAAGGTCGCGGCGTATCCCGGAACTGATCGGATCGGTCGCCATGGTCGCGCGTGCCCTGCGTCGGCGCCCCATGCTGGGCACGCGCCGCCTGCCGGTGCTGCAGATCCGCGACTTCCGGATCCTGCTGATGGACCGCGTGCTCGCGCCCGCGTCGGTGGCGTTCTCCATGGTCGGCGTCTCGTTCGCGGTCCTCGACCGCACCCACGGGTCCACGGCAGAGCTGTCGTATGTCCTGGCCGCGCAGATCGCGCCATCGCTGATCTTCGTGCTGGTCGGCGGCGTGGTGGCGGACCGGATCGCCCCACAGCGGGTGATCATCGCCGCCAACGTGCTGATGGCGGTCAGCGAGGGCACATTCGGCGTGTTGGTCTTGGTCGGGCATCCCCAGCTGTGGCAGATGATCGCGCTGGAGTGCGTGACCGGAACGGGCGCCGCTTTGTTCTACCCGGCGTCGACCGCGCTGCTCCCGCGCGTGGTTCCTGGCGATCTGCTGCAGGAGGCCAGCGCTGTGTCCCGGCTGGCGATGAACGGCGCGCTGATGGGCGGGTCGGTGGTCGCGGGCTTTGTGGTCGCGGCGATCGGGCCGGGCTGGGCGCTGCTGACTTGCGGGGCGGGACTGCTCGGCACGGTCCCGCTGCTGCTTGCGCTGCGGGTGACCGCGGGGGAGCGGGCCAGCCGGCCGGGACTGTACCGCGAGCTCGCCGAGGGCTGGTCGGAGGTTCGCTCGCGCACCTGGCTGTGGGTAGTCATCGCTCAGTTCACCGTCGTGCTGATGGCGTGGTACGGAGGCTTCAGCGTTCTTGGGCCGGTGGTCGCGAGAGCCCACCTCGGCGGCCCAGCTGCCTGGGGCACCATCACTGGAGCCGAGTCCCTGGGGCTCATCGTCGGCGGGCTCCTGGCGCTGCGGTTCAGACCGCGCCGGCCGATGCTGTTCATCGTGCTCAGCGGTGGCAGCATCGCGGCGACGCCGCTCGCGCTCGGCATGCTCTGGCCGTTGCCGCTCATCTGCGCGGCCGCATTCATCCTCGGTGTGGGTATCGAGATCATGATGGTGCAGTGGACTGTGGCGCTGGCCAAGAACATCCCGCAGGACAAGCTGGCCAGGGTCTCGTCGTACGACCTCCTCGGCTCGGTCATGGCGATGCCGATTGGCGCGCTCGTGGCGGGCCCCATAGCCGCCTGGGTGGGCGTGCCGAAGGCCGAGTACGGGGCAGCTGCCCTGATCCTGATCGCATCGGCACTGGCCCTGCTGCCTCGCGACATCAGGACACTGCGGGCCGAGCACCTGTTCGGTCCGGCACGAGCGACGGGCGAAGCCGCAGCCGGCGAGCCGGCCGTTCCGGAGGAGCTCAGCGCGGGCGCGATGTGACGAGCGCGACAACCCGCGCTGCGCACTGAGCAGATCCCGTAAGGTTCGGCCCATGAGCGCTCCCATCGATCTGCGGTCCGACACAGTCAGCAAGCCCTCGGAGCGGATGCGGCGTGCCATGGCCACCGCCGAGGTGGGAGACGACTGGTACGGCGACGATCCCACGGTCAACTTGCTGCAAGACCGGGCTGCGGAGCTGACCGGTAAGGAAGCGGCGATCTACCTGCCCACCGGGACCCTATGCAACCAGGTCGCGCTGCACGTCTTTGTGCGATCTGGCCACCTGGCGGTCTGTGAGGCGAGCGCGCACGTCGGCCGTACCGAGGTAAGTTCCGCCGCCGCGCTGTCGGGTGCCTCGTTCCAGTATGTGGCCGCGGCGAGCCGCGGGTTGCTGACCGGTGCACAGGTCGCCGCCGCGCTCGCGCCTGACCCGTACGACGTGTCGGTCGTGGATCTGGTGGCGATCGAGAACACCCACCAAGTCGGGGGCGGCTCGGTGCTGCCGGTCTTGGATCTTGCCGAGATCACGACCGTCTGCTCGGCTGCTGGAGTCCCGCTGTATCTGGACGGTGCGCGGATTTTTAACGCGTGCACCGTGGCTGGCGTCCGGGTTGCTGATTATGCCCAGTACGCAAGCTCGATGATGTTCTGCCTGTCCAAGGGCCTCGGTGCGCCCATCGGCTCAGTCCTGGTGGGCGACGTCGACTTCATCCGCGAGGCGCGTCGGCTCAAGATCCTCTTCGGAGCCGCCTGGCGGCAGGCCGGCATTATGGCCGCGGCCGGGCTGATCGCGCTGGCCGAGGGTCCGGGGCGGCTGCACGAGGATCACGCGAACGCCCAGACGCTGGCGGCGGGTCTTGCCGAGCTGCTGCCGGGCGGCGTCGATCCGGCCGCGGTGGAGACCAACATTGTGTTCGCCGACGTATCCGGCACGGGCCGGAACGCGGTGCAGTGGCGCGAGCTGCTGGCCGCCGAGGGCGTGCTGGTCACCATCGTCGGCGGCAGGGTGCGGATGCTGACCCACGTCGGTGTCGGCGCGGCTGACATCGGGGCCGCGCTCGAAGCGTGGCGCCGCGCCGCGAAGGCCGCCTGAGCTCAGATGGTGACGCTTCCGTCGTCGCCGAGGACCCAGTCCGGGTTGTGCGCAACCTCCCACACGTAGCCGTCGGGATCGGCGAACGCGCCAGTGGTGCCGCCCCAGTCCGCGTGGCCCGCCGGCCGGACAATAGTGCCGCCCGCGCGTTCAGCCTCGGCGAGCACCGCGCCGACCTGCTGCGGCGAGCGCACATTGTGGGCCAGTTCGATGCCGGGCGCGCCGTGACCGCCGAGGGCCGTCCACAAGGCGAAAGCTATCCCGCCCGCCTGAAAGAAACACACCTCGTCGTCTGGCTGCTGCGCGCCGCGCCAGCCGAGGGCCTCGTAAAACGACCGGGCCCGGCCCAGGTCCGCCACGCCCAGCGTTACCAGGCTTATCCGCTGTTCCATCGGGCAAGCATCGCAGACCCGAAACCCCGCCCCCCAGGATGCGGCGGCCTCAGCGCGCTGAGTCAGCCGACGAGTTCGGCCTCGCCGGTGAAGGCCGCCCACATCGCTGCGTAGCTGCCGCCGGCCGTGAGAAGCGCGTCGTGCGTTCCGGTCTCGACGATCTTGCCGCCGGACAGCACCACGATGCGGTCGGCCTTGGCTGCGGTGGTCAGCCGGTGCGCCACGACGAGCGTCGTTCGGCGCGCCGCCAGCTGCTCGGTTGCCCGGTTCACCTCAGCCTCGGCCGCGAGGTCGAGCGCCGCGGTGGCCTCGTCGAGCAGCAGGATGGCGGGATCTACCAGATAGGCCCTGGCCAGCGCGATGAGCTGGCGCTGCCCGGCGGAGAGGTTGCGGCCGCGCTCCGCCACTTCGTGCCGGAACCCGCCGGACAGCCGGGAGATCATCTCGATCGCGCCCACACCGCGAGCCGCGGCTTCCACCTCGGCGTCGGTGGCAGCCGGGCGCCCGTAGGCGATGGCGTCGCGGACCGTGCCGGCGAACAGGTACGGCTCCTGTGGCACCACGCCGAGCTGCTGCCGGTAGGCAGGCAGGTCGTACTCCCGGACGTCTCTGCCGTCGATCGCGACGCTGCCCGACGTGACGTCGTAGAACCGGGCGATGAGCTTGACCAGCGTGGACTTTCCGGCGCCGGTCTGGCCGACTAGGGCGACCGTCTCGCCCGGCGCGATGGACAGGCTGACGCCGCCGATTGCCTCGGATCGCTGCCCGGAGTAGCCGAAGTGCACATCGCTTAGCTCGATCGCGCCGGTGAGCCGGCCTGGCCGCACCGGATGCTCGGCCGGCGGGGTGCTGGTCGGTGTCTGCAACAGACCCTTGATCCGCTGCAGCCCGACGTTGGCCTGCTGGAATCCGTCGAACACCTGGGACATCTGCTGCACGGGTGCAAACAGCGAGTCCACCCAGAGCAGATAGGCGATGAGGCTGCCGACGGTGATCGCACCGTTGTGGATCTCGCTGGCCGCGGCGAGCAGCACGACCGCGCCGCCGATCGTGGACAGCGCCTGAACGAACGGGAAGTACACCGCGATCATGCGCTGGGCGCGCAGCCGGGACACCCGGTAGGCGCCCGACAGTCCGGCGAACCGCTGCGAGTTGACTTGTTCCCGCCGGTAGGCCTGAGCGACGCGCAGGCCCGCTACGTTCTCCTGCAGGTCAGCGTTGACGACGCTGACCTTCTCTCTCGCCTCGGTGTACGCGCGCGACGACTTGCGCCTGAATACCACGGTGGCGGCGATGAGGACCGGCAGCACCGTGCAGAGGATCAGCCCTAGTCGCACGTTGATGATGAGCATCAGCACCAGCACGACGAGGAACGTCAGCACCGAGTTGACCATCGTGATGAGGCCGGTCTGGAAGAACGATGACAGCGCGTCGACGTCAGTCGTCATCCTGGTCATGATCCGGCCGGTCAGCTCGCGCTCATAGAAGTCGAGGCCGAGTCGCTGCAGGTGGGCGAAGATCTTCACGCGCAGCGTGTAGAGCAGCCGCTCGCCATTACGGCCCACCACCTTGGTCTGCTGCCAGTTCACCACCCAGTCGGCCAGCACGATGGCCAGGCCGATGACCGAGACCAGGAGGATGATCTGGAACCGCGCGCCGACGCTGAGCGCGGTCCGCTCAACCCCGTTGTCGATGCCGCCGCGGACCAGCAGCGGCATGACGGTGCTAGCGAGCGCGTCGAGGCCGTCCAGAATCAGGCCGATGAGCAGCGCGATGGCGAACGGCCTGAGCAGCCGGCGAAGGGTAAAGTTCGGCGCCGGAGCGCGCGCGAAGGCGTCGTCGACCCGGGGGGAGTCGTCTGCCGGGGGGAGGTCGGCCACCTTGGCCAGCAGCTCGGGCGAGGCCGGCACGCCTGCCAGCCAGCCACCGCCAGCCGCGCCACCGGTGAGCGAGGCGCCGCGCTGCGCGGC
>JASHOE010000007.1 GCA_030041275.1 Streptosporangiaceae bacterium
CCGAGCCGGCCGGTGTCGGTGGCCGCTTCGTGGCTGCGCCGCGCGGCCGCCGGAGCCGCCCGCCGCGGCATCTCGCCGATCTCGATCCGCCGGCCCGCCGCGCCGCCGTGGAGGCGCTGGGGCAGCCCGGTTACCGGGCTGATCAGCTGGCCCGGCACTACTTCGGGCGGCTGACTGACGACCCGGCTGACATGACCGACCTGCCGGCGCCCGCGCGGGCGGAGCTGGCGGCGGCGCTGCTGCCGCAACTGCTCGCGGTTGAGCGCGAGCAGGACTGCGACGGCGGCACGACGCGCAAGGTGCTGTGGCGGGCGCTCGACGGTGCGCTTGTCGAGTCGGTGCTCATGCGCTATCCGGACCGGGTCACGCTGTGCGTCTCCTCGCAGGCCGGCTGCGGCATGGCGTGCCCGTTTTGTGCGACCGGCCAGGCCGGGCTGACGAGGAATCTGTCAGCGGGCGAGATCGTCGCGCAGGTGGTGGCCGGCGCGCGGGCGACGGCGTCGGGAGCCGTACCGGGCGGACCTGGTCGGCTCTCGAACGTGGTCTTCATGGGCATGGGCGAGCCGCTCGCCAACTATTCCAGCCTGCTCACTGCGGTGCGGCGGATCATCGAGCCCGCCCCGGCCGGCCTCGGCATCTCGCAGCGCTCGGTGACCGTGTCCACGGTGGGGCTGGTACCCGCGATCCGCAAGCTCGCCGCTGAGGGCCTGTCGGTGCGGCTGGCGGTGTCTTTGCACGCGCCGGATGACAACCTCCGTGATGAGCTGGTACCGGTCAACCGGCGCTGGCCAGTCGCTGAGGTACTCGATGCGGCCTTCGACTACGCGGCCGAGACCGGCCGGCGGATTTCCATCGAGTACGCGATGATCCGCGACGTCAACGACCACGCCTGGCGGGCTGAGCTGCTCGCCGACTTGCTGGCCGGGCGACTCGCACACGTCAACCTCATCCCCCTCAATCCGACGCCCGGATCGAAATGGACCGCCTCGGACCCGGCTGTCGCGGCCGAGTTCGAGCACCGGCTCGCTGCCCGGGGTATTCCGGTGACCGTGCGCGACACCAGAGGCCGGGAGATTGACGGAGCGTGCGGCCAGCTCGCCGCTACTGCCCGCCAGGCCTGAGTCGCGACCGGGCTGAGAGGGCCAGGCTGCTGGTACCGTTACCGGCCATGGCGTGGAAGCAGTCGCTCGCCAGGCGCCGACGGGCGCTGATCGCTGGCCTGATACAGGACGGCTGGCAGCGAATCCGGCAGGCGGGCACAGTGACGGCCGAGTCCGCGGCGGGGCGCAGGTTCGCGACGTTCGGTCCGGGCTCGCTTATGGCGTTCCCGACGGGTGCCGTCTACGGCGAGCGGTGGATCGAAGTCGGCGATCAGTGCATGATCGCCGAGCTGGTCACCCTCTGTGCGGGCATGGCGCCTGGCCTTGATCTCGGCCCCGAGCCGGTGCTGCGGGTCGGGGACCGGTGCGTCATCGGCCGCGGGAGCCACATCGTCGCGCACTACTCCATCGACATCGGCCCGGACGTCTTCACCGGCCCCTATGTGTACATCACCGATCAAAACCACAGCTACGCCGACCTCGACGTGCCGGTCGGGCGGCAGTGGCCGGTGAACAGCAGCGTCAGCATTGGCGCGGGGACCTGGCTAGGCACCGGCGCCGTGATCTTGCCGGGCTCGGTGATCGGCCGGAACGTGGTGGTGGCCGCGGGGGCGGTCGTCCGCGGCACCGTGCCCGACTACGCCGTCGTGGGCGGCGTGCCAGCCAAGGTACTCAGGGAGTACGTGCCCGACGTCGGCTGGCTGTCGCCGGTCAGGGCGGTGCCGCCCGCCGATGATGCGCCTCATCCGGACGTTTCGCTGTCCCCGGACGTCGGCTGATCAGGTTTCGGCCTGTCAGGTTTCGGCCTGTCAGGTTTCGGCCTGGCCGGTCAGCTCCAGGCTGACCTGCCACAGCCGCGCTCGAGCGGCCGGGTCGTACGCCTGCGCGTCCGCTCTGGCCTCCCGCTGCCGGTCGAAGAACCGGCCGGTCACCCCGGCCAGCGCCGGCTCGACGACCAATCGCTCGGTGGCCGCGACGCCGGTTTCGAGCGTGTCCACGCTAGAGCGCTCGGCCAGCACCATCTTGGTGGGCATGAAGGTCGCGGGGTGCAGGCTGTTCACCGTTACCTGGTCCGCAGGCAGCCGCTCGGCCAGCTCGAAACCGGACATGATCTGGGCGAGCTTGCTCTGGCAGTAGGCGCGGATGCCCGAGTAGTCGCGCTCCAGCATCAGGTCGTCGAAGTCCAGCGGCTGCTGGCCGAGGGAGGCGACGTTGATGATGCGCGCTGGCGCCGACACCTGCAGCAGGGGGAGCAGCTGGATGGTCAGCAGGAACCCGGCGAGGTAATTGACGGCAAACCGCAGCTCGTAGCCGTCGGCGCTGGTGCGCCGGTCGTGCCCGTCAGGCTCCCCTGACCCGATCCCGGCATTGCTGACAAACACCTCCAGCCGATCAGTGGCCCGCTGGACGTCAGCGGCCAGCCTGCGGACCTGGCTGAGATCGGCCAGGTCGGCGCGGAAGGTGCGAGGCTTGCTGACGTTCGCGTGGTCGGCGATTTCCGTGGCCGTCCGGTCGAGCCTGCTCTGGTCCCGGCCGTGCAGCAGCAGTGTGGCACCGTCGGCGGCGAGGCGCTCGGCGAGCGCCCGGCCCAGGCCATCGGTCGCTCCGGTGACGAAGATCGTCGGCCGATCGGTCATAGTTGTTCCCGCGGCTCTGGCCAGCTCAACTCGCTGAGCAGTCGCTCAGCGCCGCCAGACGGCGGCGGCCATCCAGACAACTCAAGCTGATCAGACCCGTTCGCCGCCTGATGCACCTCGTCAGGCTACCGGTTAGAGCGCCAGGCCCACGAGAGAAGTGAGAGCAAGGCCCACGAGAGAACTGCGAGCACAACTCCTGGGCCCGGCGCTACGGCTGCGTAACCAGGAGGCGGACCTCAGAACAGCGAGGTGCCTTCCTGGATCTCCGTCAGGCCCTCCTGCAGAGAACGCGAAGGCAGGATATGGATCTGATTCCACTGGGCGAGCCGGGAATCAACCAGGAAGTCATCCAGGCCGTCGGCGCGATCGGTCTCCACGACCGTCACGGACATGTGCTCGCGGTTGACGAGCGGTCCTGCCAGAATGTTCACGCCGTGCTTCTGGGCGATGCTGGGTATCTGCGGCGCCAGCTCCAGCAGCAGTGCTTTCGTCTTGGCGTTGCTCGTAGGGCATATCTCGGGCGAGTGGGTTGCAAGAACGACGAAGTGCACCTAAATCCCCCCTTGTGCTCGACATCTAGACTTGCTCCGTGCCTGACTAACGGCCCAACGAGGGCTATCTACCCACGGCGCGGCGCTCCCTGCCATGGTCACGGAGCAGGGTTCCGCCGGATCGCGCTAGGCGGCGATGGCGGGCGGGCGCGGGGCGCGGCGTAGCCACTGCCAGAAGGTACGTCGCGGTCGGCGGGGCGGAGAGGGCGGCCCGGCGGTGATACCTGCACCGCGAACAGAACCGACGATCTCGATGCGCAAGTCGACGGGGAACCCAGCTCCGGGCGGCTCGGGCAGGCTGACGCTCCCGCCGTGCACCGAGATGTCATCCGCGTCAACCACGATGCCCGGCCTGGTGATCAGCCGGAGTCCGCCGCCTTTCACCTCGGCGGTGATGCGCAGCAGTGGCTGCGTGATCACCGCTTCGGTGAAGTCCAGCGTCACGCCGCCGCCTTTCACCTTGACGTCCAGTTCCTTCGGCACTACCCAGTGGCCATCTCGGCTGACGCTGCTGCCACTGACATGGATCCGGACCAGATCCTTCGCCGCGGCAGCAACCGCACCGGATCGCGCGACACCAACACCAAGCGTGGCCGGCAGGTCGGTGGTCAGCGCCGCGAGCTCGGCATAGGTCCTGGCGGTCAGCGCACGTTCGAGTCGGTCGTCCAGCTCCTCCGAGGACAGTCGGCCGTCGCCGGCGGCTACCCGCAGCACTTCCACCACCTGATCACGGTCCGCGTGTGATGCGCGGAGTTCCTCGCCCGCGATGGTGGCAGGCAGATCGCTCCGCCCGCCGCTGGTGGACTGTGGGTCGGCCATGCCCAGACCTTAAGGCAACGCGCGGGATGCGCGCCACGCCAGGCGACTCTCGTTACGAAAGCAGCGAAAGCAGACGTTTGGCCTGCCGCACCGCGGTTCCCGGCGGATTGCGCGGGCGCCCTGGGTCCTCGAGGGCCAGGACTAGCAGCCACAACAAGGCGAACAGGCGGCGGCTATCGCGGAGCCGTCGCGCCTCGAGCCCGGTCAGGGTGAAATGCGAGAGGAAGAGCGCTGCATCAAACTCGGTGTCCACCCAGGCGGCAACGTGCTCGACGATGTCCGCCAGCTCGTACGTGCGGTCGCTGCGGCCGGAGTCCTCGAAGTCGACGACGCGGACACGTCCGCCGTCCCACAGGAAGTTAGCCAGATTGCCGTCCGCCTGGCCGAGAATGGCCGGCGCTTCCGCGGCCGCGGCCAGGCTCCGCGGACCTGTGTCCAGCCAGCGCAGCCCGTCGCCTACGGCGGCGACGATGGCGTCTGGCGCACTGGCCGGCAGCTCTCGCGCCCAGTGGCGGATCGTGCGCTCGACCTCGCCCTGATTCCACCGGCGGTCAGGAAGCTGACCAGCTATCGCGGCGGGTACCGCAGCAAACAGCCCTGCCACCGTGCGCGCCATCGCCTTGATCTGCTCGGGCCGCACCCGCGCGCCGCGCAGCGGCTCGCCGGGCAGCCGGGACATCACCACTACAGGCGGCTCGCCTGTCAGGTCGGCGAACAGCGGAGCGGGCGCCAGGTCTGGCGCGTATCTCATTAGCAGCAGCAGTGCCCGCCACTCCCGCTCTGGCTCGCGGTCGCTGCAAGAGCGGAACCGCTTCACGACGCGCGTGGCGGTCATCTCGATGTCGTGCGTCGCCCATCCGCTACTCATGCGCACGACTTCCGGTTCTCGTCCGAGGTGTTCGGCAGCACGAGCCCGCGACGAGTTCACGGCCGCGCTGCACCCGGCCACCCTGGTCTACCACGCCGCCGGCCGCGAGCTGCACGAGGCGCGACTACCCTCGCTAAGGCGCGGCACCGGACCGACTGGTGGCAGACCGACCAGGCGCTCTCTCGGATCTGTGCTCTCGGCCATCAAGGGGGACCGTGACCCGCAGGGTCGTGCCCGCACCAGGCGGGCTCTCGACTTCCATCGTGCCGCCTGCGGCCTCGACGCGGTCGAGCAGGCCGATGAGTCCGGAACCTTCCCCGACTGCTGCCCCGCCTTGACCGTCATCGCGCACCAGCAGCCGGAGCTCGTCACCTGCCACGCGGACATCGACCTCGACGACGGATGCGCCCGCGTGCTTCGTTGCGTTAGTGAGAGCCTCGGACACCACGTAGTAGACGGCGGCCTCGACATGCTGTGGAAGCCTTCCGCTGACCTGCGTGCTGAGCTGGACATCCACGCTGGATCGGTGGGTCAGTGCGCGCAGCGCAGGGGCAAGGCCGCCCTTCTCCAGGACCGACGGGTGCAGGCCCCGGCAGATTTCCCGTAGCTCGTCGCTCGCGTCGGCCAGGCCCTCAGCGGTACGCGCCAGATCCTCCCAGCCGGGCGCCCCGCCGGACTCCCTGGCGCGGATGCCGAGGGCGAGCGAGATCAGTCGCTGCTGGATCCCGTCGTGCAGGTCGCGCTCGATCCTGCGCCGGGCCTCATCGGCCGCCGCCACGATCCTGGCCCGAGAGGCCGCCAGCTCGTCGCGGCTGGCCTCGAGCGACCGGGTCATGGTGTTGAAGGAGCGCTCCAGCGCGCCAACCTCGGCTGGCCCCGCCTCGGGCATCCGCACGGTCAGGTCGCCGGCAGCCACCCGGCCCGCCATGACCGACAGTCGGCGCACCGGACGAACAACCCACCGCGCGAGGTAGCCCCCCGAGGCCAGGATCAGCATGATCGAGCCCACGACGCTGGCTGACGCCGCGACGATGGCTCGGGTGGCGGCGGCGTCGGCCTGACGATGATGCTGATCGAAGACCTGCTGCTCCCCGCTGATGAACCGGTCGAACTGCGTCCGCAAGGCGTTGACCTGGCGCTGTCCCTCGTCGGTGACCGCCACCGACTGCGCGGACGCCGGATCGCGCTGCACCATGGTGATCAGCGGGGCGACGTAGCCCCTGAGGTATGCATTGCTTGCCGCCGTGATCTGGCCGGCGAGGAGCCGCAGGTCCCCGTCGCCCACCACGCGCGCGAACTCGGCCGCGTCGCGCGCGTATCCCGCCTGGATCCGGTGCCACTCCTGGAGGTACTGAGGAGCCCTGGTGATGACGTAGGCCCGCTCGGTGGCCTCGGCGGCGAGGACGGCACGGTGCAGATGATTCGCGGCGACCGTCACTTCCAGCGCGTGATTCGCCCGCGCTTCGGAGTCGCGCAGCGCGTCGATGGCCATGGCCAGGAACGCGAATGCAGCCGCGATCAGGGCAGACAGAAGCAGGCTCACCACGATGGTACGCCTGGTGAGACTGCCGCTCGGATGCCTGAGCTGCGTGCCCGCCTCCCCTCGCTACGGACGAGTAATAACCACTGCCCATCGACAACAGCCGGGCGACATGGAGGCGCGGTGGAGGTCATGTGCACGCACGAAGGGAGAGCCTCGACCTCGCCGGTTGGGCTGGATCAGTCGGAGCCGCGCGGGTATGTCGCCGTGCTGCAGGCAGGCGTCTGCTGTCAGCAGAGTCGGTCGCGGCAGCCGCCTCGCCGAGCGACAGTGAGTCATGCACGACTTCCGGTTCTCGTACAACGTGTTCGGCATCACGAGCCGCGCGGAGTTCGTGGCCGAGTGCCGCGAGGGCGAGGAATACGGCTACGACAGCGTCTTCGCCGCCGATCACCTCGGCATCCCAGCCCCGTTCCCGCTGCTGGTCGCCGCCGCGGAGGCAACGCAGCGGATGCGCGTCGGCACCTTGGTGCTCAACGTCGCGTTCTGGAACCCGGCGTTGCTGGCCAGGGAGGTCGCCACCGCCGACATCCTGACCGACGGCCGCCTGGATCTGGGGCTCGGCTCCGGCCACATGAAGTGGGAGTTCGACGAGGCTGGCATCGGCTGGACGGGTCCCTCCGCCCGGGCGGCGGCCCTCGAGCGGATGATCGGCGAATTGCAGCGGTTGTTCAGCACCGAGTTCGCCCAGCTTGGCCGCGGCGAGGCCGGACCAAAGCCGGTGCAGCGAGCCGGATTCGGCGGATACGGTCCGCCGTTGCTCGTCGGTGGCACCGGGGACTCCGTGCTGCGAATCGCTGGCGAGCACGCGCAGATCATCGGCGTGGCAGGGGCCTACCAGGTCAAAGGACAGCCACCCGGCACATTCCGACTGGCGACGGTGGCAGAGGTGGACGAGCGGGTGGCGTTCGCCCGGACGCACGCCGGCGCGCGGGCGGACGAGATCGAGTGGCACCTGCTCGTGCAGGCCGTGGTTATCACGGACGACCGGCGCGCCGCCGCCGAGGACCTGGTGGCCGAGGATCGCGAGCACTTCGAGTCCCTCGGTGTCACCGACGAGCGCGCGGTGCCGACGGTTGAGGAGACGCTCGAGTCACCGTTCCTGCTGATCGGAACCGTCGACGAGATCGCGGCGCAGCTACGTCGCAGCCGGGAGCGCTGGGGTTACTCCTACATCACCGTGCACGGGCCGTTCATGCGGACCTTTGCCCCGGTCATCCCGGCGCTACGGCAGCCCTAGTGCCGCCCCCGGCCGCGTGCCTGGCGAGAAGTGGGGCGAGACGGTCAGGGCGCTGGTTGTGCTACGGGCGCCGGCGACCCGACAGCCGGCCTGGCGCCGCCCAGTTGCGGCACGAACGTCTCGCCGCGCAGCGCGCGGCCGATGAGGTCCACTGCGCGGGCCGTGGTCACGAGCCTGCGCCCCTCGGCCTGATAAGCGGCGAGCACGGCCGCCAGGCCACCAGGCGGCAGGTCCTTGCCCAGCTCGGCTCGCGCGCACCGGTAACCATCTCTGGCGCCCTCGACGCAGGCCGCCACGTGATGCCGGGCGAGCGCCGCGAGCGCCAGCGGATGACGCACCAGCACTCCGTGCAGTCGGTAGTCCGGCGGCACGACGTCGAGCAGCCAGCTCACCGCCGTTCGCTCGAAGTCGGGTGAGCCAGGTGGGTGAACCCCGGACGGCCACCCGGCTGGCATCTGCGTCGCTGCCACGGCTCCAGAATAGCGAGATTCGAACGTAGTTTCTATATGCGTCCGCATCGCCTGCCGGACCTGCGGGCTGACTTGGCCGCCCGACTACAATGGGCGGTGAGCCGGACTTCCGGCGTTCCCCTTCGCTTTTCTGGAGTCTTTTCGTATGCCCACCAGCGTGATACCAGCCCTGGCCTCGCGCGCCGATCTGCGCAACGTGGCCATCGTGGCGCACGTCGACCACGGGAAGACGACGCTGGTCGACGCCATGCTCTGGCAGTCAGGCGCCTTCCGGGCCGGCGCGCACGTGGCCGAGCGCGTGCTGGATTCCAACGACCTGGAGCGGGAGAAGGGCATCACGATCCTGGCCAAGAACACCGCGGTGCGGCACGGCGGCCTGACGATCAACATCATCGACACACCCGGACACGCTGACTTCGGCGGCGAGGTGGAGCGCGGGCTGTCCATGGTCGACGGCGTGCTGCTGCTGGTGGATGCCAGCGAGGGTCCGCTGCCGCAAACCCGGTTCGTGCTGCGCAAGACGCTCGCGGCTGGACTGCCGGTGATCCTCGTGATCAACAAGGTGGACCGGCCCGATGCGCGGATCGCCGAAGTCGTCGACGCGTGCTACGAGCTTTTCCTCGACCTCGATGCCACCGAGGAACAGATCGAGTTTCCGATTGTGTACGCCTCGGCGCGGGCGGGGCTGGCCTCGCTGAACCGGCCCGAGGACGGCACGCTGCCGGACTCACCGGATCTCGAGCCGCTGTTCGACGTGCTGCGCGAGGCGGTGCCTGCGCCGACCTACGACCCGGCTGCGCCCCTGCGGGCGTGGGTGACCAACCTGGACGCGTCGTCCTACCTCGGCCGGATCGCGCTGTGCCGGGTGTTCAGCGGCGAGATCAGCAAGGGCCAGCAGGTCGCCTGGTGCCGCCGAGACGGCTCAGTGGAGCGGGTAAAGATCACCGAGCTGTTCCGCACCGAGGCCCTCGACCGGGTGCCGACACAGTCGGCTGGCCCGGGCGACATCATTGCGGTGGCCGGCATCAGCGGCATCATGATCGGCGAGACGCTGGCCGACCCAGAGGACCCGCGACCGCTGCCGCTGATCACCGTGGACGAGCCGGCCATCTCGATGACGATCGGCGTCAACACGTCGCCGCTGGTCGGCACCGTCAAGGGGTCGAAGGTCACGGCGCGCATGGTCAAGGACCGGCTCGACCGCGAGCTGGTAGGCAACGTCTCGCTCACCGTGCAGCCGACCGACCGCCCTGACACCTGGGAGGTGCAGGGCCGTGGTGAGCTGGCCCTCGCCGTGCTGGTCGAGACCATGCGCCGGGAGGGTTACGAGCTTACCGTGGGCCGCCCCACCGTGGTGACTCGCGAGATCGACGGGAAACTGTACGAGCCGGTCGAGCGGCTGACGGTGGACTGCCCGGAAGAGTACCTCGGCACCGTCACCTCACTGCTGGCCGTGCGTAAGGGCCGGATGGACAACATGTCGAACCACGGCACCGGCTGGGTGCGGCTCGACTTCACCGTGCCGTCGCGTGCGCTGATCGGGTTCCGGACCCAGTTCCTCACCGAGACCCGCGGCACGGGCATCATGCACCACGTGTTCGAGGGCTTCGAGCCGTGGTCCGGGGACATGCGCGCGCGGGCGACGGGGTCGCTGGTGGCGGACCGCACCGGTGCCGCGACCACCTACGCGATGTTCTCGCTGCAGGAGCGCGGCAGCCTGTTCCTTGAGCCCGGCACCGAGGTGTACGAGGGCATGATCGTGGGGGAGAACTCGCGCCCCGACGACATGGACGTGAACATCACCAAGGAGCGCAAGCTCACGAACGTGCGGTCATCCACCGCCGAGGAGCTCGAGCGGCTCATCCCGCCCCGGCTGCTCAGCCTTGAGCAGGCGCTGGAGTTCTGCGCCGACGACGAGTGCGTCGAGGTCACGCCCACGGCAGTGCGGATGCGCAAGGCGACCCTTGATGCGAAGGAACGGGGTCGTCAGCGCGCTCGGCGCCGGTAACGCTGGCCGCGGCGGCGGTTGGGGCCGCGGCGGCGGTTGCGGCCGCGGCGGCGGTTGGGGCCGCGGCCGCGGTTGGGGGCCGTCAGCGCGGCTCGCTGGACGCGCTAGCTGAGCCGGGAGCGCTCCTTGAAGCCCCGAGGCGCTAGCGCAGGTCGGGTGGCAGCGCCGCTGCGAGCTCAGCCTTCCTGATGAGCTGGCAGACCGCCGCCAGCCGGAGGGCTTCGAAGTCCGTCGCCTCGGCCTCGGTCTCGCTCTCTTTGGGCCACCAGTCGGCGCGGACCGCGGCTTCGACGAAGCCGCACGCATAGTGCAGCAGCAGGCGCAGCGGCGGCGCCTCGTCGGTGTGCCACGCGGTGTCGGCGAACGGCGTGTCAGGGCAGCGAGCCCGGCTAGCAGCGGGCGGGCCGGCATCGGTCCGCGCCGCGTGGCCGGCGACCAGGCCGGCCATCCTGGCCGTGCCGGGCTCAGCGGGCCGACAGGTGGCGAGCGCGGCACGGACCGCGGCAACGTGCTGGTCTAGCGCGGCAGCCGCGGAGAGGTCGCCCTGGGCCACCCAATCCAGTACCGAGTAGCCGACCTCGTCCGCCAGCCGGAGCGCTACAGCGGACAGCGGGACGGGAGCCTCAGGTGCCGACATAACTTCACAATACTGACACTATGTGCGTGATTTGACACGCTACGCATCGTTGGCGTGCGCGACACCGCGCATCGGGGCCAATCGCGAGCTACTGAGCCGACATCATGGAGGTTTGGGAGTACCAAACAGGATCAAAACGCACGGTATTTCGATCGCAACCTCCACGAAGTTGGTCGAAAGCTCCAGGGAGTTGACCGCGGGCCGGCCGAAGGCGGCGAGAACAGCTACTTGAGCTGGAGGTAGAGCACGCTGGCGAGGCCGAATATCACGCAGTAGAACGCGAAGGGGGTCAGTGTCCTGGTGCGAAAATAGCGGACCAGGAATCGCACCGAGACGTACGCGCCCACGCCGGACAGGATGCTGCCAGCCAGGATCTGTCCGTAGATGCCGTGGCCGTACGTGATCAGGTCGGGCACCTTGAGCGCGCCCGCGGCCAAGATGACCGGCGTGGCGAGGAGGAACGCGAACCTGGCGGCGTCCTCCCGCGACAGTCCGGCGAACATGCCCCCGACCATGGTCACGCCGTCGCGGCTGATGCCTGCCAGCAGCGCGAGGATCTGGGCGGCGCCGATGAGCACGGCATCGAGGTAACTGCGCTGGGTCAGCCGCTCGTCCGCTGCGATCGCGCGATCGATCTCGTCTTGCCGCATGGCGGCGTGTCCGGCCGGGACCATCGGCGGCCCGCCGCCCGCGGCGCCGCCCGCGGCGGCGGGGGTTGCTGCCGACGAGGTTCCCTGAGCGCTACCGACGCGTTCGCGCTCGGGCGGAGCCGGCTCGCGGTGGAGCACGGCCGCGACGCGCTGCTGTTCCAGTTCGGCGTCGGCCTGCCTGGACCGGCGCGTTCGGAATCGCTCCCCGGCGAACAGGATCAGGCCGTTGATGATGAGGAAGATGGCCGCCCGGACCGGCTTGCCGAAGAGCACCCGGAACTCGTGCTCGAACAGCACGCCCGCGAGGCCCACCGGGATCGTCGCGAGGATCACCATCCACGCCAGCTTCTGATCCCGGTTGCGGATGTCGCGATCGCGGATCGAAGTGAAGAACCCGATGATGATCCGCACCCAGTCGCGCCAGAAGTAGATCATGATGCCGATGGCGGTCGCCACGTGCAGTCCGACGATGAACGCCAGGTACGGCGACTCCGGCTTCGCGACGTTGAGGTCCGCGGCCCAACTGCCCCCGACCAGCGCCGGGATCAGGACGTTGTGACCGAGGCTGGAGACCGGGAAGAGCTCGGTGATGCCCTGAATGAACCCGACCACCAGAGCCTCGGGGTACGTCATGTGCGCCGTCATGGGCAGCCTCTCGTCGCGCTCGTCGATGACCGCGGGGTTACGTCGAAAAATAACCACGCCAGACTAGCCGCCCCGCGAGATGCTCAGACGGGGTGCCGGCTTACCGCCCCACCCTGGCGGCGAGCCGGGTAGAGCCTCCTAGCTGGGGAGCTATCCGCTCGCGAAAGCCAGCGAGATCACCAGGGACCTCGGCGTTTACGCAAGCGGTTCCTGAGTCGTCAGGCCTTCTTGCCCGGCACAGCCGGCGTGCCGGGCGACTTCGGGCGCCGGGAGATCTTGCTGCCGAGCCACACCAGTGGGTCGTACTTGTGCCCGGCCACGCGCTCCTTCAGCGGAATGAGCGCGTTGTCGGTGATCTTGATGTTCTCCGGGCAGACCTCGGTGCAGCACTTGGTGATGTTGCAGTAGCCGAGGCCGAAGTCGTCCTGGGCGATGTCGCGCCGGTCGGCGGTGTCGGCCGGGTGCATTTCCAGCTCGGTGATCCGCATGAGGAACCGAGGGCCGGCGAACGGCCGTTCGTTCTCGGGATGGTCACGGATGACGTGGCAGGTGTTCTGGCAGAGGTAGCACTCGATGCACTTGCGGAACTCTTGCGAGCGCTGCACGTCCACCTGCTGCATCCGGAACTCGCCGAGGCCCACCGAGGGATCGGGGGTGAACGACGGGATTTCCCTGGCCTTCTCGTAGTTGTACGAGACGTCCGTGACCAGGTCCCTGATCACCGGGAAGGTGCGCAGCGGCGTGATGGTCAGGACCTCGTCCTCGGCGAACGTCGACATCCGGGTCATGCACGCCAGCCGGGGTCGGCCGTTGATCTCCATCGAGCAGGATCCGCACTTGCCGGCCTTGCAGTTCCACCGGATCGCGAGGTCGTTCGCCTGGCTCGCCTGCAGCCGGTGCAGAACGTCGAGCACAACCTCGCCCTCGTTCACCTCGACGGTGTAGGGCGCGAGCTCGCCCTGGCCGTGATCCCCGCGCCACACTCGCAGCGCTGCCTGGTAAGCCATCAGTGCGTCTCCTCGGTCGCCGGCGCGGTCGTGGGCGCGGCGGCGTTAGGGGCAGGAGCCGGGGCGGGGATGCCCGCCAGCTCCTCCTCGGTCAGGTACTTCTTGAGCTCGTCTCGGTCGAACAATGCGAGGAGGTCAGCGCGCATCGACGGGGTCGGCTGCCGGGTGATGACGACCTGGTCGCCGTCCAGCGAGCAGGCCAGGTTGACCTTGCGCCAGTCGGGCCGCATGCCGGGGTAGTCGTCGCGGGTGTGGCCGCCGCGGCTCTCCTGCCGCTCCAGGGCGGCCGCCGCGACGCACTCGGCCATGAGCATGATGTTGCGCAGGTCAAGCGCCATGTGCCAGCCGGGATTGTAGGCGCTGCCACCAACCGCTGACACGCTCTCGGCTCGCTCCCGCAGCGTGTCAAGCTCGGCGATGGCCTTCTTGATTTCGGCCTCGGTCCTGATGATGCCCACCAGGTTGCTCATGGTGTCCTGGACTTCGCTGTGCACCGTGTACGGGTTCTCCCCGCCGGTGCGCTGCAGCGGCGCCAGCGCCTCGGCCTGCGCGGCCTCGACCTCACCCTCGTCCGCCACCGGTAGCTTGGGCCCGAGCCGGTCGAGGTACTCAGCCGCGCCCACCCCGGCCCGCCGGCCGAACACCAGCAGGTCGGACAGCGAGTTGCCGCCAAGCCGGTTGGAGCCGTGCATGCCGCCAGACACCTCACCGGCCGCGAACAGGCCAGGCACGGCGGACTCGCCCGTGTCCGGGTCGACCTCGACGCCGCCCATCACGTAGTGCTGGGCCGGGCCAACCTCCATCGGCTCCTTGGTGATGTCGACGTCGGCGAGCTCCTTGAACTGGTGGTACATCGACGGCAGCCGCCGGAGGATCTCCTCGGCCGGGAGCCGCGAGGCGATGTCCAGGAAAACGCCGCCGTGCGGCGACCCGCGACCCGCCTTGACCTCAGCGTTGTTGGCCCTGGCTACCTCATCGCGCGGCAGCAGCTCGGGTGGGCGGCGGTTGTGATCCGGGTCGGTGTACCAGCGGTCCGCCTCCTCCTCGGTCTCCGCGTACTGGGCGCGGAACACGTCGGGCACGTAGCCGAACATGTACCGGCGGCCCTCGGAGTTGCGCAGCACACCGCCATCGCCGCGGACCGACTCGGTGACCAGAAGCCCGCGCACCGATATCGGCCAGACCATGTGGGTGGGGTGGAACTGCACGAACTCCATGTTGATGAGCTTGGCGCCGGCGAGCAGGGCGAGTGCGTGGCCGTCCCCGGTGTACTCCCACGAGTTCGAGCTGACCTTGAAGGTCTTGCCGATGCCGCCGGTGGCCAGGATCACCGTCGGCGCCTGGAACAGCACGAACTGACCGGTCTCCCTGATGTAGCCGAACGCGCCCGCGATCCGGCCCTCGCCATCCTTGATCAGCCGCGTGATGGTGGTCTCGGCGTAGACCTTGATCATTGCCTCGGGGTCGCCCTGCGACCTGGCATCATCCTGCTGCAGCGCGACGACCTTCTGCTGCAGCGTCCTGATCATCTCCAGGCCGGTGCGGTCGCCGACGTGGGCGAGCCGGGGGTACTCGTGGCCGCCGAAGTTCCGCTGGCTGATCTTGCCGTCCTTGGTGCGGTCGAACAGCGCTCCCCAGGCCTCGAGCTCCCAGACCCGCTCCGGTGCCTCCTTGGCGTGCAGTTCGGCCATTCGCGGATTATTCAGGAACTTTCCGCCGCGCATGGTGTCGCGGAAGTGCACCATCCAGTTGTCATTCGGGTTCATGTTGCCCATCGCGGCGGCGCAGCCGCCCTCGGCCATGACCGTGTGCGCCTTGCCGAACAGCGACTTGGAGATGATCGCTGTCCGCTTACCCGCCAGCCGGGACTCGATGGCCGCCCGCAGCCCAGAGCCGCCGGCGCCGATCACCACGACGTCGTAGGGAAGCCGCAGCACGTCGCTGTGCCCGATGTCAGCCATGTGAAGTCGCCTGCCTCACTGCCTTAGTTGAAGATCCGCGGATCGTTGAACACCCCGGCCGCCACCAGCCAGATGTAGAGGTCGGTGAGCATCAGCGTGCCGAGCGATGCCCACGCGAACTGCAGGTGCCGGGCGTTCAGCCAGGAGACCTTCGTCCAGATCCAGTATCGGACTGGATGCTTACTGAAGTTGTTCAGCCGTCCGGCGGTGATGTGCCGGCACGAGTGGCAACCCAGCGTGTAGCCCCAGATCAGGATTACGTTGGCCAGCATGATCAAGGTGCCGAGGCCGAGGCCGAAGTTGCCGTCCGGCCCGCGGAAGGCCTGCGCCACGTCATAGGTGAGCAGCAGCCCGATGAGGACGGCAGCCCAGAAAAAGTACCGGTGCAGGTTCTGCCCGAGCAGCGGGAAGCGCGACTCACCGGTGTCCGTCGCGTGCGGCTCCCGCACTGCGCATGCGGCCGGCGCCCGCCAGAACGCGCGGTAGTAAGCCCGCCGGTAGTAGTAGCAGCTGAGTCGGAAGCCGAGCACGAACGGCAGCGAAACGAACGCGTACGGGATGATCGGGGGCAGGCTGCCGATCCACGTGCCGAGGCTGGCCGAGCCGGGCGTGCACTCACCGCTGACGCACGGAGAGTAGAACGGCGTCAGGTAGTGGTATCGCGGCACCCAGTAGTACTTTCCGATGAACACGTGCACGGTGGCGTACGCGACCCAGATGGTCAGCAGCACCGCGACCAGCGCCGGAGAGCGCCACCACGGATCGGTGCGCAGCGTCTTCTGGCTGATCTGCGCCCTTGTCTTAGCCGGCGCGTCCGTTATTTGCGTCATTCGTCGACGTCTCCGCCCTGGAATTCACTGGGATCGGCCCGGGCCCGGCTCGCGGTCTGGTGGCGCCGCCCGGATCAGGGCGAACAGCCGGCCGGAATGCGGGCTCGCGTCGCGTGGAAACCCTATTCCAACGAATACCACCGCGCAGCCGCCGACAGGTCCTTCCCGGCGTGTGACACTGGCTACATAAAGCCGTTTCCACCGCCCGGCCTCCCGGCCTGCGCCAGGAGCGCGCGCACGTGGCCCACCGGGACGGCCCGGCTGACGTGGCCGTCGTGGCCGGTCGTCGTCACGGCCGTCAGCACTGAGTTGAGTATGGCTTCCTCGGTTGCCTCGATCGCCGCCGTGAACAGCAAATCAAGATCTTTTGGAGTAACGGGGCCGCCCGGCCACTCCGCCGCTCGCCCGGCCGCGGTGCTGATCGCCAGCGCATAGTCCCCGCTGCGGCCAGAGAAGTCCGAGCCGGCTCGCGCCATTCCGGCGAACGCCCGGTTCGCTACCCGCCCTAGCTCAAGCGACCCCAGCGGCACGTCGGTCGCCAAAATGATCACGCAGCTGCCGCCGGTCGGCCCGGGGTCGGCCGGCCAGCCGGCTGGCGGCGGGATCGGGACGCCGCCGATCGTCAGTACGCCGCCGAAGTTCGCCTGGACCAGTGCGCCGACGACAGCCCGACCGGTCCCGGCGGACAACTCGAGCAGCCGCGACGAGGTGCCGATTCCGGCCTTGTAACCGAGCGCCCTGGTGCCGGTGCCGGCCCCGACGCAGCCCTCGGCCACCGGTCCGGCGACCGCCCCGTCGAGCGCGGCCCGGACCTGACCCTGATCGACGGGCCGCGCCCAGATATCGGACAGGTACCCGTCGTTGGTCTCGGCGACCACCGGATTCAGGGTGCCGTCGCCCGCGAAGGCGGTCAGCTTGTGCAGGTACGACAGCAGCGCGTCGGCGACCCGGAAAACCGAGAGCGTCGCGGTCAGGAGTACCGGGGTCTCGACCGTGCCCAGCTCGGTGATCTGCGTGGTGCCGACCATCTTGCCGAAGCCGTTGAAGACGGCCAGGCCCGCCGGGAGCGGATGCCTGCCGTCCGGGCCGGTGCCGATCAGGGCGTCGTGGACGATGGCGGTGACGCCCGTCCTGATGGACGCGCCTTCGATCAGCGTGGCGTGCCCGATCCGGACGCCGGGCACGTCGGTGATGGCGTTGAGCAGGCCTGGCGGCAGCGTTCCGGGAGCGATGCCGAGGTCGCGGGCCCTGGCCCGGTCGACGTCGGCTCCGCCCGGCGTCACGGCAGCACGTGCGTCGGGCTCGGGACCTCGATCGTCAGCGACTGCGCCGGGATGCCGGTATCCGGGTCGATCACCATGCACGACACCTGGTGCGAGCGTTCGTTCGCGACGTACAGCTTCTCCTCGTCGAGCGCGATGTGCCTCGGCCAGTCCCCGGTGGGGACTTCTGCGAGGTAGCGCGGGGCGTCGGGCTGGAGTTCGAACACGGCCACGGTGTTAGGGCCGCGGTTGGCCACGTACAGGTAGCGGCCATCGCTGACGAGCTCGGACGGCTGGTTCGGGCCTGGCTTCGCGCTTGCTGGCACCGTGCCGGCCAGCTGCTGGCCAGCGTCGTAGACCAGCACCTGACCGCTCAGCTCCGCCGTGACGTAGTACCGGTTGCCGACCGGCAGCACGTGCCGCGGCCCGGATCCCCTGGGCGCGACCATGACCCCGTCCTGGGTCAGCCGGCCGTCACCGGTCAACCGGTAGGAGTAGATGGCGTCGCCGCCGAGATCGGTAACCAGCAGCCGGGACCCGTCAGATGCTGATGGCCCGGAGCCTCCCGCTGGGTCCGCGACGGCAAGGATCATGTGCGGGTGGGCGGCGTCCTGGCGTGGGTGCTCGCCATGCACCTGGTGCTGGACCAGGTCCGTGCGCTCGCCGATGCTGCCGTCCGGGCCGAGCCGGTGCACGCTGATGCTGCCACCGGTGTAGTTCGCGGTGACCAGGAACCGGCCGGAGGGGTCGACGGTCAGGTGCGCTGGCTCAGCGCCACCGGTGTCCCCGGTGCCGAGCGGCTCTGCCGGCGCGCCGTCCTCCAGTCGCCAGGCGCGCACCTGGCCCTCGTCGGTCTCGGCGACTGCATACAGCACCGGCAGGGACGGGTGGCGCGCCAGCCAGGAGGGCGAGTCGGCCGGGATTGTCGCGGTGACCCGGTCGTCGTCCAGCACGCTGATGCCAGCACCCTTGCCCTTGGCGCCGGAATACCCGCCGATCAGCAGCCTTGTCATGCGTCTTTGATACCCAGCGCGGTGCGCAGGAAGTCGACCTGCAGCAGCAGCAGGTTTTCCGCCACCTCCTCCTGCGACCCTGACATGTGCGTGATGCCAGACAACGGCAGCACGCTGTGCGGCCGCCCGTCCGCCAGCAACGCAGCCGACAGCCGGAGGGTGTGCGCCACGACGACGTTGTCGTCGGCCAGTCCGTGCACGAGCAGCAACGGCCTGGTCAGCTTCGGCGCGTCGGCTATGAGCGAGCTGCGCGCGTAGTTCTCCGGGTGCGTGTCCGGATGGCCCAGATAGCGCTCGGTGTAGCAGGTGTCATACAGCCGCCAGTCCGTTGGCGGTGCGCCCGCCACGGCCGCGTGGAAGACATCGGGTCGGCGCAGCACCGCGAGGGCCGCCAGGAAGCCCCCGAAGGACCAGCCACGGATACCTACCCGGCTCAGATCCAGATCGGCGCACTGCTCCGCCGCCGCGTGCACTGCCTCGACCTGATCTTCGAGCACCGGGCCGGCTAGATCGCCCGCCAGCGTCCGGTCCCATGCCGGACCGCGGCCCGGCGTGCCGCGGCCGTCGGCGATGACGACAGCGAAGCCCTGGTCGGCGAACCACTGCGGGCCCAGGTACGGCGCGGCGGCAGCCTGGACGCGTTTGCCGTGCGGACCGCCGTACGGGTCGCACAGCACCGGCAGCCGGCCGCTGCCCGGCTGGTGCCAGGACGGCAGCAGAATCGCCATGCGCACGCGGCTTGAGCCGGTCGACCAGGTTAGCCGGGGTTGCGGAGCGGGCAGGCTCGGCACCTCAGCGACGGACGTGATCGTGGCGACCCGCTCGGGCGACCCGTTCGCGGCCGGCCGCAGCACGGCGACAGTCGGGTCGGCCGTGGCCAGTGTTCGGCTCGTCAGCAGCACCGTGCCGCCGGCCACGGTGCCGCCGTGCACGCCGTCGGCCGGGCTGATCCGCCGCAGGCCGGCTGGTCCGGCGAGCCACACACAGACCGAGGCCGGATCCTCCGCGGTGCCGTTGAACAGTATGTTGTTCCCGTCGACCGCGAGCACTTCCCGCACGTTGATGTCCGTCGGGGTGACCGGTTTCGCGGTCCCGGCGGCGTGCTCCGCCGCGGTGCCGAGCACCAGCCGCTTGGCGCCGTCGACGTCGGCTGTCCAGACGAGGAGGCCGTCAGCGGTGGTGGCCGGGACACCGACGACGATGTCGAGCCAGTGCGGATCGGAGTCAGCCCGGACCACGCTGGTCGCACCGGTAGCCGGATCGACCGCGAGCACGCGCATGGCCTTCTGATCGCGGCTCAGAACGACGACCAGCGGCTGGCCGGAGCCCGCCCGTTCCCAGCTGGCCGTCACCAGGTACTCAAATGCCTGGCCGTCCCAGTCCACCTTGGTGAGGCGGCCGGCCAGGGTCGCCACATACAGCGACGTCGCGGCGTTGGGAGTGCCGGCGGCGGGGTAGCGGACGGCCCTCGCGGGGGTGGCCGGGTTCGCCGGGTCGGCGATGTGCCAGACCCGGACCGGGGTCTCGTCCACGCGCTCGACCAGGATTGCCGAACCGTCGGGCGCCCACCAGTAGCCACGGCTGCGGTCCATCTCCTCGGCGGCGACGAACTCGGCTAGTCCGAAGCTGATCCCGTCGGCACCCGCGGCGTCTGCCAGCGCCCGGTCCTCGCCGGTGGCGACGTCATGGACCCGAAGCGCACCGGCGCTGACGTAGGCGACGAGGTGGCCGGTCGGGTCCGGCCGCGGGTCCGCGGCCGGTGTCCTCGTGGTGAGCGCCCGGACGCCGGCGCCCCCCCGGCTCAGGTCGGCCATGAACACGACGCCGCCAAGCAGGAACGTCGCGACGGTACAGGCGCGGTCGGTAGCAAAGGACACGATGCCGCTCGCGCCTTCCCTGACTCGCTCCCGTCGGGCCTTCTCGATCGGATCGTCGACGGCATCCGCGGCGCCCAGCTGGGCCGGGTCGGCAATGAGCCGCTCCTGGCCCGTCGCCACGTCCAGTGCCCACAGACACGTGATCGAGTCGGTGCCGCCCTGGGAGCGCAGGAACAGCACGGTCTCGCCGTCAGGCGAGATCCGGAATGAACGCGGTGCGCCGAGGGTGAAGTTCTTGGTACGGGCTGCCTGGCGGGGGAAGGACGTCACGCCCCTGATCCTGCCAGGTACCTCGTGGCGGCCGGGCCGGTAGGCTCGCCGAAGTGATCGACACCGGCGACCGGCGGCTGCTCTTTGTGCACGCCCACCCTGACGACGAGTCCATCGAGACCGGCGCCAGCATGGCCAAGTACGCGGCCGAGGGAGCCCGGGTGACGCTCGTCACCTGCACGCTCGGCGAGCTGGGTGAGGTGATCCCGCCCGAGCTGGCCCACCTGGCGTATGACCGTGACGGCGGGCTGGGCGAATACCGGATCGGGGAGCTGGCCGCCGCGTGCCAGGCGCTGGGCGTCACCGATCACCGGTTCCTCGGCGGGCCGGGCCGCTGGCGTGACTCGGGGATGATGGGAACCGCGACGAACGACCTGCCTGGCTGCTTCTGGCTGGCTGACGTGGATGAGGCCGCCCGCGAGCTGCTGGCTGTCATCACCGAGGTCCGTCCGCAGGTGCTGGTCAGCTACGACGCGCGCGGCTTCTACGGCCACCCCGACCACATTCAGGCGCACCGAGTGTCGCTGCGAGCTTTCGATCTGGCCGACGGTCTGGTGAGCAAGTTCTACGCCACGGCCGTACCCAGGTCTGTGCTCGTCGAGGCGATGGCCTTGCTGGCGGAGGATTCCGCCGGTGGCCAGGTCGGAGGCGTCGAGTTCAGCCGGGTGTCCTCGGTCGAAGGGCTACCGTTCGGCACTGACGACGCGAACGTGACCACGCAGATCAACGCCACGGACTACCTGGGCGCCAAGATCGCCGCGATGCACGCGCACGGCACCCAGATCGCGGTGGACAGCCCGTTCTTCGCGCTGTCTGATCTAGTCGGCCGCAAGGCACTCGGCACGGAGTACTACACGCTGCTGGCTGGGCCCGGGGGTGCTGACGCGGGGCCTGACGGCAGGGAAACCGACTTGTTTGCCGGCCTCGGCTAGCCCGGCTGCTAGCGAGGCGGCATGCCGCCCAGGGTGCTGC
This sequence comes from Streptosporangiaceae bacterium, assembly GCA_030041275.1. Taxonomy (GTDB): domain Bacteria; phylum Actinomycetota; class Actinomycetes; order Streptosporangiales; family Streptosporangiaceae; genus JAJYUU01. The sequence continues at coordinate 21,358 of JASHOE010000007.1, forward strand.
GCAGGCTCGGCTAGCCTTCGGAGCGTGAACACCAGCCGCGACTCGAGCGCCGGCCACAGTCCCGGCACTTGGGCGGCCGTGACGACAGCTGGCTACGTCGCGCTGTTCCTCCTCGGTGGCGTGCAGGCTCTCGTCGGGGCCTTCCAGTTCAGCCGCGGGCCGGCGCCGCTGGCGGCCATCCTGTTTGACGTCGCCATCCTGGTCAGCTGCGTGCTCGGATCCTGGGGCATGCGCACGGCGCTAGGCGGCGTCCTCCCGGCGGCGGGCTGGATTATAGTCGCCCTGGTGCTCACCAGCGTCACGGCCAGCGGCAGCGTGATCGTGACGGACACCCTCGCCGGTATGTGGTTCCTCTACGGCGGCGCGGTGGGTGCGGCCGCTGGCGCGGTGTACGCATTCGCCCGCTGGTCGCGGGCAAGCCGAGAACGTCGGGAAGCAGACACTCGGTACAGACGCTCGCAAAGGTGACTTCACGCGTCCATCGGCGGGGCGAGGGTACACGCCTCAGGCGCGCGGGTATTCAGCTAAGGCGACGGCAGGCCCGGAAATAGGGATTGCTGCCGATCCGCAGCAGGGGTCCTTACCGCGAACCTCAAGAGCACGGATACCAGAGCGGGTCCGGATGCGAGGAGGACGACATGAACCCCCACCTGACCCAGGCCGTGGCCGAGCAGCGGATCAGGGACCTGCACGCCGAAAGTGCGGCGCGCCGGCTGGCTGCTGGGCCTGGCGCCAAGGCTCGCGGCACGTGGGTGCGCGGCGCAGGCCGGCTGATCCGGTCACTCGGTCGCCGTCGCTACCGGCAGGTCGAGCTCATCTGGCCCGATGGCGTGTGCAGCGTGGTGCCGGTCCAGTCCGACGACCGTCCGCGGCCGCTGGCGAACACCCGGCACTAGCCAGCGCCGCACGAGTCTGCGGAGGCCTGAGCTCATCGGTCAGGTGACCCGGTGTCGCCTGTCCGGCGGCTCCGCCGAGGCCCGAGCCCATCAATCAGGGCCGCCAGCGCCACCTGCGCCGGCGGCCCTGATCACGTCCTCGGCCCGCTGCTGACAAGGCCCACCGTCTCTCGCGACGGTGGGCCTTGGCACCTAAGGCGAGAGCAGGCCGGAAATAGGGATTCCTGCCGATCCGCAGCAGGGGGCCTTAGCGCGAACCTCGGATGTACGACCCCGCATGGGGTCCGTGGTACGAGGAGGACGCGATGAATCCCTACCTGACCCGGGCGCTCGCCGAACAGCGGATGGCAGACATGCGCGCCGCAGGTGCGGCCCACAGACTGGCTGCGGCGGCGCGGGCAAGCCATGGCGCGAAGGCTGACGGCACGCTGGCACGCGGGGGCGGCCGGCGTATTCCGTCACTGAGCCGCCGCCGGTACCGGCAGGTCGAGCTGCTCTGGCCCGACGGCGTGAGCAGCGTGGTGCCGGCCGAGTCCGACCACGCCGTTTCGCCGCTTGCGAGCAGCCGGCGCTAGCCGGTGGCCACCGAGTCGATCGCCAGGCCGCTGAGCGGGCTCGCGGAGACGCTCGCTGCTGGCATCCTGGAGAGCGTGAAAGCCTGCCGCGTCAGCCCGGTCGTGGTCGGCCGGGCTGACGAGCTGGCCGCGCTGGAGCAGCGAATCGCCGCCGTCCGCGGCGGCGAGCCGGCCGCGATGCTGCTCGGGGGCGAGACGGGCGTCGGCAAGACCCGCCTGGTGACTGAGTTCGCAAACCGGCTGGCGGGCCGCAGCCGCGTGCTCATCGGGGGGTGTCTCGAGCTCGGCCCGGCTGGGCTGCCGTTCGCGCCGTTCACCGCCGTGCTGCGGCAGCTCGCGCGCGAGCTGGGCGCGGCCGGGGTCCGTGAGCTGCTGGCCGGGCGGCCAGCCAGCGAGCTAGGGCGGCTGCTGCCCGAGCTGGCCGAGGATGCTGGTCAGCAGGACGAGGCGTATCAGGGCGAGGCGCGGGCCAGGCTGTTCGAGCAGGTTCTCGGGCTGCTCGAGCGCCTCGCGCAGGCGTCGCCCGTGGCGCTGATCATCGAGGACGCACACTGGGCTGACCGTTCGACCAGGGACCTGCTGACCTTCCTCATCGGGAACCTGCCAGACCTGCATGGCCTGCTCATCGTCGTGACGTTCCGCTCGGACGAGCTGACCCGGATCCACCCGCTACGGCCGCTGCTGGCCGAGCTCGGCCGCATGAGCTGGGTCGCACGGCTCGAACTACCGCGGCTGACGCGCGCGGAAGCAGCCGAGCAGATGGCCGCGATCTTGTCCGCCGAACCCTCGCCAGCTCAGGTGGATAGCGTGTTCACCCGCAGCGAGGGCAACCCGCTCTTCGTGGAGCACCTGCTGGACTGCGAGTACATGGTGCCCGCTTCGCTACTCGACATCGTGCTGGCCAGCGCGCAGCGACTGCCCGAGGAGACCGGGGCGCTGCTGCGGGTGGCCTCGGCCAGCGGTACCAGGGTCGGACACGCCCTGCTGGCCAAGGTCTGCGGGCTCGACGACGAAACGATGTCGCGCGCGCTCCGGCCTGCGGTGGCCGCCAACGTGCTGCTTGCTGACGCTGACGGCTATCAGTTCCGGCACGCGCTGATCAGCGAGGCCCTGCACTCCGACCTGCTGCCGGGGGAGCATGGGCAGCTGCACGCTCGGTACGCGGAGGCGATCACCGCCGATCCGGCGCTGGTCCCAGCCGGCCGGGCGTCGATCGAGCTGGCGCACCACTGGTACTCCGCGCACGACCTGACCTGGGCGCTCATCAGCGCCTGGCAGGCGGCCGCCGAGGCGGGCCGCGCGCTGGCGTACTCCGAGCAGCTCGCGATGCTCACCCGCGTGCTGGAGCTGTGGGACCGGGTGCCCGATGCCGCAGAGCGCATCGCCGCCGATCACGTGACCGTGCTGACGAATGCCGCCGAGGTTGCGGAGCTCAGCGGTGACTCCGAGCGTGGCCTGGCCTTCGCCACAGCCGCGCTGCGGACGGTCGACGCGACAGCCGAGCCGGTCAGGGCCGCGCTCCTGCTTGACCGGCGGGCCTCGCTGGCCTCGCAGGGCAATCTGCCGACGAGCAGCGACGACCTGACCGAGGCGCTCGCTCTGGTGAGCGACGGCCGACACGAGGCCGTGCGGGCTAGAGTCCTCGCCAGCCTGGCGCATCAGCTGCACAAGCAGAGCGCGGACGCGCAAGCCCTGGCTGCCGCCGCTGAGGCGCTGGACATCGCCAAGGCCAAGCGCGAGCCCGGCACGCAGGCGTCGGCCCTGCTCACCCTCGCGGTGCTGGCGGGCGAGGACGACCGGCGTGTGGACGTGCTCGAACTGCTCGCGGAGGCGCGCTCCGCCGCAGAGCAGGCGCACGACTACAGCTTGCTCGTGCTGGCAGCGATCAACGAATCGCACGTGCTTGAGGGGCTGGGCGAGCACCTGCGCGCCGCCGAGGTGGCCAGAACCGGCCTGGCCGAGGCGGTCCGGCATGGGCTGTCCCGCACCTCCGGCGCGATCCTGGCTGTCAACGTCGCCGAGCCGCTGGTGTCGGCCGGCCGGTGGCAGGACGCCGACAATGTCATCACCAGCGCGATCGCCGCACCGTCGACCGGACCGCACCGCAGTTCCCTGTGGCGGCTCGCGGGCGACCTAGCGCTGGCCCGTGGTGACCTCGACGGTGCGGACTACGCGCTCGGCCGCGCCGTCGATCTGCTGGCCGCGACGCCCTACCGGTCGCAAAGCCACCTGCCGAATGTCCAGCTGCAGATCGAGCTCGCCACCGCCCACGGCCAGGCCCGCGCGGCTTTGTCTGTCGCCCTCGACACGCTGGTAAGCCGCGACCTGCAGGCAAGCCCCCGGTATTCGTGGCCGCTGCTGCGGGCCGTGGCAGCGGTCGCGGCCGACGTGCTCGAGCAGCCGCCAGCTGCACAGGTGGCGGCTGACACCGAGCTTGCCGCGAATGTGCTGGCCACAGCTCGGGAAGCTGGCGCCAAGCTGGAAGCCAGCGGGCCCGTGCAGACCGCGCTTGAGCTCACGTTTCTGGCGGAGGTTGGCCGGGCGGACGGCGCGGCAGCCGACAGCCCGACACTCTGGCGAGCCGCGGTCGCGGCGTGGGACGAGCTAGGCCAGCCGTATCCGCTCGGGTACAGCCTTTACCGGGCGGCAGGAGCAGCGCTGGCGCCCGGTGCGGCCGTCGCGGCGGCCCGCGCGTCCGCT
>JASHOE010000293.1 GCA_030041275.1 Streptosporangiaceae bacterium
CCAGGCGCCGCCGCCGAGGTCAACGTTGTCGCCAAGCTCATGGAGGGCATGCTGACCAAAGCCATGCATGACGGCGAGCCCACGGCCGACGAGCGCGCGATCGCGCGGATCATCGGCGACGTCTGGCTGTCCAACCTGGTCGCGTGGGTGACCAGGCGGGCATCGGCCGACGACGTCACGGCACACCTGGAACTCGCGGCCCGGCTGCTACTCCGGTAAGCGCAGGCTCGGCGGATCGCCGAGATGTCACCCACAGTTCGCACCGCCGTCATGGCGTGTCGGCTGGCACGGGCATGCCAGTACCGGAGCGTTGCGAGCGTGCGGATTACTTATGTCACAGAATCCTTTCCGCCCGACGTCAACGGCGTCGCGCACACTGCGGTGCGGGTGGCGGAATACCTCGTCTCCACCGGTCACCAGCCGCTGGTGATCGCGCCAGAGCCCGCGCGCGGCGTGCCGCTGCCCGATCGCGGGTTTAGCTTCCCGATCGTCCGGGTGCCATCGGTCGGCGTGCCGGTCTACCCGGGGTTCCGGGTCGGGTTGCCCGGAACTCGGGTCCGCGACGCCATGATGGCGCACCACGCCGACCTCGTACATCTGGCCGGACCGTTCGTGCTGGGCGCAGGCGGGTGCGCGGCAGCGGTGCAGGAACACGTCCCGATCGTCGCGGTCTACGCCACTGATCTGCCCGCCTACGCCCGGACCTACCACACCGGCGCGGTTGGCGAGGCGATCGCCTGGCGGCGGCTGCGCAAGATCCACAACGCGGCCGACCTGACCCTGTCGCCGTGCACGGCCACGGCGGCCGACCTCCGCGCGCACGGCGTCGAGCGTGTCGCGGTCTGGGCTCGGGGCGTGGACTGTCAGCGGTTCGACCCGGCCAAGCGCAGCGAGCAACTGCACGCTGAACTCGCTGCCGGGGCCGATCTGGTGGTCGGCTACGTGGGACGGCTGGCGGCCGAGAAGCGGATCGATCTGCTGGCGCAGGTGGCCACGCTGCCGGGCGTGCGGCTGGTGCTCGTCGGCAGCGGTCCGGCGGAGGCCGCGATCCGCCGCGCGGTCCCCTCGGCGGTGTTCCTCGGCCAGCGCGGCGGCGACGATCTGGCCAGGATCTACGCCAGCCTCGATGTGTTCGTGCACGCGGGGCCCCATGACACCTTCGGGCAGACGCTGCAGGAGGCCTCCGCGAGCGGACTGCCTGTGGTGGCGCCCGCCGCGGGCGGCCCGATCGACCTAGTCAGGGACGGCGTCACCGGCTTCCTGGTTGAGCCGAACGATGCCGGGGCGCTCGCCGCCGCCGTGGCCAGGCTGGCCGCCGATCGGGCGCTACGCGGGGCGCAGGGCGCGGCTGGCCGGCAAGTGATGCTCGGCCGCACCTGGCCTGCGCTGTGCGACGAGCTGATCGGTCACTACACCGACGTGCTGGACGCTGGCAGCCCGGCCAACCGCGAGGCGGTGGCGGCTTGACGACCTTCGTCGCCCTCGGCGACTCCATCACGCTGGGCATCGGTGACCCGATCCGGCTCGAGCCGCCGCCGGGCCAGCGCAAAGGCAAACGGGCCTGGCGCGGCTGGGCCGCCCTGCTCGCCGAGACGCTCCCGGATCCGGCGCTGCACATCGTGGCAGGCAACGGCGCGCTGATGGCCGACCTCGAGCGCGACCAGCTGCCGGCTGCGCTCCAGCTCCGGCCAGATGTCGCCAGCGTCATCATCGGCATCAACGACACCCTGCGCCCGAACTTCGATCCGGACCGGCTCGCCGACTCCGCCGCACACGTGATCGGCGCGCTGCGCGCGGCTGGCGCGGACGTGCTTACCATGCGGCTCCCCGATCCTGGCCGGATGCTCCACCTTCCCGACGTCCTGGCCAAGCCCCTGGCCAAGCGGGCGCACCTGCTTAACGACGTGATCGACCGGGCAGCCGAGCGATTTGGCACGCTGCACTTCGACGCGGCCGACGACGCCTGCGTCTACGACCCGGCCATGTGGGCAGTCGACCGGCTGCACCCGAGCGAGCGTGGGCACCGGCACATCGCCCGCCGCTTCCACGCCCTCCTCGCTGAGGCCGGTCACGCGGTCAAGCCGCCGCCGGGCGCCGAGCCGTTGAACGTCCCGCCGACCCAGCTCGAGCAGCTCGCCTGGATGGCAACCAAAGGCACCGTGTGGGTGCTGCGCCGCTCGACCGACCTGGTGCCGAACCTGGCCGCGATGGCGTTCGCCGAATGGCGCACCGGCGGACCCGTCGACATCTCGCCGCCAGTCGACGTCGTCCCCTCAGTCGGGGAACGCCAGAGCCAGGGAGCGCCCGTTCCGCATCCATAGCGGTTCTGGGGCCACTCAGCCCCAAGCGCCCGCGCGCACAGCCCCGACGCGCACAGCCCCGACGCGCTGAGCCCGAACGCGCTGAGCCCGAACGCGCTGAGCCCGAGCGGGGCGGCGCGACCACTGGCTGGCGGCAGCCTGCGTGGGTTAGCTTGTACCGGCATGACGTGGCAAAAGGAGCTGGACGAGCGGGCCAGGCGGCAACTGCTCGCCGAGCAGATGGGCGGGCCCGCCAAGATTGCGCGGCAGCATGACGCCGGGCGGCTGACCGTCAGGGAACGCATCGCTGCCCTGCTCGATGATGGCTCGTTCCGTGAGGTCGGGGCTCTGGCCGGGAAGCCCGACTACGACGACGCGGGGCAGCTCGCCAGCTTCACGGCCGCGAACTTCGTCATGGGCACGGGCCTGATCGCGGGTCGGAAGGTAGTCGTCGGCGGCGACGACTTCACCATCCGCGGCGGCGCGGCCGACGCTGCCATAGCCGGCAAGCAGATCTACGCCGAACAGCTCGCGAGCGAGTTGCGCCTGCCGATCGTCCGCCTGGTGGAGGGCACCGGGGGCGGCGGCAGCGTCAAGTCGCTCGAACAGCACGGATTCACCTACGTGCCGGTGAATCCGGGCTGGGATCGCGTGGTGGACAACCTGTCGCTGGTACCGGTGGTCGCAGCCGGGCTCGGCCCCGTCGCTGGTCTCGGCGCCGCCCGGCTGTGCGCGGCCCACCTGTCGATCCTGGTCGAAGGGACGTCACAGCTGTTCGTCGCCGGCCCACCCGTAGTCAAGAGCGGCGTGGGCGAGGACGTCGACAAGGAGGAGCTGGGCGGCGCCCGCGTTCATGCGAGGAACGGGGCCGTTGACCTCATCGCCGCATCAGAGCTCGAGGCGTTCGGGCTGATCCGGCGGTTTCTGTCGTACCTGCCGCCGAGCGCGTACGCTCTGCCGCCGGTGCTGCCCGGTAGCGACTCGCCGGACCGGCGGGGCGAGGCGCTCCTTTCCGCAGTCCCGCGCGACCGGCGCAAGCCGTACGCGACCCGCGCCATACTTTCCTCGGTGTTCGACGTCGGATCGGTGCTCGAGGTGCAGCGCTATGGCGGCTCCATTGTCACCGCGCTGGCCAGGCTTGACGGCCACCCGGTTGGCGTTGTCGCCTGCGACCCGTACGTGGCGGGCGGCTGCATGACCGCGGAAGGGGCGGACGCGGTTACCCGGCTCGCCGACCTCTGCACGACCTTCCACCTTCCGATCGTCACGTTCACCGACCAGCCGGGCCTGCTGATCGGCACCAGAGCCGAGCAGCGTGCCACCATCCGGCACGGTGTCCGGGCGATCAGCGCCGTCTATCAGGCCACCGTGCCTGCGGCCGAGATCATCGTGCGGCGAGTGTTCGGGGTGGGCGGCGCGGGCATCGTGAACCGGCATCGGCTGGTCCGCCGGTGGGCATGGCCGTCGGCCGACTGGGGTTCGCTGCCGGTGGAGGGCGGCATCGAGGCTGCCTACCGAGCCGACCTCGAAGCGGCCGACGACCCAGCCGGGCTCCTCGCGGACATCAGGGCGAGACTAGACGCGGTGCGCAGCCCGTTCCGCACCGCCGAGCGGTTCGGCGTGGAGGACATCGTCGACCCGCGTGAGACCCGGCCGCTGCTGTGCGACTGGGTCCGGGACGCCTACGCGGTCCTGCCCGTGCAGCCGGGGCGACCATCGTTTGGCACCCGCCCCTGAGCCGTTCGTTCCCCTCCTCATGACCTTGACCAAGGGCACGGGAGATGATGGCGGGATGACCTCCCTCACGCTGGACTTCTCGGTCATCCCGGACAGCGCGCGCCGAGCCGAGGTCGAGCGACTGTGCGACGCGATGGAGGACATCGACCGGGCCGGGCGGTACTCACGGCTGACCATCGAGCGGCCGTGGTCGGCGCACAATCCGCTGCTCGAGGGCGAGTTCGCAGCCCCGGCCGCGATCCGCTGGTATCTGGAGCGGGAGCTCGGCCGGCTGGCCGCGGCCGGCGCGACGATCTCGGTCGGACCTGGCAGGCAGGCTCTTGACCTGCACGACCCCGCGCTCGGTCCAGCGCTGGACGAGGCCGGCTCCGACCCGCGGCGCAAGAAGCTGTTCCTGTTCTCACCTGAGCGGATGGCGCTGTCGATCGACCGGCTGCAGCACTACACCGGCACCCCGGCCGAGTCGTTCCAGCGCTACGTGCTGCTGACCAACTACTCCTGGCACCTGGCCGAGTTCCGGGCCGCGCTGCCGAATTGCCTCGGGCCGGACACGCCCGACCGGCAGATGCCGGCGTGGCACTACCCGCTGCCCGGCCGGGCTGGCCTGACGATGGTCAACATCGGCGTGGGACCCTCCAACGCCAAGACCCTGACCGACCACCTCGCGGTGCTGCGGCCTGACCTCGTGCTGATGATCGGTCACTGCGCCGGACTGCGCAACCACCAGGAGATCGGTGATCTGGTGCTAGCGACCGCCTACATGCGTGACGACCGGGTACTCGACGAGATCCTGCCGCTGAGCGTTCCTGTGGTATCCAACTACACCCTCAACACGCTGCTGCTCGACGAGGTCACCGCGCGCAAGCTGCGCAGTCGGCTGGGCATCGTATTTACCACCGCTGACCGCGACTGGGAGCTGAACCTGGGCTCGGTCGCGGAAAGGCTGCGGCTGTCGCGGGCCATCGCGGTCGACATGGAGTCAGCGACCGTGGCCGCGAACGGGTTCAGGTACCGCGTGCCGACCGCGACGCTGCTCGCGGTCAGCGACAAGCCGCTGCACGCGAGCCCCAAACTCAGCGCCGACGCGCAGGAGTTCTACGCCGCATCCCGGCGCCAGCACGTCGAGATCGCCATCGCCGTCGCCGAGAAGGTGCGGACGCTCTATCCCGGCGGGCTGCCGACCGCTGACCTCCGCTCCGCCGACGAGCCACTCCTCGGTCTCAACGAGTCTGAGCCGCCTGTTACGCCGCCGGCGCCCTGAGCACGGGTCATGGGTGTCCCGTAGCTATCGCCAGAACGATAGCTACGGGACACCCATGCGTGAGTCAGCCCGAACACGATGACGTGCGCACAGCGCCGCTCGCGCAGCAGCGAGTGGTTAGACGCCAATTTTGACGACCGTTACTTTCCAATCTTGACGAGCGTTATCCCGCGGCGGAGGATGTCACTGCTACGCCGCAGACGACAGGACTTGTCCTGGTCGGGCCAGATCGAGCCCGCGTTTCAGGGTTACCCCGGCCCCACTCGGGCGCGCTGGGGCGACTACAGCTGGGCGACCTTCCTGCCATGGTCGGGCGGGAGGATCTACTTCGCCACTAACTACATCCAGTCCCAGAACTGCACAGGGTCGGCGTTTACCCTGACGCTCGGGACCTGCGGCGGAACCAGGGATGGCTTCGCCAACTGGGGCACGTCGGTGAACTTCGTCGTGCCGTAACCGAACTCAGTACACAGTCGTCGGCCGGGCCGAAGTGGCCCGGCCGACGCCTGCGCGGGGCTGGCGTGCCGGACCGCTTCCGCCCGCCGGGTAGTGTCACCCGCGTGCCAACCCCCGAGTTCGTCACCAGGCTCCGCGCCCGCATCGGCCACGACATGCTCTGGCTAACCACCGCCGCCGGCGTCGTTTTCGATCCAGGCGGCCGCGTCCTACTCGGGCGGCGCAGTGACACCGGCAATTGGGCGCTGCCGGGCGGCATCATCGATCCAGGCGAGGAGCCCGCGGACGCGGCAGTCCGGGAGATCTTTGAGGAGACTGGCGTCATCGCAGTGCCAGAGCAACTGGTGTCCGTCGCCGTGGCAGCTCCCATTACCTACCGCAACGGTGACCAGGTCCAGTACCTCGACCACACGTTCCGGTGCCGGGCCGTCGGCGGCGAGGCCCAGGTCAACGACTCGGAGTCCATCGAGGTCGGCTGGTTCGGCGCTGACGCGCTGCCGTCGCTGAGCGAGCGCACGCTCGGCCTGCTGAGGCTTGCCAGCTCCGACCTGACGGCGACGACGTTCAGGTTTTCTGGCGTGAACGCGCTCGGCAGGTAACGGCGGGCGTTCGCAGTTTCGCCGCTTCGCAGCTTCGCCATTTCGCCGTTCGCGGTCTGCGGACCGGCCAGGCCCGCTTGTGGCGTGCGGCGACGGGGCTACCTGCGGTTATCCTGATGAGCTGGGGTACCTGCCCGGACATTCCGGGTCCGGGCAGGTACCCGTCATCCGAATCTGCCGCCCACGTAGTCGGCCGTGCGGGGATCCTGCGGTGAATTGAACATGGCCTCGGTGGGGCCGTGCTCCACGATGTAGCCGGGAGAGTTCTCCTCGGCGAGGAAGAACGCGCACTCGTTGGACACCCGCTGCGCCTGCTGCATGTTGTGGGTGACGATCACGATGGTCACGTCCTTGACGAGATCAGCCAGGGTCTCCTCGATTACTCGCGTGGACGTCGGGTCCAGCGCCGAGCACGGCTCATCCATGAGGAGCACCCTCGGCCGCACCGCAAGCGACCGGGCGATGCACAGCCGCTGCTGCTGGCCACCGGACAGCGCACCACCTGGCTGGCGCAGCCGCCCAGACACTTCGCGCCACAGGCCGGCCTTGACGAGGCACTCCTCGACCAGGTCATCCTTGCGCCCGCGGGTGGCCTTGACGCCCGTCAGCTTCAGCCCCGCGATCACGTTGTCGTAGATACTCATCGCCGGGAACGGATTCGGCTTCTGGAACACCATGCCAATCTGGCGGCGGGCCTCGGTCAGCCGCTGGGACGGGTCGTAGATGTCGGTTCCGTCGAGCAGGACCTCACCGGCCAGCGCAGCGCCTGGCACGAGCTGGTGCATTCGGTTGAGTATCCGCAGGAACGTTGACTTGCCACACCCCGACGGGCCGATCAGCGCGGTCACCTCGCCGGCCCGCATCGTGAGCGAGACCCGTTCGAGCACCATGTGGTCGCCGAACCACGCGGTGATCTCGCGGGCATCGAGCTCGGCGAGTGGCAGGGTGTCGGCCATGGTCGCGGGCAGGGACAGCGTGTCGTGGCCCAGACCTGGCTGCTGAGCCTGAAGCGATCCGTTCGCCCCTCGTCTGCCACGCCACGGCAGGATCGACGGCTTCTGGCCACCCGACCGGATCGCGGTGGCATGGTTGTCTGAGTGGTCGGTCACTGGCTGTAGGTCCTTGTCCGGTTGCGACGAGGGCGACACTTGTGAGGTCCGGGTCATCTGCAGGCACTCACATCAGGTTGGGCAAGAGCCGGGCGACCTGGTCAGCGACTTCAAGACCAAGGTAACCGAGGACGGGGAGTGCGACTGTCCAGGTCTGCCAGCGACCCCACTGCAGTCGAAGCCAGCTGATCGCGAGCGCAGCAACCAGCAGGCCCTCACACCACAGCACCAGCGGCAGCCAGATGCCCGACTCGGTGCCAAAAGCCAGCTCACTGGCACTGAGGTCGGACGCCAAGATCACCATCGCGGGAGCAGATTTCGGCTTGGTGATCGTGTCGGCATCGACTCGCACCACCCCCGTCGGCGCGAACGGCGGACCATCAGCCGTTGCCAGGATCAGCCGACCGTGGCCGGGCTTCAGCGGCGGATCCGGGTCTCCGGCGCGGCGCACGTCGAGCACCAGGTAGCGGGTCACGCCCTGCCCGGTGGTGACCGTGAAGACAGCGCCCGGGCTCAGGCTGGACAGCCTCGCGAACGGGCCGCCGTAGGCAGCGCGGCGACCGAAGATTTCGCTGACCCCGGCCTGGCCCGGCATCGCGGTGTCGCGCAGGTGGCCCGGGCCACCTTCCAGCACATCGCTGGTGGTGCCTTGGAGCACCACGGCGCCGAGACCGATCTCGGGGATGGACAGCACAGCAACGGGCGTCCCGGCCGCCAGCAGTTTCTTGGGGTTCGCCGGATCGGTGGGTCCGGTCGGTGCTGTTGCCTGCTCCAGCGCCGCCCGGAACGAGGCGTAGTCCTCGCGCTGGATCCGGTCGTAGTAAAGCCGCGATCCGAGCGTCATCCACGCGGCGAATCCGAGCAGGCACGCGCTCACGCTCAGCACAAGAGTGGAGGCGACCAGCCGCGATCGGCCGCGTCGGGCTTGCGACCGCGATTTCTGTTGCTGCGGCGAGCCCGCCTGCGCTGCACCGGCCCCCGGCGAGCCTGCCTGACCGGAGGACGGTGACTGGACGACCGTCATGTCTGCTTCTGCGGCCGGGCCGCAGCGTCCTTGCCGCCGAGCAGCCGCCGCTCGGTCTCGCGCCGCGCGCTGTCAGCGACCGCGGCCAGCTTGCCGCGCGTCCGCCGCTGCTGCCACCCGCGCAGCCGCCACCCGCCAACGCTCGCGACGACGACCAGGATGATGACGCCGATCGAGGACCACGGCACCGCGAACAGCGAGGCCGACCCGGTGATGTATCCGGCCGGCATCGCCTCGAGCGGCGCGTCCTTCGGAGCGGCCGGGCTGAGTCGAACGTGCGCCGTCATCGGGCCGAGCGGGAACAGACCAGCGGGCTGCGCGGTCATCCGGACCGCGTCACCGGGCAGGACGGTCGGCAGGTTTTTCAGCTGGACTTTGCTCGAGATGCCGAACGGTCCGGTGACCGACACGACCTGGCTCCCGGTCAGGCGCACGTTCCCGGTGTTCTGGACCGTGTAGGCGACCGTAGCCGCGCCAGTACCGAACGGGCTGAGCGGTGTACGGAATCCGGTCGAGATCGACTCGACCCGCAGTCCGGGGTGCAGCGGGCCCGTGACGCGCAACTCGATCGGCACGGCGATGCGCTGATTCTCGATCACCAGCGCGCCCTTGGAAGTTCTGCGCGTGAACGCTACCGCGGCCATCATCCCGCCGGTGTGATCGCCCGGCGTCGCGTGCAGCGGTACCGCGATCTTGAACGACTCGATGATTCCCTTGTCGGCGCCGATCACGACCGAGAGCTTGGTGACGCCACGGGGGAACGACACCCACGAGCCGATGTCGCGCGGCTTCACGCTGGCCGGCAGCAGTTCCAGGACGTTTCCTGGCGTGGTGCCGCTGGCATCCGTGGCGTAGATGGTAAACGCGACGCCTTGCTTGCTGCGGTTCAGAACGGCCACATGATCGGTGATCGTCGACCCAGGCTTGATGTTCGTGTAGGAGAACATCGAGCGTGAATCAGGCGACGTGGCACTGGCCGGGCTCTCCGACCAGGTGACCACCACACCGCCCGCGGTCTGTGCCGACCCCGCCGCTGCCGACGACCGGGCCGCCGACGACGTCAGGGCCACCGTGGACGACCGGGACGCGAAAGCCGTGGGCCCAGTGGCCACAGCCGCCGTGCCGATCGCGGCGAGCAGCAGGCCGCCGGACAGTATCCGGCCGCCGTTGCGGTGCAGCGCCCAGCGGCGCCGCAGCGGCCGGTGGAGGCAGGAGACGTTCATGTGCACAGACCGTTCGTTGCAGGGGCTCGGAGAGCCCGGCCGATGAATGTGAAGTTGTGCTGGCGGGCGCGGACGGCAACTCTCGCTGCCCGCGCCCGCCGGCCGTGCCCTGGGCCGACTAAACCCAGCCGGCCCAGGACTCCGGAACTAACGGCGCTGCTACCTGCCGCTCGTTACGGGCCGACCGACAGATAGGTGACGGTCATGCTGCCGGCGTAGCTGCCTGGCGGCGTTGTCGATGGGATGTCCAGCGTCAGCCCGGCGTTGGCTTCGTTCTGGCCAAACCCGTTGCCTGGCGTCGCCGAGATGAGGACGGCGCCGGTGTCACCGAGGCCGCCTGGGTCGGTTCCCGGTGCGACAGTCGGACCGACTGTCACGCCGCTACCCAGCGTCCCGACGGCGGCCGGCACCCACCCGAGGTCGTCGCCCGGGATGGAGGCGGTGCCGCCGCTTTCGGCGAAGTCGGCTTCCTGACCGGAGACTGACCAGCCAGGGAAGGTGTTGCGGCTGTCATTCACCGTGACGGTCCCCAGCGTGCCGGTGGCCGTGGAGCCGCTGAGAGTGAGGGGAACGGAGGTGTTGACCACCGTGACCGACAGGGTGCCGGTCGCGGCGACGGTGACGGTGATCGGCACTGGCGACCCGATGGCGGGCAGGGTGCCGGATTGCTGCACCGACAGGCTGGCGGTGCCAGTCGAGGAGGCGTAGGTGGCGGTGTTAGTGGGGGTAAACACCGCTGACAGAGCCTCGGTGCCTGCCGTGGTGAACGTGTCGGTCGTTGTCGCCGGAGCGGCCGTTCCGCCGGTGTTCACCGCGACTGGCGTGCCGATGTCGGTCCCGCCGACCTCAAACTGGACGGTTCCGGCCGGCGTGGTGCCGTCCGCAGCCGTCACACTTGCTGACAAAGTGACCTGGGTACCGGTCGTGGTCGTGCCGGACGGACTGGTGGTCAGCGTGGTGGTCGTGCCCGTCACCACCGGCCCGGTGGAGCTGAGGGTGAAGGTTGTCGCGCCGGAGGCCACCGACAGGAAGATGGACTGGGCGTAGGAGATGGCCCCGGAGGCATTGGCGCAGCCCACCGCCCACTCCACCGTGCCCGGCGACGTCGCGCTCACGCCGGCGAACGCGAGCAGGGCGCCGGGAGTGCTGTCGAGAATTCCGCTGAACGGAACCGTCACCGCAGTGGGCGTGTTCGAGATCAGGCTGACCATGGCCCCGCCCGGCGCGGTGAACTCCTCGATCTGAGCCGACGTCTGGAAGCCGGACGGGCACGCCGTCGTGGTCTGCCAGGTCGTTGTCGCGGTGAGGGAGCCGCTGGTCGTCAGCACCGTCCCGCCCTGCAGCAGCTGCAGGTCACCCGGCTCCGAGCCCTGGCCGGCCAGCGCCGAGCCTGCCGTCAGCAGACCCGCCGTGGCCGCCAGGCCCACGACTCCGAGGACCACGGCCCCGCGGCGCAGCCGCCCGGCCGTTCCCCATTTCCATTTCACATTCATTGGAGGAGGTCTCTCCCTTTCTGTTGGCGGGCGTGCTTTGCGCGCACCCGCGAGTGGATCGCCCCTGGCCAGGGACGATGACCGGGTGCCTGCCCGGGCATTCCGGGTCCGGGCAGGCATCCGGCCGGCTCTAGCTCACGCCAGCGGCTCCGCTATCCCTCGGTGGATGTTGCGTTCATCTGGACCCGCAGGCCGGCTGTGGTGGCGCCGCAGATGTCGGTGAATGCGCTGTTGGTGCTGGGCATGTTGCCGAAGCCGAGCTCGGCGATCGTGAAGTTCGACTTGCACAGCGTGGAGCCGGTACCGACGAACAGCCCGGCGAGCACCGAGTTGAACGGCTGGTTGTTCAGGCTGCCGCTCGGTGCGGTCGTGCTGGTCACTTCGTAGTAGTTGACGACGTTGTAGACCTCGCGGGTGATGGGGAAGCAGGCAGACTGGGTGCCGCCGGTTGCCAGGCAGCCGCTGATGTTCATCGAGCCGGTGCTGTTGATCGGTGCGACGGGAGTCGAGCCGACGGTGATCGACTGAAGGAGGTCGCCGTGGCGGACGTCGGGGATGATGTCGCCGTTGCTCATGCCGATCCACTTGGCGATGGAGATGGGCGCGATGCCATTCGGGTCGCTGGCGAGGGCGGAACCGTCATGCTCCTCGACGGAGACGCCCACGGCCGGGCCGGCCACGATCGTCTGGTGCCAGCAGGGCTGGACCGCGGAGACGCCCATGGAGGTCTCCCAGAACGACAGCGTGCCTGACCCGTTCTGTGGCGCGTACAGGTCGATGTTGCCGGGCGTGACGACAGTGCCCGAGCCGGTCGACGTGCTGGCGATCGCGGCGCCGCCGGGCGAGAGGGCCAGCTCGAAGGTGTCACCCGACGGGCTGACGACGTAATAGCTAACGCCGGCGGAGAACCCGCCCGGCAGGGTGGCTGGCGACGCCGGGGCACCCAGCGTCACCACCTGGTTGGCCGCAAACGCGCTGCCCGATGCCGTGAACACGGCCGGACTTGCGCTGGTTGCGGTGAAGGCGAAGGAGCTGCCCTCGGGGTTGTAGGTGGTGCTGCCCACGGTGACGCTGGTGCACTTGCCGTACAGATCCTGCAGATCGGTCTGGCTGAAGTCCGCCGTCTGGCTGATGGCGGTCGGCGTGGTCGTGAAGGTGACCGTTCCGATTCCCGGCGGGTTCCCGTTGGTCCCCACGTTGGTGCACGAGGTGTTCTGGCTTGTGCACAGTGTCGTGGTGGAGATCGCTGTCGTCGGACCCGTCGCGTAGGTCACGGCGTCGATTGCGAACGGGATGTAGACGAAGTTGCCGGTATTGCACTGCGACCCGGCGCCGTCACACGAGCCTGCGGTGACGCTGCCAGGCCCGCTGGACGACCGGGAGGCGCTGACGCAGCCCGCCGCCGGGTTGGCTGCCAGTCCCGTCGACAGGCCGCCGCTGCCATTCGTGAAGGAGAAGTCCAGCGTCTTAAAGCCCTGGCCCGACCCGTTCGGCCGGGTAAAGCTGCAGGGCGTCGACGCACCGGCCACGCTGGTACTTGCCACGGCCGGCGTGATGATCTCGCCGGCGTTCTGGCTTGCCGGGTTCACCGCGTCATACGACGCCAGCACGCCGCCTGCGATCTGGCCCGTGAAGAAGTCCATCACGTTCTCGGTCGTGTCCGAGCCCACCTGAACGAAGCTGAACGCGGGGTCTGCCGACGCCGGCGTCACGGCTACCAGCACACCTCCGCCGACGCCCAGCGCGACTGCACCGACCACGGCCAGGCACTTGAGCCTGGTTGCCTGTCGGCCGAGCCACCCGGACCTGCCAGTCCGGGGGATGGGGGGTTTGAGATGCATACCTTCCGCTCCTCTTGGTTGGGGGACGCGCCCCGGTGGCACGCCCGGCCGTCACCCGCCCCACCGGACGGGCTGTTTACTGCCCTGACCGGCACATCCCTGCCGGCCAAGCTGTTGAGCGCCTGGGTGCCGCAGGCGGCCGCCCGCGGCCCGCGGCACCCAGCCGGCGGCCCTCACGGCCGCATCCGACGCAGCCAGCGCGCCACGCCAGCGGAACGCAGCACCGTTCCGCCAACCGCACACGCTGCGCCGGCTATCACCACCGCCAGCAGCGCCCACCGGATGGCGCCCACTGGCTGACCCGGTGTCGTCGTCGCCGCCAGCTCGGCCCCTGGCGGGGTAATGCCGGGCGACGAACTCGATCCAGGGCTGATCGCCGTGCCGCTGCCCGGTGCCGACGAGGAAGAGCTGGCACCCGTGGTGCCGCCGGATCCGTGCGACGTGCCTCCGGTCGATGACCCGGTTGAATCGCCGGCGTCGGAACGCAGCTTGGCGACAACGGTCATGGCCTGGGCCTTGAGGTTGGCCGGGAGCGGCAGGTAGCCGGGTGGCAGGTCGCCAGGGGCGACACCTGCGGTCTGCCCGGCCCCGGCGGCATACGCGATCAGGTCGGCGTAGTCGTTGAGCTCGGCCGCGCTCTGGTTGGTGGGTACCGCGGCATACGTCACCTGCGTCAGCGGGTAGCCCCCTGCGCCGGGATCAGCGGGGTTGACCTCGAGTAGCCCCGTGCTATCGGGTTGCGCGGCGTCGAGTGCCGTCGTGAGGCTGGCAGTGCTAGGGCCGACGCAATCGGTACCAGAGTCGCTGCACAGCTCGGCATCGATCAGGCCGTAGGCGGCCAGATCGGGTGTGTCCGAGATCCCCCACACGAAGATCTCTCCGACCGGCTCTTGGCCGACCGAGTCCCACCAGCCAGACGTGCCGTCCGGCGCGATGGCGTTGGCGTCCCAGCCGCCAACTGTGGGGTCATTCCCCGCGACGATGTCAGCGGCAGCCTGGTTGTAGTTGTTAACGTATGGCAGCAGGTCCAGGCTGCACTTCTTCTCCTCCTTGACGGGCAGGCTGACGGACAGGCCGAGATCAAGGCATCCGCTGTAGGCGCGCGGGAATGAGTCGAGCGCCGGGGGCGTACCGGGCCTGAGCGCGGTGTAATCCGGGTCCGCGGCCGTCACCGGGTTCGTGGCGTCGTTCGTGCCGTTGTCGAGCCAGGCACTGGCATCGGGGTCCGCCTGGATCCACTGCCAGATCTGCTGGTTGAGGGCCGAATGGTCCTCGGTGAGCAGTGGCGCCAGCGGTCCGTTGCCGCCGCCGTTTGGCGGTACCTCCGGGTTCAGCGCTTCGAACTCCGGGTCCTTGCTGATGTTCACCGGGTTCGGCAGCGACCATGCTGGCCCGGAGAACTGGCTGCCCGCCGGGGGGTAGTAGTCGGGCAAGTCCGTCAGGTAGACCTGGGTAAGGCTCTTGGCCAGCAGTTCCGGTGTGAGCTTGACGGGCGTGCTTATGTAGCCCGTCGACTCGTCGATGTTGAAGCCGAATCCCTCCGCTGAGACGGCGACCGGGGCGTACAAGATCGGCGGCAGGCTTGTCGCCGGAGTACCATCGCGCGCGGCCTCGCTGCCAATCGGGATCGTGGTGAACGCCAGCCCGACACCGCTGCTGCTATTGGCCAGCTGCTGTGTGCTCGTCGCTTCCGGGACAGCGGAGTAGCCATAGATCTTCGAACAGTCCGCGGCCTTGTTGAGCGCGAGCTGCCAGGATTGCACGGCCCTGGCGATTATCTGGGTGCCGACCGTTTCGATTTCCTTGGTGCTGATCGGGCAGAACGCGGGGATCGTGGCGTAGTCGAGGTGGATCTGGATGCGCATCGCCCAGTTCGAGGCGCTGAGCGGCGAAGAGTAGAGGTACGCGGTACCAGTGGTCAGCGGACTGATCTGGAAGCCGTTGGGCTCGTACTCGCCGCGCGGCACGATGACCAGCCAGCAATTTCGCGGCTGACCGTTGCTCTCCAGTTCGCCGCAGCCAAGGCCCGGCGACTGGGTGCCAGTCAGAGTCTGAAACTGCAACTCTCCGGTACCGTCCGCGTTGGAGACCGCCTCCGGCACCTCGTTGGTGTTTTGCTGGCTGAAAAACTCACTGGTGTCCGCAACGGTGTAGGCCGGACTGGCCGGGTCACTCGCCGGCACAAACGGGATGGTGTACTGCTGCGGGTCTCCGCTGTAGACATCGGGCGGGTTGGCGCTGCCTGGCTCTTCCGGGTCACACCCGTGCGTGGAGCTTGACCCGTCCAGGCTGGCTGGCGGGTCGGTGGTGCTCGGCGGCAGGGTCTGACCATCGGAGCCGGTCGCGCACAGATCACCCGACCGGGTGTCGACAGACGCATTCGCCGCAGTTCCGAGCGTGCTGCTGCCGAACTCGCAGTCCTGTGGTGACGGCCCAGAGCTGGAATCGCCGTAGCACTCCATCAACTGCAGGAAGTCGCCCGCCGGACGCTGGTTGAAGTCGACCGTGGGGCTGGCGCCGCTCCAGGTGACAGTAATGCCCTGATGGGTGATGTCCGCCGTCTGGCTGACGGTGACCGAGAGGTTCTGGAAGTCCGGATCGGAGTACATGAAAGCCAGCGGTCCCGAGGGAGTGTCGCGCACCGCATTGGCAGCCGTGATGGACTTGTTACTGCTGTCGAGCAGACCCTGCTTCCAGGTCACCGTGACAGCGGAACTGGTCGTTCCGGCCCCAGTGATCTGGTTGTAACCGGTTCCGGTCGCCGCCTTGGCGGCGTTACCTGGCGGCCCGATGGCGGCCAGGGCGGCCAGTGCCCCGACGGCTGCCAGCGCGCCGGACCAACGGATGCGCGCGAGGATGCCGCTGCTGGGTCGCGCCGTCACGGTAATGCTCCGGGACTTCCAGGCAGACCGCCGTCGCCCCGTTGCCGACGCCGCCGGTTGGCCTGGGCGATGAGCGGTGGCACCAGCACCAAGCCGACCAGCAGGACGGCGGCCAGTGCCATGACCGCGAGCGGCAAGGCGCTGCCGAGGCTTGCCGGGGAGCTAACGGGGACGCCGGGGACGGTTTGCGGGCCCGCTGCTCCGCTGCTGCTGCAACCACCCGAGTCCGGGCTGCAGCCTGGCGTCCCGTTGCCTGTCCCGGTGCCGGTAGTGGCGCTGCTGTGCGCGCCGGGGCTGGCGCTGCTGTGCGCCCCGTGGCTGGTCGAAGAACCGCCGTTGCCCGACCCCCTGGCACTGGGCTTGACCGGCGTGGACGTCGTGGCGCCGCCGGTGGCCGCGCTGCACTGCGTCGGTCCCTTCTTGTCGCAGGCCGGCGGGAAGGGGTCCTCATCCGCCAGGGTGTTGGTGCCGTTACTCGAGAACGTCGGGTTGTGGCAATTCTGGATCTGCGCGGTGGTGGTGTTGGGCACCTGGTTGCCGGGGATCTGCTGCAACTGCTGGAAGCCCGCCTCGACGAGGTTGATCGGCAGCGATGAATAGCCCAGGGCGTCCAGTGGCACCTGACCCTGGCAGAGCAGGTAGGCGCCAAAGGCGCCGAGCGTGAAGCCCTTCGCCGTGGTCATGGGCGAGCTGAGATCGGTCGGCAGGATCATGTACGAGTAGGACGACAGCTCGTACGTGCGCGGGTCGGGGTCGGAATAGACGTTCGACAGATTCTGCGTCAGGTAGTCCGGGCTGCCCTTGTCCATGTTGATCTGGGCCTTGAGCAGCGACACCGCCACGTTCTCAGCAGTCGGCTCGGTGTAGTAACCCGCCGCGTTGAGCACCAGCGCGACCGGGAAGCCGGTCTCCAGCGCATACGAGTACTCGACATAGCCAATCGCGCCATCAGCCTGCGCCTGGCTGACGTAACCAGAGACGCCCAGGTCACCGGACTGACCGATCATCGCCGAGTTCGGCAGCACCGGATAGGCCGATGTCTGGGTGCACGGGCTGCGGCCTACCTTCGCGCAATAGTTGATCCAGTCCGTGGGCTGGGTCGCAAGCATCCACTGGGTGAATTCCGCGGTCGCGCCGGACCCGTCGGACCGCACGACCGGGACGATCTGCAGGTTGGGGAGTGTCAGGCCGGGGTTGTCCTGCGCGATAAGCGAGTTGTCCCAGTTGGTGATCGTCCCGGTGAAAATCCCGGCGATGGCCGCGCCGGACAACCGCAGGTTCGTCACCCGCGTGTTGCCGATCTTCAAGTTGTACATGAACACGGTGCCGCCGGCGGTGTCCGGCATGTAGGCGTAACCGCGGGACGGCGCGGGGTCGAGGTTGTTCCCGTCTTTCACTCCGTAAGGGATCTCGGAGGCGCCCCAGTCCACTGTGCCGTTCGCGAACTCCTGCCGGCCTGAGGTCGAGCCGACGGGCGCGTAGTTCACTGTCATGCCGTACTGCGCGACGTTGGTGACCCAGTCGTCGATGGCATTAGCCGACCAAGTCGACCCCGCACCGTTGATCGCCACATAGCCGGCTGCTGATGCGGGCTCCGCAGCCGGGAAGATCGACGTCGCAACGGCGGCTGCGGCCGCCGCGACGCTCCCGGCAAGGCTGAACATCCGCATCCTGGTCCGCGACCTCATCGGTCAACTCCGTACGTCTCGCCATTGCCGTCCGGCCGGTCTTCGCATCCGGCAGTCACGCGCTCGACCCCCTGTAGTCGGCGGCAAGGCCGCCGCCGGCCGGCGGCGGCTGCCCGACGGCGGTCCGCGCGGTGTAGCGGGCCAGGTCACGGCGCGACGCGGCCAACCGGCGGGCCAGCTGTCGGCTGGTCAGCTGTCCGGCGCCCCGGCCGCCGATCATCCGCGCGATTCCGAACAGGACCAGGACAAGAACAAGCAGCACGACGGCGGCTCCGAAGCCGCGGGTGATGTAGTTCGGCTCCGGGTTCTGCACGAGCGTGTATGCGGCCAGGGGGAGGGACATCATCGGTCCGCTCGCCGGGTTGAAGTTGAAGTAGAAGGTGGCGCCGGCCGTCAGCAGCACTGGGCTTGTCTCACCGATAGCCCGCGCGGCGCCAAGGATCACCGCGGTCGCGAGGCCGGATCGCGCGGTCGGCAGCGTGACGTGCCAAACCGTGCGCCAGTGCCCGGAGCCAAGGGCGTAGGAGGCCTCGGTCAGGCCCCCTGGCACCAGCCGGAGCACGACGTAGGCCGCCCGGCAGATGATGGATATCACCGTGACGGCGAGCGCGCACCCGGCGGCTAGCCCCGACAATCCGAGGCCGAAGATCAGGATCAGCGTGGCGTAGATAAACAGGCCCGCCAGGATGTCTGGCAGCGCCGTCATCGCGTCCACCACCGTGCGCACAAGCCGGTTCAGCCGACCTGGGACCTCGTTCAGGAACACCGCGGCCAGCAGACCGAGCGGCACCGCAATCGCCATCGCGATGCCGACCTCGATGAGCGTCCCGACCATCGCGTACAAGATCCCGCCCGAGGTGAGCGGGGACAGCGGCGTGGTCTTGTGCATGTCCTGCGTGTAGAAGTTGAGGTGCACGAGAGCTTTTGCGCCGCGGAAGATCGTGTAGACGACGATCAGCCCGAGCGCCAGGATCACCACGACGGCGAGCGAGTGCACGATGGCGGCGGAGATCCGGTCCCGGACCGTCGGCCGGTTGTTGTCGAACGCGACCAGCACCGCGTAGACCAGCATGAACAAGCACCAGCTGACCACGATGAAGCCGAAAATGCCGGTAAACGGTGCGACCATCCATAGCAGGCCCGCGGTGGCCAGTGCGGAGGCCAGCGCTCCTGTCACCGCCAGCACGTCAGGCCGGCGGATCCCGGCGATCTGGCGCCGCGGCTGCGTCGGCCGGGAACCCGACCGCGAGGACAGCGCTGTCTGCGGCAACGGCGCTTGACCACGCGGCCGACCGAGATCTGTCGCCTCAGGTCGCGAACCCGAGGGAACTGGCTGGTCGACGACAGACATTGGCTCATGCCTCGCTGACTGCGCCAGACCGAGACCGGCCCACGACAACCGCCGCCAGGATGTTGACGAGGAGGGTCAGGGCGAACAGCGACAGCCCGGCTGCCATCAGTGCGCTGACCGCGAATGGCGTCGCTTCGAGATACTGCAGCGCAATCGTGGCGGAGATCGAGCTTCCCCCGTGCTGCAGGATGTGCGGCTGGATCACGTACACCGGCGAGATGATCATGACGACTGCGATCGTCTCGCCGAGCGCCCGGCCCAGGCCGAGCATCGTCCCGCCGATCATCGCCCCTACACCGAATGGCAGCACGACAGTGCGGATCATCCCCCAGCGCGTCCCGCCGAGCGCGTACGCACCCTCGCGCTCGCCGGCCGGGGCCTGACTGAACGCCTCGCGCATGATCGAGGAAGCAATAGGCGTGATCATCAACGCGACAACGATGCCGACGATGAACGTGGACGCACTGTACGAAGTCGCGGTCGGCTGCGCGGAGTGCGCCGTGACGCCGTTGACCTTGAACAGCGGGATCCAGCCGAACCAGTCGTTGATCCAGCGTGCCAGGGACGTCATCCGCCACTCGAGGAAGAGGAATCCCCAGAGCCCGAACACGATGCTGGGGACCGCCGCCATCAGGTCGACCAGGCTGATCAGGCCGCGCTGGATGCGCCGCGGCGCGTACTCCGAGATGTACAGCGCGGAGCCCACCGCGAGCGGCACCGCGACCGTGATCGCCACGAGAGCGATGAGGATCGTGCCGACCATGATCGCGGCGATGCCGAAGCCGCCGCCGTTCGGATTCCAGGTCTGGGTGGTCAGGAACGAGAAGCCGGCCTTGCGCAGGGCCTGGTCCCCGCGGAAGGCGAGGAACGAGCCGACCGAGACCATCAGGACCAGAACCAGCAGGCCGCCGCCGCGGGCCACGGCGCGGAACGCGTAATCGGACGCACTCAGCCGGGAGGTGAGCTTCATCGGGGCCTGGGGCGGCGCGGACTCCGGGCCCTCGAGCGGTTCCGGTTCGGGAAAAAGGGAGATGGGCTCGTCTTGTGCGAACCCGCCGCTACTCATGACTCCTGCCTTTTTGTACCAGCCCGTCGCTAGACCGGCAGACGCCGACCCGTCAGCAGGCTGCTCGCGCTCACCCTTGCTTAACCCAGGTACTTCGGTTAACGAAAGGCACCAGGCCCAACCCCCAGCGAACAAGCTGGCAACGTCGATTCAATCACCGCCCGTTTGGCCATGTGCGAAATGTCGGCGAACCACGGATGAATACTGATATTTCATTCTCAGTCTATGGACCCGCTGTGGCCGCGTCCAGGAGGACCGGTCCCGAAACGACCATTTCGGGGCCTATGGCACTACTTAAGCCAGGTGGGCGCCGATGGGCGTGTTCGCCCAGGCAGCGCGGCCAGGACGCGGCGGGCGGGACGTCGGTGACTGTCGTTTACCGGCTCCGCTCGGGCGGGTTATAATTTTTCCTGGAAAAATATAATATAGCTTGAACTTCAGGAAAACAACAGGTAAACTCCCCCATAACAACGCACGTATTCTGCGGCCTTGGGTCGTATATGCCCCTTAGGTTCTGGTATCTAATAGCCGTGTTGTGTCTTGGCCTGTCCCAGGGGGCGGCCCAGGACTCCGCGATTGCCTGGCAGCGCGACGGAAGGTCCGGGATGAGACGACTAGCGAAGCTGGCCCAGCCGGGCCCGGCTGTCCCGCTGGTCGGCGGCTCATCGGTCCTGGCTGAGGCCCGGCACGCCGCGACGGCCGGGCGGCACCAGCCCGGCCCGTCCCTGAACGGGCCCCATGACCTCAGCACACCGGACGCGTTCCGGAGACCCGCCGGCCAGCGGCCCCTGACCGGCGGAGCGGAACCGTGACCTCGGTCCTGCTCCGCAGCGCCGCAGGGATCATCGCCAGCGCCTCGCTGGCCCTCTTCGTCGTGACGGGATTCTCCTCCGACGATGGCCATGCCGGCTCCGGCACACATGCCGCGACGGCCCTGGTGGGCAATGCGGCCAGCCCGGCCGCGGCGTCCTCGCCGGAGGCGGGGACCACGGGGGATTCCGCGGCCGGCGTCCTGGGACCGGCGCCGGGCCGACTGGTCGTGCCGGATCTGGTGGCTTCGCTCCCGAGCGGGTTCACCGCCGCCCAGGTGGCCCTGATCGCCGGGCTGCCCGGGGTGCGCGCGGTCATGCCGGTCGACGGCGGGGTAGTGACCATCAACGACAGTTCCGCCAGCGTTCTGGGCGTATCGCCGTCGGCCTTCCGGTCCTGGGCGCCGCCGGCGACCGCGGACGCGACCGGGATCTGGACGGCGCTGGTGAGCGGGGACCTGGTCGCCAGCCAGGACGCCGGCCGCCGGCTCGCCCTGACCCCGGGCACCATAACCCAGCTATCCGGCGCGACCTCGGAGCCGGTGATCGTCGCCGCGACGGCGCTGCTCGGCGTGCCGGGCGTGGACGGCCTCGTGGACGTGCAGCGGGCCGCCCAGCTAGGCCTGGCGGCCAACGTCGCGGTGCTGATCAACGCGCCGGGCGCGGACCTGGTCACCCTCATGCAGCAGGTCCTTTCCGTAACCGGCCCGGCGGGGCGCGTGGTGAACCTCGTCCCGGTCGTGACCACGACCCAGCTGCCCGTGACGACGACGGTCACGAGCGGCACGCCGACCAGCTACCTGGCCCTGTACCAGGATTCGGCCGCGGAGTACTGCCCGGGCCTGTCCTGGACCGTGCTGGCCGCGATAGGCCAGATCGAAAGCGACCACGGAGCCGACGACGGCCCGTCATCGGCGGGCGCGCTGGGCCCCATGCAGTTCCTGCCCTCGACGTGGGCGGTATGGGGCACCGACGGGTTCGGCCAGACCGGGCCGCCGGACATCATGAACCCGCTGGACGCCGTCCCTTCGGCCGCCCGGATGCTGTGCGCGGACGGTGCGGCCGCGGGCGGCACGTCGCTGGCGGCCGCGATTTTCGACTACAACCACGCCGACTGGTACGTCAACGAGGTCCTTGACCTAGCCAGCGAATACGCCCAGGAGTACCAGTGACCGGTGCTGCTGGCGACCCGACGCGGAAGGGAGACAGGATGCGCATCACGCGACTGCAGGCGCTCACCCTCTGCCTGGGCATCGGCGGCCTGGCCACCTTCGGCATCTGGCACGTCGCCACCGCCTCCGCCGCGCCCGTAGCCGGGTCGGTCTCCTCCCAGTGCCAGGCGCTGCCGGCCCCCAGCGCGTCGGCCAGCCCGACGGCCTCGGCCTCCGCGTCGGCCTCCGCGTCGGCCTCCCCCACCGCGACCGCCTCGCCCGCGGCTGCCGTGGACCTGTGCGTCAGCGTCCAGGCGTCGGACGACAGCGTCCAGCAGGGCCAGGCCGCGACCTGGACCGTGCAGGTCTGGGAGCAGAACGGGCCGGTCACCGGGGTGACCGTGAACCTCGCCGACAGCCTGGCCGGCATTCAGGCGGATTTCACGAGCAGGTGTCCCGGCGGCGACGGGACTTCATCCTGCACCGTGGGGGACGTCGGCACCAGCATCACGGCCACGTCCTACCAGATGGACGCGCAGGTCACGATCCCATCCGCGACCGCGGCGGGCACGTCGGTCAGCCTGACCGCCACCGCGAACGCGACCCCCTCCCTGCCCGTTCAGCCAAGTGCGGGCACCGCGGTGAGTGTCACCGCCGCGCCCAGCCCCAGCGCCTCGGCGTCAGCGACCAAGAGCGCCGCAGCATCCGCGTCGGCCGCGCCCACCGGCACATCGAGCGCGCCAGGCGTCGGATCCATCCCCAGCCTGGCCGCCCCGGAGAACCCGACGTCGCAGGTCACCGCCATCAGCAACCCGGGCAGCATCGGCAGCCTGCTGCCCGTCATCACGCCGGCGGCCTACGCCACCTCCCCCACCAGCGGCCTGGTGTCGGCCCCGGCGGCCGCCCCCGCGGCCAGCGCCCAGGCGACCACCGCTGGCAGTTTCGAATTGATCGTTCCCGCAGCCGACGCCGAGAAGATCGGCCTCGCCATCCTGCTCCTGGCAGTCGGCGCGGCGCTCGGGCTGCGGGCCAAGGAAGGCTCCATCTTCCGTGTCCTCCCGGGTCAGGCACCTCGCGGCGCCCACCACGAGTCGTCCGTGAGCCGCCCGAAGCCTTCCGCCAGCAAGCCCTCCGCCAGCAAGCCCTCCGCCAGCGAGCCTTCCGGCAGCGACGAGGCCGGCGACTCCCCGACAGAGACCGGATGAGAGCGAGGAAACCAGCCATGCAGAAGAGGACCAGGGCCATCGTGCTCACCGCGTCCATGACCGTCGCCGGCATCGCCCTGGGCGCGACCATCGCCAGCGCGGCCAACAGTTCCAGCACTAAGGTTCCGGCGCTCCAGAGTAGCGGGCAGTACGTCTTCGCCTGCGTCAACCCGGAGGGCGGGATCGACTACCTCGAGTTCCGGGCTCCGCTCCCCCATCAGTGCTGGTTCGCCGGCGAATCCCTGTGGTACTGGGACGCCGTCCCGCTCGCCCAACCCGGGACATACCCCACGCCGTCCTATAGTCCTACGCCGACCGTCAGCCCCACGCCAAGCCCCACGCCCACGGGAGCCCCAGTGCTCGCGGGCATCGAGACGACCGCGCTCAGCTACACGGAGGGCGCTGCGGCGGAGGCGATCACCAGCGACCTGACGGTCACCGAAAGCGACGGCGCGATGATCACCGGCGCGACGGTGAGCATCACCACCGGTCTCGTCTCAACGGCCGACACGTTGTCGTTCGCTACCGTCGACGGCATCACCGGCAGCTACAACTCCAGCACCGGGGTGATGACCCTGTCCGGCAGCGCCACCGCCGCCGATTACCAGGCCGCGCTGATCACGGTGAAGTTCGCCAGCACCACCAGCACTGCCGGGACGCGAACGGTGTCCTTCCAGGTGACCGACGCGAATTCGGAAACGAGCAACACGGTGACCCGCACGATCGACATCGTCGCGCCGACGAGCTAGGGTGGGCGCCCTCAGGCGCCGCGGACGGCCCTGATCGACTCGCGCAGCGAGCTCATGGTGGCCAGCACGGCCGAGGGCTCGTACCCGCAGTGCGCCATGCAGTTCGCGCACCGGGGATCCCGGCCGCGCCCGTAGGCGTCCCAGTCCGTGGTCTCGATGAGCTCGGAGTACGTCTTGGCGTACCCGTCCGACATCAGGTAGCACGGCCGCTGCCAGCCGAACAGCGAGTAGGAGGGGATCCCCCAGGCCGTGCACGCGTAGTCGGCCTTGCCCTCGAGGAAGTCGAGGAACAGCGGCGTGTGGTTCAGCCGCCACTTGCGGCGCCGCCCGTCCGCGAACGCCTTGCGGAACAACTCGCGGGTCTCGGTCACGCCGAGGAAGTGCTCCTGGTCCGGCGCCTTGGAGTACGCGTAGGCGGGCGAGATCTGCATCTGGTCGATACCGAGGTCGTCATTCAGGTAGTTCAGGACGTCGATGATGGTCTGCGGGGTGTCGGTGTTGAAGAACGTGGTGTTGGTGTTCACCTTGAACCCGCGCGCCTTGGCTAGCTTGATCGCCTCGACCGCCTCGTCGAACACGCCTTCCTTGCACACCGACTCGTCGTGCCGCTCGCGCAGCCCGTCGATGTGGACCACCCAGGTGAAGTACGGTGACGGCTTGAACTTGTCCAGCTTCTTCGGCAGGAGCAGCGCGTTCGTGCACAGGAAGACGAACTTCTTGCGCTTTATGAGCTCGGCGACGATCACGTCGATCTGCGGGTGCATCAACGGCTCGCCGCCCGCGATGGACACCATCGGCGCACCGCATTCCTCGATCGCGGCCAGGGCCTGCTCCACCGGCATCCGCTGCTTGAGGATGTCGTGCGGGTGCTGGATCTTGCCGCAGCCCGCGCACTTCAGGTTGCACGCGAACAGCGGCTCGAGCTCCACGAGCAGCGGGAACTTGGTCTCGCCAGCCAGCTTCTTGCGCAGCAGGTAGGACCCGACGCGCAGGGACTGACGCAGTGGCATGGGCATTAGTGCCGTACCTCCTTGGGCAGGCCGAACCGGATGGACTCCGTGGTCGTGATTCGCTCGGATACGGACAGCGGGCCGAGGCCCGACAGCGCCGTGATGATCTCGTCTACGACGGCGGGCGGCGCTGAGGCGCCGGCCGTCAGGCCGACCACCGAGGCCCCGGCCAGCCAGTCGAGCCGGATGTCCTCGGCGCCGCCCGCCGTAGTAGACGAGATCATCACGGCGCTGTCGGGCCTCGGCCCGCTGTCCGTATCCGAGCGAATAACGACCACGGAGTCCATCCGGTTCGGCCTGCCCAAGGAGGTACGGCACTAATGCCCATGCCACTGCGTCAGTCCCTGCGCGTCGGGTCCTACCTGCTGCGCAAGAAGCTGGCTGGCGAGACCAAGTTCCCGCTGCTGGTGGAGCTGGAGCCGCTGTTCGCGTGCAACCTGAAGTGCGCGGGCTGCGGCAAGATCCAGCACCCGCACGACATCCTCAAGCAGCGGATGCCGGTGGAGCAGGCCCTGGCCGCGATCGAGGAATGCGGTGCGCCGATGGTGTCCATCGCGGGCGGCGAGCCGTTGATGCACCCGCA
>JASHOE010000294.1 GCA_030041275.1 Streptosporangiaceae bacterium
AACAGCGCCGGCTCAGCCGACTCCTGGAACTCGGCGACCATGGCGTCGCGCTGCCGCTTCGGCGTGCCGCCGTGCAGATAGAGCACCGGGCAGCCGAGCCGGCTGGCCAGGTAGGGCTGCAGCATCCGGCCGAACTCCGCGTACTGGGTGAAGCACAGAGCCTTGTCGCCGTCGGCGATGACCTCGTCGCCGATCTCCTCGAGCCGTTCCAGCTTGCCGGACCGGCCGGCCAGCCTCGAGCCGTCGCCGAGCAGGTGTGCGGGATGGTTGCACACCTGCTTGAGCTTGGCCATCGTGGCCAGCACCAGCCCGCGGCGGCCGATCCCGTCACCCTCCGCCTCGGCCGCCTCGATCCGGGCCATCATGTCGCTGACCGTCGCCTGGTACAGGGACGCCTGCTCCGGCGTCAGGTTGCACCAGACCTTCATCTCCAGCTTGTCCGGCAGGTCGGCGATCACGCTGGCGTCGGTCTTGACGCGGCGCAGGATGAACGGCCCGGTCAGCCGCCTCAGCTGGCCGGTCGCGTCAGCGTCGCCGTTGCGTTCAATCGGGATGGCGAACCGCTGCCGGAACTTCTCTGCCGGACCGAGCAGCCCTGGGCAGGCGAACGCCATGATCGACCACAAGTCGGTGAGCCTGTTCTCCACGGGCGTTCCGGTCAGCGCGATGCGCGACGTCGCCGGGATGGCCCGCACCGCCTGCGCCTGGCGGGTGCCGGCGTTCTTGATGTTCTGCGCCTCGTCGCAGACGACCCGCGACCAGCGCACCTGAGCCAGCACATCGCGGTCGCGCACCGCGACGCCATACGTCGTGATCACGAGGTCCGCGGACGCGATTGCCGATGCCAGCTCCGATCCAGTCAGCCGGTCAGCGCCGTGGTGCACGTGCACGCAGAGGCCCGGGGTGAATCTGGCCGCCTCCCGCTGCCAGTTGCCGACCAGCGACATGGGACACACAAGCAGGGTTGGGCCCGCGGACGTGCCGGTGTCACGCTCCGCCGCGAGCAGCGCCAGCGTTTGCGGCGACTTGCCCAGGCCCATGTCGTCAGCGAGCACGGCACCCAGGCCGAGCCGCCCGAGGAAGGACAGCCAGGCGAGGCCTCGTTCTTGATACGGCCGCAGCACGCCGTCAAACGACGACGGCGTCCCCATCGGCTCGAGCCGGCTGTCCGCATGGCCTGACAGCAGATCACCGAGCCAGCCATCAGCGTCGACCTCGATCACCGGCAGCTCGGCCGCGTCCTGGCCGAGCGCGGCCAGCGCTGCCTCCTGGGCCGGCATGGTGCCCTTGCCTGATCGTTCCAGGAATCGCAGCGCGGCCCGCAGGTGCCGCTCATCTAGCTCGACCCACTGCCCGCGGAGCCGCACAAGCGGCACCTTGAGCCTGGCGAGCTCGGCCAGTTCGTCCGGGCTGAGCGTCTCCTCGCCAATCGCGAGGTCGTACCGGAAGTCGACGAGGTCGGCGAGGCCGAAGACCGGCGCCGTCGCCGATCCTGACCCGGCCGTAGCCCGCGCTCTCGTTGTGAGCTTGAGGCCGAGTCGGGACCGGCGCACCCAGTCGGGGAGCAGCACACCGAATCCGGCCCCGGCCAGCAACGGCCCGGTCTCTTTCAGGAATCGCAGCGCGCCGCGGTTGTCGAGCTGCACCGATTCTGGCGCCGGATCCTGCAACGCCGCGTCGAGCTCAGGGAAAAGCCTGGACGCCTTACCGAGTCCGGCGAGCAGGTCGTCCTCCGGGTAGTCGATGCCCGCAGCGGCCCAGCCATCCGCGGCTGCTCCGGACCAGATGTCGCCGGCGGGCAGCAGCAAGCTCGGGTCGTCGGTGGACTGCAGGGCCAGCTCGACCCGCCACACGCCGCCGTCGGCCTCATCTTGCTCGGCCGGCCGATCCGGCAGTACGCCGCCGTCCTGCGTCGGCGGCTCGATCAGCCGGAAGCAGGTCCGCACCGGCCCTGGCGGTTCTTGCGCGGCGTCTTGCCACGCCCACAGCGCAAAGGCCAGCTGCGCAGCGCTGGCACGCTCGTGACTCGCGATCGCCAGTCGACCGTCCGGACCGGTCAGCGCGGCCGCCCAGCGGTCGGTCAGCGGCGCGGCCTGACTGGCTGCTAGCAGCGCGAAGCCCGGCACTCTGGCTAGCCTGTCCCGGACGGCAGCGTCGGTGAGCGACTCGAGCGCAGCGGTCACGATCGCGGCCGACGACTCGCCGTCCGCGTCCGTGGCCCGGCACAGAGGCGGGAGAGCGATGGTGAGTTCTCTGACGCGCAGCGCGTCGGGACCGGTGAGAACCGGCTTCCAGCGCGCCGCGTAGCGGTCATCGCCGCCGTCTCGCACTCCCGGCAGCACACGAGCACGGGCCGCCAGGTCGGTTGCCAGCGCGGCGAGCGCGGCGAGATAGCGCATGCTGCCGGCCAGGAGCCCGTCCGTGAGCCTGGCATCTTCCTGGCCGACAACACGCAACAGCGCGAGCGCCGCGTCGGGATCGAAGGCCAGCACGGGCACCTGCCACGGCGCTAGCGCGACGCTGGCTGTCGCCAGGGCGGAGCTGCCGCGGCGGGGCGCGAGTACCGAGGTTGCACCGCTCGCTGACGGGCCGCGCGACAGCCCGCCGTCGGCCGCTAGGTCGGCCAGGTCCGCCAGATCCGGTGAACCGGCCGGACGATGCGATGTACCGGGAAGCCACACGGTCAGCTCGTCCTCGGTGGCCTTGCGGACCGGGTCGCTGAGGCCTGGTTGCTCGGCCAGCACGTCGGCGAGCACGCCCGCGGCGGCGGCGAACGGGTGCGGCCTGAGCGGCGTGACGATGCCGCCTGGCCGGGACGGACCCGCGGTTGGCTGCCCGGAGTCCTCGGCCCACACGAGCAACGCGTCGTGGGCCCAGATCCCATGGATTACCAGCATGGCCCTGCTCCCGCGATAGCCGGGACTATCAGGCTCGAAGCTAGCAACTCCAGCGCTGCGACACGCCGTTACGCGCCAGTGCTTGCCTTCAGCGCCGGGCAAGTGCTAGGCGGCCGCGGGGAACTGAGCTAGATGCCAGCGTCCAGCATGGCGGCGTTCTGCTCTGACTGCTGCCGCTCGTAGTCACTGTCCTCGGGGAAGGCGGGCCCGCTGCCGCCCGGCCGACGATCGCCGGAATCGGGACGCAGCCCGCCCGAAGGCGGTCCGTCGCCGGAATCCTGGCCAGGGCCGGACTCCTCCTGCTCAGCCGTCGCCGCCTCGCGCACCTTGCGCAGCTGCTTGGACATCGAGCGGAACACGAAGAACAGGATGACCGACATCCCGAAGACCACGAGGAAGCCGAGCGTGCCTGGTTCAGCCCAGGCACTCGGCGACTTGGCCGCCACGGCTGACGCAAGCAGCGTCACAGGCACACCTTCTCCCGGATCCCAGCAAACAGGTCGTCCTCTGGCAGCTCGGAATCCACCACTGATCTGGCCAGATGATAGTCCTCCGTCGGCCAGGCGCTGCGCTGGACCTCCAATGGGACGGAGAACCAGCCGCCCTGCGGATCTACCTGGGTGGCATGCGCGAGCAGCGCCTGGTCCCGGATCTCGAAGTGGTCACCGCAGGGAACCCGGGTCGTGACCGCGAGCGGTCGGCGTGCGCCCGACTCCTCAGCCGACTCCAGTTTCGCTATCCGCTCGGCGTACGGAGACTCGAGGCCGCGGGACAGCATCTCCTCGTGCAGGGCCAGCATCCGCTCCCGGTGGAAGCTGAGGTGGTAATAGAGCTTGAGCGGCTGCCAGGGCTCACCGGAGTCTGGGTAGCGGTATGGGTCGGCTGCCGCCTCGAATGCCTCGACCGAGACCTGATGGCACTTGATGTGGTCCGGGTGCGGGTAGCCGCCGTTCTCGTCGTAGGTGAGCATCACGTGCGGCCGGAATTCGCGAACCGCGGCGACGAGCGGTTCTGCCGCGCTGTCGAGCGGCTCCGCCGCGAAGCAGCCCTCGGGCAGCGGCGGCAGCGGATCGCCCTCGGGCAGACCGGAGTCGGTGAAGCCGAGGAACCGCTGCCGCACGCCGAGGATCTCGCGGGCCGCCGCCATTTCGGCACGCCGCACCGCGGGGAGGTTCTCCCGGATGCCGGGCTGCTCCATCGCGGGGTTGAGAATCGTCCCGCGCTCACCGCCCGTGAGTGTGCAGACCAGCACCTGCACGCCGTCGCGTACGTACTTCGCCATGGTCGCGCCGCCCTTGCTGGACTCGTCGTCCGGGTGCGCGTGCACCGCCATCAGCCGCAAGGGCTCATCGCCAGCGCCGACGCAGGCGCTGCCATGGTCAGGAGCCACAAGCACGCGGAAGTCACCTCCGGGTCGTCCGGGCAGTTGCTGGCTGCGTCGCCTGGCCAGGCCACCCGCGGTGCCGCCACCATATGGCGCGGTGCCGACAGCCGACCGAGTGCCGAGGGCACCACCAGCCGGTAACAGAACGCGCCTAGGCGGGCGCCCCATTCCCGCGGTCAGCTGGGGTGGGGTGTTCGGGATAGACAATGCGGTCGGCCAGGGGCGGTCGGAGGCGGCACGGCCACGGCGCGAGCGGCCAAACCGTGACCGGCGAGCCTCGGTTACGCCTCCGGCTCGTCGTTCCCCGTCTTGTCGGGCTGGTCATCCCGACCCGTAGGCCGGGAGGCTCGCCCGCCCCGCCGTCGCCGACTCAGCACCGAGGCAAGGAAGAACACCGGCAGGGCGATGGCGAGCAGCACGGCGCTGCCCGAGAACTCGCTGTCCAGGAAGTTGCCGCCCAGTCGCGCGACGAAGTAGTAATACAGCACCACGACGCCGGCCAGCAGCAGGTACCCGCCGAGGACGTCGGTGAGCGCGTGGTAAAGGAGCGCCGGCCAGCCTCGATCGAAACGGCCGGTGTACCGGGTGAGCGGGCGCCCGGTGCGAATCCGCCGCCTGGCATTCAGCAGGCCCGCGGCCAGGATCACCATGACGATCGCATAGCCGGTCACGATGGGGATCAGGTCCGAGCGGATGAGGTGGGACGACATGTCGGCAGTCAGGCGCGCAGCAGGAAGTGCCAGCCGCGGATGAAGAGGTGCCAGCCCAGCCACAGCCACAGCGCGAACAGCGCCCACCGGCCCGGTGGATAGCGCATGATCGCCCGGAAGGTCGCGCTCAGTGTGGGCACGCTCCCGCTGATGCCGCTCAGGGCGAGCCCCTCCCAGGCGAAGACGGCACCGATCAGCACTGCCCACACCACGTAACCAAGCACCGGGTGATTGCCCATCTGGACCTCCGGGTCGCGCATTGGATGCGAAAACTGACCCTATGCCGCTATCGGACTCGCACGTGGCGGGTGGGGAGCGTGTTTTTATCCTTCGGGCGGGGAACGGGGTTGGCTGGCCCCGCGGCCTGCAGTAATGGCGCAGTCGTTAGCCGTACAGCGATGGCATATTTTGCCCTGGCTCGCCCTAACTTGTTTATCGTGCCCCATTGACAGGTACCACGTACTTGCGGAGCCTTGTTAGCCTCGAAGGATTACCCCTATGGGCCCGAGGCCCAGCGGACAGGTAATTCCGCACCCACCTAGGAGTACCCGTGACCGAGACGCGCGACGACACCTACGCCTGGCTGACGCAGGACGCATACGACCGGCTGAAGGCCGAGCTCGAGCACCTGTCCGGCCCTGGCAGGATCGAGATCGCGAAGAAGATCGAGGCCGCGCGGGAAGAGGGTGACCTGAGGGAGAACGGCGGTTATCACGCTGCCAAGGATCAGCAGGGCATGCAGGAGGCCCGCATTCGCCAGCTGACGCACATCCTGCAGAACGCCAGGGTGGGTGAGCCGCCGCGCACCGAGGGAGTGGTCGGGCCAGGCATGACCGTCACCGTCCGGTTCGAGCGGGATGATGACGAGGTGACCTTCCTGCTGGCCTCTCGCGAGGAGGTCGGCGCGCCGATTGACGTGTACTCCCCCAAGTCACCGCTGGGCAGCGCGATTAACGGCAAGAAGGTGGGTGAGACCGCCACGTACACGCTGCCGAACGGGCGCTCCACGACGGTGGAAATCCTCGACGCGGTGCCGTACGGCGGCAGTTAGCCAGCCAGGCTAAGACGCACGTGTGGCCGCCTGCGAACAGATCGCGGGCAGCAACACGGCTGCCCGGGCGCAGCTGCGTTATCGGGTGCCTTCGGGCTGGCTAGACGGCGCCAAGATCGGCAGGCTCGACAATCTCGGCCTCGGGCGGCTGCCCGGAGCTCTGGGTGTCGCGGCCGCGTAGCGGGATCTCCTTGACGTACAGGGCGAGCAGGAACACCAGCGCTGCCGCTGGGATCGTCCACCAGAACACCGCGTCCAGGCCCTTGGCGATGCCGAAGAACGCCACGTCCCTGATGGCGGCCGGCAGGCTGTTGATGGTGGCCGGGTCTAGGCTGCCCTGACTCGCCTGCACGTGGGCGCCCGGCAGCTTGCTGGCCATTGCCGCGGTGAGCCGGTGGAAGAAGATCACGCCGAACAGCGAGACGCCCAGCGACCCGCCGATCTGCTGGAAAAACGTCCGCGAGCTGCTGGCCACGCCCATGTCCTTGAGCTCGACGCTGTTCTGCACGATGAGCGACGTGATCTGCATGAGGAAGCCCATCCCCAGGCCCAGCACCACGAAGAACACCCCGGCCTCCAGCCGGGAGGTGTTCGGCCCGAGGTGGGTCAGCAGGTAGATCGCCAGCGTCATGACCGCGCCGCCCATGATCGGCAGGATCTTGTAGCGGCCGGTGCGCACCGTGAACTGACCTGCGATCAGCGAGGTCACCATCGAGCCGAACATGAGCGGGATGAGCAGCAGTCCGCTCGCGGTAGGCGAGGCGTGCTGCACCGTCTGCAAGTACAGCGGCAGGAATGTCAGGCCGCCGAGCATGACGAAGCCGAGCAGGAAGCTCATGGACGAGGCGACGGAGAAGTTCCTGTTCCTGAACACGTGCAGCGGCAGTATCGGCTCCGCTGCCCGCGACTCGACCACGAAGAACAGCCCGAGGGAGACCGCGATGATCACGGCCAGCATGATGATCTCCCACGAACCCCACGCGTACTGGGTGCCGCCCCAGCTAGCCAGCAGCGTGATCGCGGTGGCGCCGGCCGCGATTACCGCCGCACCCACGTAGTCGACCCTGTGCTCCACCCGGCGCCGGGGGACGTGCAGAGTCGCCCACAGGTACACCAGTGCCGCGCCGCCGATGGGCATGTTGATGTAGAAGATCCACCGCCACGACAGGCTGTCGGTGATGTAGCCGCCGACCAGCGGCCCGGCGATCATCGCCAGCATCATCGCGGCCATCATGTAGCCCATGTACCGGCCGCGTTCGCGCGGCGGTACCAGGTCACCGATGGTCGCGATCGCGCCGACCATCAGGCCACCGGCGCCGAGCCCCTGCAGGGCGCGGAACGCGATGAGCTGATCCATCGTGTGCGAAAGGCCGGACAGGGCTGAGCCCACCAGGAAGATCACGATCGCGATCATCAGCAGCCGCTTGCGCCCGTACATGTCGCCGAGCTTGCCGTAGAGCGGCGTGGTGATCGTGGAGGCCAGGACGTAGGCGGTGACCACCCAGGCCAGATGATCAAGCCCGCCAAGGTCACCGACAATGCGCGGCAAGGCAGTGGACACGACCAGCTGATCGAGCATCGCGATGATGAGCGTGAGCAGGAGCCCCGGCAGCACGATCAGGATTTCCCGGCGCGGCCCGGTGGGCACCTCGCTCGCCGTGACGTCCGCTGCCGCGTTCTCTGACATGGAGATGTGCTCCTCGTTCGCTGAGCTGTGGGTCGGCTGCGGGCGTTGGTGCTTTCAACTTACTTGCCGCCCGGCTAGCATCCTGGCAGGCAACAGGCTATGCTGTTACTAACCGGCCGTCAAGTAGGTTAAACCGGAGGCTGGCAAACACAGGCGAGGCGATGACACACAACATTCCCGGCGACGAGCACGAGCGCGGCCGCGACACCCGGTCGCGCCTGCGGGAGCTCGCGCTGCGGCTTTTCGCCGAGCAGGGCTACGAGAAGACCTCCCTCCGGGAGATCGCCGAGCGGCTCGGCGTCACCAAGGCCGCGCTCTACTACTACTTCAAATCCAAGGAAGACATCGTTCGCAGCCTGGTCGAGGACTACGTAGCCGAGCTGGACGAGCTCATCGCGTGGGGCAAGTCGCAGCCTCGCACCGCCGTCACCAGGGCCGAGATCGTCCGCCGCTACCTGCACATCGTGGCTAGCGGCACGGAGGTCTTCCGGATGCTGCACCAGAACCAGGCCGCGGTCGCCAGCCTGGCGAGCGCCAAGGAGCGCGGTGAGCTGATGCGCGAGCGGATGGACGCACTCACCGACCTGCTGACCGAGCCGACCGGCACGCTGCGCGACCAGGTTCGCGCCGCGTCATGCCTGATGAGCGTTAGTTACTGCTGCATGCGCTTCCAGGACCGGGTCTCCAGCCCGGAGGAGCTGGAGAAGGTCGTGCTGGAGGTGGCGCTGGAGCTCGCGGACGCTGAGCCCGCGAACTCACCCGCATAGCGCCTCAGCTGACGCGGTCGAGCGCCGGTAAGTGCCGATGGCGCGCCCGCACTGCTGGCGCGCCGTCGGCGACCGGTCAGCCCCCGCGGCCGTGCGTCGGCGACCAGGACGACGTTGGTCAGCGGCAGCGCGGACGACGCTGCTGGACGACGGTGCCGCCGGTACGGGCGAGCCTTCCCGCCGGTACGGGCGAGTCTTCCCGCCGATGCCGGCCGAGCCCCCGCCGCGCGGACTAGTCGGGCTGCTGCTTGCCGCTCGCGGCCGCCCGGATGAGCGGGAGCATCCGGTGCGGCAGCGGGCTATCGAGCGCGATGACCGTCGACGTCCGGACCACGCCCTCCAGGGCAACGATGGCGTCGATCACCCGCTGGAGGTCGGCGTTGCTGCGGGCAACGATGCGGCACAGCATGTCACCCGCGCCGGTGATGGTGTGCGCCTCCAGCACCTCCGCGATCGCCGCGAGGCGCTCGGCGACCGGATCGTGGCCGCCGGCCTGGCGGATTTCCAGCGTGACGAAGGCCGTGACGGTGTATCCGATCGCCGCCGGTGCGACGTCCGGACCGTAGCCAGTGATCACACCGCGCGCCTGCATGCGATCGAGGCGCGCCTGAACGGTTCCCCTAGCGACCCCGAGACGCCGCGACGCCTCGAGGACGCCGACCCTGGGCTCCGTTCTGAGCAGCTCGATCAGCCGCGCATCAAGGTCATCGATCACCGCGAGTCACCTCGTTACCAAACTGTACAAGATCACTAGCTGAGCACCTTGTCGGCTATGCATATTGTTCAGTCTCACGGTCATGGGTTGCACATCATGACTGACCTGACGGAAGCTGCCGAGAAGGCTATCGGCGACCGCGAAGGGGCGAGCGATGACGGCCGAGGCAGTGCACGAGCGGGTAACGCCGATCGATGAGTTCCCGGTGACTGGCATGGACGCCATCATCTTCGCGGTCGGCAACGCCCGGCAGGCCGCGCACTTCTACTCAACCGCGTTCGGCATGCGCTGCGTCGCCTATCGCGGGCCGGAGACCGGCTGCCGGAATGAGGCGGCGTACGTGCTGGAATCCGGCAACGCCCGATTTGTCTTCCGTGGCCCGGTCCGGGCCGGGACGTCGCTGGCCGGCCACGTTGCCGCGCACGGTGACGGCGTCATCGACCTGGCCATCGGCGTGCCGTCGGTGACTAGCGCCTACGCCTACGCGATCGCCCATGGCGCGCAGGGACTGCGGGAGCCGGAGGTCGTCAAGGACGAGCACGGCACGGTGCTGCTGGCCACGATCGCGGCCTACGGCGACACGCGCCACACCCTGGTCGAGCGGACCGACTACGCGGGGCCGTACCTGCCCGGCTACGTCGCCGCCAGCCCGCTGACGGCGGAGACGCCCGGGCCGTTCTTCACCGAAATCGACCACTGCGTCGGCAACGTGGAACTTGGCCACATGGACGAGTGGGTGGATTTCTATCACCGGGTCATGGGCTTCACCAACATGAAGGAGTTCGTCGGAGACGACATCGCCACTGAGTACTCCGCCCTCATGAGCAAGGTGGTCGCCGACGGCGGGCGCAAGGTCAAGTTCCCGATCAACGAGCCTGCCGTGGGCAAGAAGAAGTCCCAGATCGACGAGTACCTGGAGTTCTACGGCGGGCCGGGTGTCCAGCACATCGCGCTGGCCACCGACGACATCGTGGGCGCGGTGCGGGGGATGTCCGCGGCCGGGGTGCAGTTCCTGAGCACGCCCGACAGCTACTACGACACCCTCGGGGAGTGGGTGGGCGACACCAGGGTGCCGCTGGACGAGCTTCGCGACTTGCGGATCCTGGCCGATCGGGACGAGGACGGCTATCTGCTGCAGATCTTCACCAAGCCGGTGCAGGATAGGCCGACCGTGTTCTTCGAGCTCATCGAGCGGCACGGCTCGCAGGGCTTCGGCAAGGGCAACTTCAAGGCGCTGTTCGAGGCGATCGAGCGGGAGCAGGCCAGGCGCGGCAACCTGTAGCGCCCGACGGATCGCGGCTCCGGTAGCCGGGGGCCGCCCCATGTCGTCGGCCCGTGTGCGGCAGGGCGCGGCGGGACACTGCCTGGCCCGAATACAGTGGGTACCGGGCGGGCCAAACCTGGACCCGCTGGCGCGTCGCAGGCGGCACGGCTCGACCGACCGCACTGCGGGGCCATGGCAGGACGACCGGGATGACGCAGCAGAACGAGACCGAGCACCAGGCCGCCGCGGCAGAGCAGCCCGCGCAGCCCGGCCAGCCAGCACCGCCGGGGCCGGCGTACCCGTCGCCCTACCTCAACGGCGGCGAGAGCCAGCCGGAGGCCTATCTCGCCCCGCCACAGCCTGGTCAGCCTCGCTACGGCAGCCCGCCCAACGCCCAGGGCGGCCGCCCATTCGGCGGCGGCCCGCCTCGCTACGGCCAGCCCCCAGCCGCCCGCCCGGCTGGCGGCCTGGCCGAGGCGTCCCGCCGCGATCCCGCACTGGCGCCGGCGTGGCACCGGATTGCGGCGGCGACCATCGACTGGTTCATCATCGGCCTGGTGTCGGTCCTTGCCTTCTGGTCGCCGCTGTCTCAAATCTGGCGCGAGATTCAGGCGATCACCAGCCGGTACCCGGGTCTGGGTTCCCCCGCTGCCCAGGCCGCGATCAACAGCATTTCCAGGGACCCAGCCAATCAGCGCACCCTGATCTACTGGCTCCTCGCCATGTTCGGCATAGCGCTGGTCTACTTCTGGGTCCAGCACGCGGCCTGGGGTGCCACCGTCGGCAAGCGGGCACTGGGCGTACGCGTCGTCCGGGTGGCCGACCGGTCCCGGATCGGGATACGACAGGCAGGAATCCGGGCCGTTTCGTTCCTCGTGGGCCCGGCTATCCTGCTGCTGCTGGTGACCCCCATCAACGTCGTGGGTGGCGTGCTATGGGCCGCGGACTGCGGCCTGGGCCTGCTGGATTCACAGTCCCAGACGCTGCACGACAAGCTGGCGGGCACCATCGTGGTCCGCCAGCGCTCGCTTGGCCAGCAGCCTCGCAGCGCGCAGCCCTGGTAGCTGCCCGGCGGGCGATCGTGGGCGCCGTGCGGCCCCGCGCCGCCGGGAACTCTCAGCCGAACAGCAGCGTGTACCCGGCCTTGCGCAGCTGAGTGATCACCAGGTCGGTGTGCTCGGGGCCCCTCGTTTCCAGGTGCAGGCTGACCTCTGCCTCGTCCACCCGCAGGTCGGCTGTGACTCTCTCGTGCACCACGTCGAGCACGTTCGCGCCGAGCGCCGCGAGCTCCATGAGCAGCGTCGCCAGCGCGCCCGGCCGGTCGGGCAGCTTGCATCGGATCGCCAGGAAGCGGCCCGCGGCGGACAGACCGTGCCGCAGCACTTTCGACAGCAGCAGCGGGTCGATGTTGCCACCGGACAGCACGATGACAACGGGGGGCTCGAAGCGGGCTGAGTGCTCCAGGATCGCCGCGACCCCCGCGGCTCCGGCTGGCTCGACGACCTGCTTGGCCCGCTCCAGGCACAGCAGCAGCCCGCGGGACAGGTTCTCCTCCGACACGGTGACGATCTCCGCGCCGGCCCCCGCCAGCAGCGAGATGGGCAGTTCGCCCGGCCGCGCGACGGCGATGCCGTCCGCCATCGTGGCGGCTGGGCTGACGCTGACCGGCCGCCCGGCCGCAAGGGAGGCCGGACCAGGCGCCACCGCTTCCGCCTGCACCCCGACCGGCCGCGCGGCGGGGAGGACGCCGCGGACGGCAACGGCGATGCCAGCAGCCAGGCCGCCGCCACCCACGGGGACGACGATCGTGCGAGCCTCCGGGCACTGCTCGGCGATCTCCAGGCCGACGGTGCCTTGCCCCGCTATCACGTCCGGGTGGTCGAACGGATGAATGAAGACCGATCCGGTCTCGGCCGCCAGTTCCTGCGCGCGGGCCAGGGCGTCCTCGACCGCCGCCCCATGAAGCACGATCTCGGCTCCATACGACCTGGTCGCGGCTAC
Organism: Streptosporangiaceae bacterium; assembly: GCA_030041275.1. Lineage (GTDB taxonomy): Bacteria > Actinomycetota > Actinomycetes > Streptosporangiales > Streptosporangiaceae > JAJYUU01. The sequence goes on from JASHOE010000294.1 coordinate 12,477, forward strand.
CTTCGGGAGCGGAGCGGCGATTGGCATGACGACAGTCGCCTTGGCGCCGAGCGCGGCCGCCGCGAGCGCGACGCCCTGCGCATGGTTGCCGGCGCTGGCCGCTACCACGCCCCGCGCGCGCTCGGCGGGAGCTAGCCGAGCGATTCGCAGGTATGCGCCGCGCACCTTGAACGAGCCACCGCGCTGCAGGTTCTCGCACTTGAGATACGCCGGCCCGCCGACGAGGACGGAGAGCGCGCTGGACTCGAGCAGCGGGGTCTGCCGGATCACCGGCTGCAGAACGGCGCGCGCAGCGAGCACGTCATCGAGTGTGACGGCTGGCGCCACCGCAGGTGGACGACCCCCTGAGCCCGGGGCTGGGTTCGCGGGCGGCACCGATGACGTCACGGCTGAATGTTACTTGCGGACCGGGTCACGCGGCCCGGCTCGTCAGCCAGGCTCAGTCGCCCAGGCTCAGTCGCCGGCCCAGTACCGGTCGGCCGCGAACACGAGCGCGGCGGCGCCGACCAGGCCGGCGTTCTGGCCGAGGGCGGCCGGGACCACGGTCACGTTGCGGGCGAAGCCCAGCCTGGCGTGCGCGCGCAGCGACTCCTCCAGCGGGTCGAACAACAGCGGGCCAGCCTGCGACAGGCCGCCACCGACCGAGACGACTTCAAGGTCGCACAGGCAGGTCGCCGACGCGATGGCAATCCCTAGCGCCCGGCCAGCCCGCCGCATGGCGGCGGTAGCGATGGGGTGCCCAAGTGCCCCGTCGCCCGCGAGATCCTTCGCGGTGGCGTCCCGCTGGTCCTGTCGCCAGCCTTGTTCCTGCGCCCAGTGCACCAGCGCGGGCCCGCGGGATATTGCCTCGAGGCAGCCCCGCCCGCCGCACTCGCACTCCGGCCCCGTATCGGGGTCGACCACGACGTGCCCGATGTGACCAGCGTTGCCTGACGCGCCTTCCACCAGCCGGTCGTCGAGCACAAGGCCGCCCCCGACCCCGGTCGAAACGACCATGCCAAGGACGTTCCTGCGGCCGCGGCCGGCGCCGCGCCAGTGCTCCGCGGCCACCATGCAGATAGCGTCGTTGTGCACCCGTACCGGGATGCCGCCGAGCCGTTCACTGAGCCTGCTGCGCAGCGGGAACCGGCGCCAAGCCGGGATGTTCAGCGGCGACACCAGACCCGCTGGCCACTCCATCGGGCCGCCGCAGCCGCAGCCGCAGCCGACCAGGGCATCCGGCGTGACATCGGCACGCTCGAGGACCTGGCTGATGAGGGCGTCCACGGTGCGCCACAGCAGCTCGGCGTCTAGGCCAATTGGCGTCGGCACCTGCGCGTGGGTCAGCACACGGCCGGCCGGCTCGACCAGGCCGGCGGCGAGTTTCGTGCCGCCGACGTCTAGCGCGAGCGCCGGGCGGGAATCCGCCATTCGCCCTCCAAGGTCAAAAGCCGAATGCGTTGACCTATTTCGTCCTCTGGACCTGGTCCGAGCCCTGACCTGCGCAAACACGCCAGAAGCGCGGCGGAATGACTGCAAGTAAACTACAGGTCGCCGACCGGTAGTCGTGGGCCCGTACGCAGCAATTGCCAGCATCACCTCGAGCGGAATGCCGCACCGCAGGCGGTGCAGACCGGTACCTACCCGGCTGGCTCGCGGACAGCCGCGGCTCTAGTTCACCTCCGGGCTGTAGATGTAGGGGGTGCCGAACGTCTTGGCGGCCGTGGTCAGCAGCGTCGCATACAGGTACTGGTCCGTGCCCTCGCCGATGAACAGCAGGTTGTCGCCGTCGGGGACGTCGGCAAACGGCACGCCGCCAACCCACTGGCCAGGGATCGCCGGGCCGATATTCACCGGTGAGCTCGCCCACGTCGTGCCGTCCGTCTTCGTGAGCGAGTACACCCTCGAGTCGGTGCCGACGCCGACGAGAACCACGTCGCTACCCGAGGGATAAGCGCTGACAAACTGATGCCACTGGCCGGGCAGCGCCTGCGGGGCGTTGATCAGCGGGCTGTAGCTATACGGCGAGCCGAACGTCTTGGCAGCCGTCGTCAGCAGCGTCGCATACAGGTGCCCATCGGTGCCCTGGCCGACAAACAGCAGGTTGTCACTGTCGGGAATGAC
>JASHOE010000295.1 GCA_030041275.1 Streptosporangiaceae bacterium
ATCCGCAACCAGTTGTAACCAATCCTTCACTTACATCATTTACATTACGCAGCACTAGGCCCGTCGGCCATCGCTTCTCAACGGAGGCACCGTGACCAGCGCCGCTCGCGGGGCAGGCCGAGGGTTCGCGCGGCGATCACGGCCCGCTGGATCTCAGCAATCTGGATCTCAGCAATGCGATGCGGAACAGCCCCGAAGGCGGCCGCCGACCCGTTGCCTCACGGAGACGGGCGATCACGCTGAGTCGGCGCACCCACGATCCCGCTACGTCCGCTGACAGCAGCCGACCGCCGTGGTTGTGAGCTGACGCCCTGAATATGGGCAACCACCATGCGGCCGAGCTCATCGACATTTGCTATGGCTGCAGCAAGAGCAAACCCGGAGCCTTCAACCGCCGGCATACGCCGCTGGCGCTGACTGCGCCGCGCCGAACAGGACTTTCCGGCACACTGGCAACCGTGCGTCCGCTCCGGCTGATCCTCGACGGCTTCGGCAGCTACCGGGCCGAGACTGAGATCGACTTCACCGACGTCGACTTCTTCGCGCTCACCGGGCCGACCGGCGCAGGCAAGAGCACGGTCATCGACGCGCTGTGCTTCGCGCTGTACGGCACCGTGCCGCGCTGGGACAACGAGAAAGAGGTTCGCAACGCGCTCGCGCCGTCGGCCAACGCGTGCCGGGTCAGCCTCATCTTCGAGCTGGCGGGCCAGCGCTACGTGGCCGTCCGCTCGCTTCAGCGCGACAAGCAGGGCCGTGTCACCACCAAGGCGGCCAGGCTGGAGCGCCTGGACGCCAGCGTGCCGCCGACCGCCACGCTCACTGAGATCCTGCAGGCCAGCGTCGAGCAGCTCGCCGAAGGCCCAGAGAACGTCAAGGTGGCGGTGCAGGACCTGCTCGGCCTCAGCTATGAGCACTTCACCCAGTCGGTCCTGCTGCCGCAGGGCGGTTTCGCCGAGTTCCTGCGCGCGACCCCGGCCAAGCGCCAGCAGCTGCTCGTCGAGCTGCTCGCCTTCGGCGTCTACAAGGAGGCCGGCCAGCGCGCCCGGGTTCGCGCCGAGCGGGCCGAGGTGGAGCGTGCCGCCGCGCAACGGGCCCGCGACCAGCTGGGCGAGGCGACCGAGGCGGCTGAGTCGGCGGCGGCGGACCGCCTCGCGGGCCTGACCGCGCTCACGGCGAAAACAGAAGAAGGCCTGGCGACACTCACCGAACTGCACAAGCAGTCCGCGGATGCCGCGAACCGGGTTACCTCGGAGCGGAACGCGGCCGCTCAGCTCGCAGCCGTCCGGTCGCCGGCCGATGTCGGGAGCCTGGCCCAGCAGATCGCCGCGGCGGACACACTGGTCGCGGCGGCGCGGCAGCGCCGGGACGACGCGACAGCGCTCGTCGACCAGGCAGAGCGCGCCAGGGCAGCACTCCCCGACAAGACGACGACCCAGCAGCAGCTCGGCATGTACGCGCTGCGCCGGGAGCTGACCGCGGACGCCGACGCGCAGTCAGCCGAGTCAGCCGAGCGACGCGAGCGCGCCGGCAAGCTGGCAGCCGAACTCGAGGCAGCTGACGTGGCCGCCGCGGCGGCGCAGGAGGCGATCGAAGGCGCACGGCGCGCGCACGCAGCCGCCGGTCTCGCGCAGACCCTGCACGTCGGCGATGACTGCCCGGTCTGCCGCCAGCGCGTGACGACACTGCCGCAGCGCGAGGCGCCAGCCGACCTCGCCGCCGCGGCAGCCGAGCTGGATCGAGCCAAGACGGCGCAGCGACTGGCTCGGGCCGCCTACGCCGACGCCGACAAGGCGGCAGCCAAGGCCGCGGCGGAGCTCGACAGTACGCAGCGCAGGCTGGCGAAAGCCGCCGAGGTCATGGCAGCCGTCCCGGCCCAGGCTGAGCTCACCACGCAGCTCACGGCCATCGACGCCGCGGAGAAAGCGGCCGCAACCGCGCGTACCGCCGCGAGCGCCTCGGTGACCGAGTTCGCGGCCGCTGAAGGAGCGCGCGAGTCACTGACAGCGAGCGAGCACAAGGCCTGGGCAGCACTGCGGTCCGCGCGTGACCAGCTCGTCAGCCTCGGCGCACCAGCGCTGGAGACTCCGGATCTCGCTGCGGCCTGGACCGCGCTCATCAGCTGGGCGGCCGAGGAGGCGCAGGGCCGCTCGCACGCGCTGTCCGATCTCGAGGCCGCGGCGGCTGGGTCGCGGCAGCAGCTCACGGACGCGGCCGCGGCGCTGGCCGACCTGCTGGCCGCGCACGACATCACGGCAGACCCGATCACGCGCGCCCCAGCCGCGGTGGCCGAGCACCGCGCTCGTGCCGAGACCACGCTGCACCGTGTCCGCCAGGACCGGGCTCAGGCTGCCAGGCTGGACAAGCAGATCGCCGCGCACAAGGAAGACGCGGACGTGGCGAACCTGCTCGGTAACCTGCTGCGGGCCAACAAGTTCGAGACGTGGCTGTGCAGTGAGGCGCTGAGCGCGCTGGTGGAGGAAGCGTCGGCCACTTTGATGGAGCTGACCGGTGACGAGTACGAGCTGACCCTCACCGCGCGCAATGACCTGGAAGTCATCGACTACAGCGACGCTGGCTCGAAGCGCCCGGTCCACACGCTGTCAGGCGGAGAGACATTCCAGGCCTCGCTGGCGCTGGCGCTGGCCCTGTCGCGGCAGGTCATCGGGCTTTCCGGCGGGAAGCGCGAGCTGAATTCCATGTTCCTGGACGAAGGATTCGGCACGCTCGACAACGACACGCTGGACACGGTTGCGAGCACGCTCGAGCGACTCGCAGCAGACTCAGACCGAATGGTAGGCGTCATCACGCACGTCCCGGAGCTGGCCGAGCGGGTGCCGGTGCGGTTCGTCGTGTCACGGTCCGGGACCACCTCGACGATCGTCAGGGAGCACTCATGACGGCCGCGGAAACCGCGGCGGCTGAGCGGCCGGTGTCGTTCACTGTTGATCCGTGGGATCCCAGCTACGGGATGGCGTTCGGCGAGGAGCTGACCGGCGACCCGCTGCACGAGTCCACGGCAGAGCTGAAGCTGGATCTGGAGGTGCCCGCCGACCGCTGGCAGCCGATGGCGGCGGAGTCGGACGGCCCCGTTCCGACCACGATCTTGTTCTTGGACGGGGTCCGCCGGATCGACGCGCGGGTGTGGGTGCACGGCGAGGGCGTGCAGCCTATGCCCGGCATCGCCGCGTCCTACGCTGCGGGCCTGGTGTGCCTCAACGGCACCGCGCGGATCGCCGACGTGGCGGTGGAGCGCGGGCTGTTCACCGCGGCGGTCGAGGCTGCCGACATCGACAGCCGGCACGCGCGCTATGTCGCCAGAAAGGCGGCCGGGCCGGCGCCGGACCAGCTGTCGCTGGCGGTGCAGCAGCACCTGAGCGAGGCGGAGGTACGGCTCGCGCTGCTGTTCCGCGCCACTCACCCGGACGGTGACGATCTGCTGTTCGTCGACGGTCCGCTGCGGGGCCGCACGCACCTGGACCGCACGATCGGCTACGTCAAGACGCACCACACCACGTACCTGCCTCCTGAGCAGGCCGCGGTTGTTGGCGCGCTGCAGCCCGGCGAGCGCACACCCGCGTTCACCATGGGCACGTCCTGGCGGCGGAACTCCTGGTACCTTCGGCTGCCCGGCGCGGGCGACGCGCCGTGGGCAGGCGTGGTGCGCCTGGAGTGCTCGGCCGACCTGCCGTTGCGGGAGGTGCGGCGGCTCGCTGGCCTGAGCGCGCGGCTGCTGCCGCCGCTGGCGAGCTCGCGGCACAAGGATCCGCGGGCGCCGCAGAACCTGGTCCCGATCGGCGGGCTGGAGCGGGAGCTGCGTCGGCGCCTCGGCGACCAGCAGCTGCTCTACCGTTCGTTGCGCAGCGCGGCAGCGGCGCCGTAGCGGCCTGCGGGCAGCGGCCAGGGGAAGGGGCACCGGACAGAGGCCGAGGGCACCGGGCAGCGGGCAGCGAAAAAGAGTGCCGCCGACCAGGGTGCTGTGTCAGAATGCCGCGCTGTGGACAGAACGGACATCACGCCCGCACTAGTCGCGGAGCTGCTGAGTGAGCAGTTCCCGCATTGGGCGGACCTGCCGGTTCGCCGAGTCGAGTCAGACGGCTGGGACAACAGCACATTCCGGCTCGGCGACACGATGTCCGTCCGGATGCCTACAGGTGACTGGTACAGCGAGCAGGTCGAGAAGGAGCAGCGCTGGCTGCCCGTACTCGCGCCGCAGTTGCCGCTGCCGATCCCGGTGCCGCTGGCGCAGGGCAAGCCTGGCCGCGGTTACCCGTGGCCATGGTCGGTCTACGAGTGGATCGACGGCGCGCCGCTGATGACCCACCAGGTAGCCGACCTGCCGCGGCTCGCTGCCGACGTCGCCGGCTTTCTCGCCGCCCTGTACGCCGTCGACGCAGCGGGCGGTCCAGGGCCCGGCAAGCACAACTTCTACCGCGGCGGCCCGCTGGTGGTCTACGACGCCGAGACTCGCGCCGCGCTGGACTCGCTGCGCGGCCACATCGACACCGCGGCCGCTGCCGACGTGTGGGCCACGGCGCTGCGCGCGACCTGGCACGGCGCCCCGGTGTGGTTCCACGGCGACATCGCGCCTGGCAACTTGCTCACCGAGCGCGGCCGGCTGAGCGCGGTGATCGACTTCGGAACCTCGGGGGTCGGGGACCCATCCTGCGACGCCGTCATCGCCTGGACGGTGTTCTCGGGCGAAAGTCGTCGGGTCTTTGCCGCGGACCTGCCGGTGGACGAGGCGGCCTGGGCGCGCGGCCGCGGCTGGGCGATCTGGAAGGCCATGATCGTGCTCGTGAAGGCGCTTGACTCCGACCTGGCGGATGCGGAGGAGTGCAAGCGGGTCATCGCTGAGGTAATCGCCGACCACCAGCGGGCGTAGACCTCCGCCGTCGACGACACGCCTGGCCCGACGGCACACGGCACACGGCACACGGCACACGGCACAACCGCACGAGGGCCCGACGGCCCGACGGCACCAGATTGCCGTCGGTCTCGGGGCCAGCTAGGAATGGTTAGCCCGCGCGGGCGGAAGCCCGGCGCTGACCGAGTATCCGGCGCCCGACCACGGTGGCTAGCAGCAGGGCGACCAGCAGTGCCACAAGATTCGCGGCGCCTATGACGTATGCCCTGACGATCGCGCTCTGTCGCAGCGCTGAGGCCAGGCGGCGAGACGTGTCACGTCGGAGCTCAGCTTGGCCAGCGTCGCGACGCGCTGATCAACCTGCGCGTTCTGCGCGGAGGTGGCGACATAGCGTCGCGCCGGGTACGACCCACGCGCCGAAGCCCGTCGCGAGCAACCCAACCAGGACGAGCGAGACCGCGCCGTACCGCCGGTGATTGTGGCCGGTGCACGCCGACGGCAGCTGCTGGAGCGGGCCGGCGACGTGACTGGGGCGCCTTAGGGCTCCGCCGGCGGCTCGCCACCAGGGCTGGCGCCAGGTTCATTACCCGGATCGTTGTCGGCTGCGTCCCGAGCCTGGTCCGAGGCCGCGCTCGTCGGTCCCGGAACGTCGGCAGATTCTGACGGTGGCACGACCCGCCGGATCCGCCGCGGCAGCGGCGTCGGCGCGCCGGGGTCGAGGCTTGCCGAGCCTGCGGGCGCGACACCGGGAAGGGTGGGCATGTCGACCGGCCGCCGAGTCGGCTTGCTCTCGGTGAGCCAGTGCCACGGGGCCGGGCTCTCGGCGGCCGGCGGCGGCGCCGACTCCGCGGGCACATACGGCGCAACGCGACGCTCTGGCTGTGTTGCGCCCGGACGTGGAACCCGCCGCGGCAACGGCGGCGCGGCTGGGTCTGGCGAAGGGGGGCCAGCTGCAGCCGGGACAGCTGCGGGCGCGCTGATTGCAGGTGGGGTGGCCGCAGGCGGGGTGGCCGCAGGCGGGGTGGCCGCAAGCGGGGTGGCCGCAGGCGGGACAGCGGCCGGGGGGACTGAGGCAGGCCGGCCAGCTGCGGGCGGGACTGGCGCAGGCGGGGCCGGTGGAAGCGTCCGCGCGTCGACGCGCGGCAGGCTGCCATCGATGATCGTGTCTCGGACTTCGCCGGTGACCAGGACGGCATGCGGGAGAAGCACAATCGCCGCAGTCCCGCCGATCGGCGCTTTTCGTAGCGTGACCGTGATCCCGTTCCGCGCGGCGAGCCTGGCAACGACGAGCAGGCCCATGCGCTGCTCGACCACCATGCTCGGCGGCTCCGCCAGCAGCTCGTTGGCCTTCTCGAGTTCCTGCTCGGCTATACCCGGTCCGCGGTCCTCGACCTCGATCGCAAGCCCGCGTCCCACCCGGCCGACTCGCACTGTCACCTCTGTCAGCGGCGGCGTGTGCCGCACCGCGTTCTCCACCAGCTCGGCGACCAGAAGCATGACGTCAGCCGCGGCGTCGGCTGCCACCGCGTCCGGAGTGTCGCTCACGAGGGTGATGCGCGACCCGTCGTCCAGGTCTGCGGTCGCAACCCGAATCAGGTCGGCGAGCGGAATCGGTTTCGCATCATCGTGTGCCGGCGAGGCTCCGGAAAGTACCAGCAACCCGTCAGCTTGCCGCCTGATCCGCCTGCTGAGCTGAGCGACTGCCGCGAGACCGGCCCGTGTCTGCGGCTCGCTGGTGCCACGCTCGGTCAGCTCGAGCAGGCGAAGTTGCCGGTCCGCGAGCGCCTGGCTGCGCAGCCCCAGATTGTGGAAGAACTGGCTGGCCCCGCTGCGGAACTGCCCGTGCGCCCCTAGGGTCTGCGTCACTCGTTTCTGCGCCGCCTCCACAGCAGCGCGCGCCGAGCCGATCTCAACGATGCGGCCGGGTGCTATCGGCGTGGCCGCGGTCGCGGCGTCCGCCTCGACGGCCCGACTCGGCTGCTCAGCGAGCAGTTGCTCAGCCAGCAACTGCTCGCCTGCCAGCGCCAGTGCCGCGTCGCGCAGGCCGGTGACCTCACGGGTGATGTACCACCAGAGCCGGGACATGAGCCCGATCGACAACAGCACGCCCACGAGGCCAAGACCGGCGACCAGCACTTCCGTCAGCGTCGCCTGATCGTTCGCCTGCGCTGTCAGGCTGGTTAGGCCAGCGGCGTTCTGTTGTTGCGCGGCCCGATAGTCGCTGCTCAGCGGCGTCGCGGTGGCGGCGAGCACGGATGCGTCCGCAGGCACGGCTCGGGTGCCGCCGACGGTGGCCGCTATCTCGTTTTCGATCGCGGCGAAACCGCGGTACGCCGCTGAGCTTCCGGCTCGCACGTAGCCGGCGCCGAGGCTGGGGTCGAGCACCGCGAGCGCGTCGCTCAGCGACTGCCGCGCGGCGGCCATCTCCTGCACGAACAGCGAGCGTTCGGGCGCGCCCATCGCGCCTCCTGCTGCGACGGCACCGCTGAGGAGTGCGACTTCCCCGTTCGCCAGGTCGACACCGCGGTCAGCCGAGACAGTCGCTGCGGCCTGCCGGGACAGTGCCGAGTCGTCGACGACGAGCAGCTTGGCGTCGAAGCTGACGATCGCCGCAAGGATGGCGCTGTAGGACCGGACCGCGGTCAGGGCGCTCAGCCGACCCGACTCGATGGCCGCACGGACCACGGTACGACCGGCCAGCAACGAATCTACGGTGCGCAGCGCAGGGCGGGCGGCGGACGGAATCGCCCCCTCAGCGGTCTGGGCGGCAGCGAGGAAGGCGCTCGCGGCCCGGTCGGTGGCGCGGAACCGCGCCCGCAGCGGGCCGAGGGGCGTCAGCCGCCCGCCGCTGAGCCAGGTGGCGGCCTGCACTTGCTCGGCCCCGAGCGCGGATTGGAGCGTCTGGTCCGGCCCCGAGTACAGCCGGTCGGCGACAGCGAAGTCGTGCTCGGCGGCGGCGTGGCTCACCGTGACGTCTGTGCCGAAGGTCCACAGCGCGAGTAGGAGCACGACCGGGACGACGAGGCCTAACGCCAGCAGACCGCGGATCGACTGCTGCCGGGACCCACGCGCGCGCGCTGGCACAAGCCTCCTCCCGCGATCGCCCTTACCCCAGCTGCGTTCCACCCCAGATGCGCAGCCCGAAACTGCGAAGTTTCGCGCAGCTCATTTAACACCGGCATGCCGGGCATACTGTGGGCAAACGCCAAGACGCGGGCCGTGCAAACGTTCGCGGACCTGCAGTTGACTAGCCGGCGTCTCCGGTGCCCATCTCCAGGAGTTGTGCCGCGCCGCGGATTACCGAGCGCAGCGGATCCTCAACCACCATCGTGGCGATGTCTGCCTCGGCCTCAACTCGGTAAGCGAGACCTGGTAGCAGCGCTCCGCCGCCGGACAACCGGATCTTGCTGCGCACCACTTCCTCCGCCAGGTTGGGCGGGATGTCGGACAGCATCTCTCGCACTGTCGCAACGATGGAGCCGACGGCCGGCTCGATCGCCGCCGATACCACGCTGGCCGAGACGCGCTCAGTCCGCGGGGTCCGCCCAGCTGCGTCGACGCCGACGACCTCGGCCTCGGTGAGCACGCCGTCGGCGAGCCCGAGCGTCATTTTCAGATTGCGTGCCGCGTTCCTGCCGATGAGCAATCCGTACTCGTTCTTGACCGCCTTGGCGACTGCATCGTCCATGGCGTCCCCGCCGAGCCGCAGTGAGCGGGCCCGCACGAGGTGGCCGCCAGCCAGCACGGCGATGTCGGTAGTACCGCCGCCGATGTCCACGACGAACGCGCCCGAGCCCGCCAGCAGATCGAAGCCGGAGCCTGCCGCTGCGGCAACCGGCTCCTCAACCAGCTGGACCACGCAGCGCGGCCGGAGCGAGGCGACGGCGGCAAGCACAGACCGCTGCTCCACCACGGTGGCTTCGACTGGCATGCAGACCACGGCGATGGTCTTCGCCAGCCGACGCCGCACCCGGACCCGGCGCACGAACGTCTGCAGCATGGCGACAGTCGCGTCCAGATCCGCGATGACGCCGCCGCGCAGCGGATGCACAACGTCAACGCCGTGCGGCTCCTTGCCCGTCAGCGCATCCGCTGCTTGTCCTACCGACAGCACATGGCCGGTCTCGCGGCTGATGGCGATCGCCGTCGGCTCGTCGATCACGATGCCGCGGCCTGCCACGTAGACGAGTGTGTTTACAGTGCCGAGATCGATCGCTATGCCCGACCGAAATCTCATTGTCCTGCCCCTCGACGGTATGGCGATGCGCCCCCACCAGTATGCGGCGGTCCCTTTCCCACGTGGCGACGACTATGCCTGCGTAGTCGGGCATCGCGATAGATTCTCCCGAGTTGTCGCTGGTAACAACCTCCATCTGCGACACTCGGCCATCAGCTGGGTGCGCGCAGCCCAGCCGAGATGCGGAGGCGTGCTCACACACACCCGCCTCGATGTGCTGGCGCGTTCCTGACAAGTGCCAAGAGGAGGGCGCCGTGAAGCGGTTTGTGCGAGGGTGCCTCGGGTCGGCGGTCCTGGCACTCGGCGTCACCATTACCCCCCTGGCCTCAACAGCGGATGTACCGGCGCACGCGGCCACCGAGGCCGGTGTTGTCGTCGCGGTGGAGGGCAGCAATGGCGCCCTCTGGGTTCAAGATCCGGTGGGAACCGGCTGGCAATCTCTCGGCGGAAAGATCATCGCGCCGCCCGCGGTTGCGTACGTGCCTGCTCCAGGTAGCACCACGGCATCGGTACCACTGTTTATCGCAATAGGTACCGACGGACAGCTCTACGCACGCACCCTGACAACCGGCTGGCAAGCAATCACTTCGGACACCTGTTATAGCGGTGGGCCCGCGGCTTTCTATGGCCAGAGCCTGTTCGTCGCGTGCAGCATTGTCTACCACCAGCTCTGGTGGGAGAACACGTTGATCTTCTCATCCGACGGGCTGCCGCAATTCCAGGGCATCGGCACGACTGTCGGCGGTGTCCTAACGGCCACACCGGCTATAGCTTCGGTCGGCTACACGGTGACGTACTTCGTGACCGGAACGGACGGCGCGGTCTACACCTCAGCGGGCGCTGGCTTCTCGGCCACGCCCTGGCGCTGCATCGGCGCGCCAGCCGCCGCAGGCTTTATGGTCTCCGACACCGACAGCTACTTCGCGTGCGAGGGGACGAATCACGCGCTATGGGCGGCGACGTACACGGGGACAGGATGGAGCGAGGCCGCGTCGCTCGGCGGCGACCTCATCGCCGCGCCGGCGGTTGCCCTGACCAGCAGCGGCCCGGAGTACTTCGCCGTCGGCACTAACCATGCCATCTGGATGCGCTCCGCCAGCAGCGGCTGGTCCAGCCTCGGCGGCTATGCCGTCGGTGGCGTGGGAGCAGCGGCCCTCAACTAGCCATGACTCGCCGGCAGGTCCTCGGCGTAGAGCCGAGCCGAATAAGCCCTGACCAGGCAACTTCCCAGTTGCCCGGCGGAGCGGTGAGCCGGGAGCTAGCCTCAGACGGCGTGCGAGCGAAACCTGGGGTCTGGCTGATCACGCTCGTCAGTGCCGGACTCACGTTGGCGGGCTGCGGGACGCCAAGGCCAGTGGCGGGCTCCGCGGCCGACACGGCCAGGGAGGCACCCGAGCACTCCGTCGCATCCGCGTCGGCCAGCCCGGCCGCGTCGCCCGTCGCATCCCCGTCGGGCGCTCACGCATCGCCGCCGGTCTCGTACGGATACGGCAGCTCACCCATTCCGCCGGCCGCCCAGCCCGTCGACACCTCGGATCCGACGCACGTGATCGGGGACGGATCTCCCAGTAGCTGCACATCCGCCGCGGTCGTTCAGGTGGTCGCCGAGGGCGGCATCATCACCTTCAACTGCGGCCCGAATCCGGTGACCATCACCATGACCGCGACGGCGAAGGTGGTGAACACGCACGCGCTCACCGTGCTGGACGGCGGCGGCAAGGTCACCCTGAACGGCGGCGGCCAGGTCCGGATTCTGTACATGAACACCTGCGACCCGCAGCAGGTGTACACCACCAGTGACTGCTGGCAGCAGCAAAGCCCACAGCTCGTCGTGCAGAACCTCACCTTCGAGGACGCCTACTCGGCAATACAGGAGACGAGCACGTCGAGCTACGGCGGCGGCGCCATCTTCGCCGAGGGCGGCCAGCTCAAGGTCGTCAACTCCGGTTTCATCGACAACGGCTGCTACCCCGCCGACCCGGATCTCGGCGGTGCAGCGATCAGGGCGCTCGGAATGTACGCAGGGTCGCCGGTCTACCTCGCGGACGACACCTTCAAGGGCGGGCACTGCTCGAACGGCGGCGCGCTCAGCAGCATCGACGCGAGCTGGGACGTAACCGACAGCATGTTCGGCGACAACCAGGCGGTGGGATTCGGCGCCAACCCGGCACAGGCGGGCACGGCTGGCGGCGGTAGCGGCGGTGCCATTTACACCGACGGCGACAACTACACCGTCACGATCGACGACTGCCTCATTCGCAACGGAAGCGCCAGGGAAGGCGGCGGGGCCATCTTCTTTGTCGTCGACGCTGGCAGCGGGGCCTTGACGATCGAGAACGACTCAGTGCTGCAGAACAATCCCAGCGGTGAGTTCCAGAACGCGCCGGGCATATTCGACAGCGTCGACGGCCACGACACCAGCCCGGTCATCACGAGTGGCTCCACTGTGGGGTGACCAGCGGCCTCTCGTTCCGGCAGGTCGTTCTCCCGGATTGGGGACGCTGGCGCGCGCGACGGCCGGAGAACAGCGCACAATTGACGCGGCCGGGACGAGGAGGGGCAGCCATGAGCGGGTGGAGCCCGCCCACTCAGCGGCCACGCGGCCGTTAGCCGCGCTCAGCCGGCTACTCCCGCTCGACGCGTCGCAGCCCGCGCGCGGGCGTCCACCACTCCACAACCAGCATGGTGGCCACCTCGTTGAGATGGGTGTGCACGACCTCGGTGATGTCTGCGCGGAACTGCTCGCCCTCAGGTCCCTCGGTCATCGGTCCGGCAGCGATCACCCGGCCGGAGATCTTCGCCTCGCCTGGCCACTGCGCTTCTGAGCCCGCGACCGGGTCGACGGTCGCGCTGTGCAGTGCGAACCGCGGATCCCGACGAAGGTCCGCGCCTTTGCGGGCGTTCGGCATGGAGCCAAAGACGAGCTCGCCGTTCTCGAAGACCGCCTCGATTCCCGAGATCCGCGGCGACCCGTCGGCTCGCACGGTGGCGATTGTCTTGTGTCTGTGGGCGTCGAAGAGCGTACGGACGCGCCCGGCGAATTCCGGCGCAGCGAGTTCGACGTCGTGCCAGGCCGCCATGCGCGCATGATCGCACGGACGACGGACAGCGCGCGAGTTGAGCGCACGAATAGCGCCCGTCACTCCTCGGCAGCTGCACGTTGTGACCCGGTGGATCGGCTCCCGCGGCGAGTCAAGGGGTCGGACTTGCCAGCGAAAGGATCACGATCTGCTAGCGAGACTCATGATCACTCATGTGCACCTGCTGACCACACGCGACCGAAGTGCGCCGATCCGGTACTTGGTTATCCGATAGCAACAAAAACGATAGGCAAGCCCTCGTGTTAATGCCTGCCGGACTGGCATACTCAGCGCTACTCATGGCTAACCGCCATGATCGTGATGATCACGATCGAACAGGACGGGTACACAGGACATGATCCGCATGAGAAATGCCCGGCGGACGGCTGGGACACTGCTCGGACTGGGAGCTGCAGGGCTCCTGGTCCCCCTGGCCGGCGTTACGGGCGCCTCGGCCGCGACGACCACCGGACCAGACACGCCGACCTCAGTGCAAGCCGGTATCAACGCGGCGCAGCTCCCCGGCGCCACGGTCTTCGGTACCACCGCGGCAGACACGCCCGTGACCGTGTCCTTCATCCTTAAAGAGCAGAACGAGCAGTCGCTGGAGGCTCGGGTCGAGGCAGGCATTCCGAGCTCGGACTATCTGTCGGTCCGCCAGTTCGCCGCCGACTACGGCCAGCCTGGATCGAACATCAGCGCGCTCAGGAGCTACCTCGCCAGCTTCGGCATCAGCACCAGCGTCTACGCAGACGACCTGGACGTGGTGGCCAACGGTACGGCCGGCGAGTTTGATCAGGCCCTGACCATCACCGAGGAGAACGTCAACGTTCCCCAGCAGCAGGGCCACAGCGCGTTCGGCCCGATGCGGGCGCAGCGCGTGTACTCGAACGCGCAGGCGCCGCTGCTGCCGTACCGGCTGGCCAGCTTCGTCACGGCCATCCTCGGGCTGTCGAACTACGGGCCTTACGTCAGCAACGCCGCCAAGCCGGCTACCCAGTCCGAGCCGCAGCAGGGCAGCTCGAACAGCTGCACGGCGGAGTTCGGCCTGACCAACGGGTGCCACCTGCCTTCCTACTTCGCCAACGCCTACAACCTGTCTCCGCTGTACAGGCATGCGAACGGCTCCGGCCAGGCCGTCGGCATCGTCACTCTGGCCGCAGTCGACCCTGGTAGCCCGCAGTTCTTCTGGAGCAACATCGCTGACGTACACCGCAGCGGCGCGCTCATCGTCGACAACGTCGACGGTGGTCCGGGTGCACCCAGCGCAGACTCCGGCTCGGTTGAGACCGACATCGACATCGAGCAGTCCGGGGCTCTTGCTCCCGGTGCCAACGTGATCGACTACCAGGCGCCCAACACCGACTACGGGTTCGCCGACGCGTTCTTCACGGCGGCCAGCCAGAACATCGCCAGCGGTGTCTCCGCGAGCTGGGGTGAGTCCGAGACCATCATCGACTGGGCGATCCGGTCCGGCGAAGAGGCCGCGGGCTACGCACAGTCGTTCGACGAGGCTTTCCTCGAGATGGCCGCGCAGGGCCAGTCCGCGTTCACCTCCTCCGCCGATTACGGCGCCTACACAGCGATCGCGGACCTCGGAACCACGAACCTGGCCGTCGACAACCCGGCGGACAGCCCGTATGTCACCGCCTGTGGTGCCACCGGCCTGCCGGGTACCACGTACCTGTCCGGCCCGGACGGCACGGCCACGGCCACGAACACGGCCACCCGCATCTGGGGATGGGACTACCTATGGGAGCCGATCGCCGAGGTCAACGGCGTAACCGAGGCCACCGTCGCGGAGAGCGAGCCGATCGGCAGCGGCGGCGGCTTCAGCGTGCTCGAACCAACTCCCTCCTACCAGGACGGCGTTAGCGGCACGAACTACTTCCACGCGGTGGAGTACCTGACCCCGACCGACTACGAGACGGTCGCCCCCGGTCTCGTCGAGCCCACCGCCTGGAACTTCAACGCCACGCCGAGCGTGACTTCGGGCAGCGGCACCGGCCGGGCCGTTCCTGACCTGGCCACCGACGGCGACCCGCAGACCGGTTACCTGGTGTACGGGGCGTCGGCCGGCGGGCTGTCCGAATACGGCGGCACCAGCTTCGTCGACCCGCAGCTCAACGGCTCCACCGCGGTCATCGACTCCTACCTGGGCCACCGGGTGGGCTTCTGGAACCCGGTCATCTACAGCACCGCGGCCAACCGTGACCACGTGTTCACCCAGCTCAACACGGCTGGCACCAGCAACGACAACATCTACTACACCGGCAACCCCGGTGCCGAGTACAACGAGGGCGTCGGCCTCGGCCAGCCGAACCTGGCCAACCTGGCAGCCGTCTTCAGCTCGGCTTCCTAACCCATCCAGTCCGCGGAGCCCGGGCCGCCTCGGCGGCCCGGGCTCCGCGGTCCCGCCCTCAGGCGGGAATGGTCCAGGCGCGTTCCGGCGTGACCCGGATGGCGATGCTGTAGGAGTCGTACCACTCCTGCGTGTACCCCATGGTCTGGATCGTGGCCAGGTACTTGTCCAGCATTTCCGGAACTTCCGAGGGCGGCGGCGCGCCGTGCACCACCTCGGCCCGGCCGGAGATCACCACCACGTCCCCGCCGCCTGGCGTGCAGTTGAAGTTCAGGGAGACCAGGTCGCTGGCCGCGATGTGCCGTAGTTTCGCGCCGTCAGGCTGCGAATAGATCGTGATCGACGCCCCGTCCCAGAGGAACCAGACCGGACGCGGGGCCGGCCGGCCGCTGGGCGCGACAGTCGTCAGCCAGACGATCTGGTCACTGACGAGATGCTTTTCGATCTGCCCGGTGAGTTCGAACGCCATGCCATGAAAGCTTAGACGCCGGCTGTCTCGTTACCGTATGGCAGAGGGCTGCCGGCGACAGGAGGGCTGCGCGATGCGGGCATGGCATGTGGACCGGCCGGGACCGGTCGGGGTAGACGGCGCGGGCGGACGTCCGCTGGCGGAGCGGGAGACGCCCGTCCCCGAGCCGGGTCCCGGTGAGCTCCTGTTGCGGGTGCTCGCCTGCGGGGTGTGCCGGACCGACCTGCATGTCACCGAGGGAGACTTGCCCGTCCACCGGCCCGGCGTGACGCCCGGGCACGAGGTGGTCGGTGAGGTGGTGGCGACCGGTCCGGGCGGCACCGCCGGCTTCGGGATAGGCGACCGGGCCGGAGCGGCCTGGCTGCGCTGGACCGACGGGACGTGCCGGTACTGCCAGCGAGGCGCGGAGAACCTCTGCCCGTCCTCGGTTTACACCGGCTGGGACGTCGACGGCGGCTACGCCGAGTACCTGACCGTCCCCGCCGCGTTCGCCCACCGGCTCCCCGCCGGGTACTCCGACGCCGACCTCGCCCCGCTGCTGTGCGCGGGCATCATCGGCTACCGGGCGCTCAAGCGCGCGGCCCTG
>JASHOE010000296.1 GCA_030041275.1 Streptosporangiaceae bacterium
TGGTCAGGTACTCGTGCGCCGCCGCGAGGTCGTCGTACACGAGTAGTCCGGTGGTGCCACGGATGGCGGTGTTGTCGAGCATGGTCATCTCCTCCAGTGTCGAGAACAGTTCTTCGGTTGACGGGTGGACCTGCCTGGCCAGCGCGGCCGACATCGTGGCCAGCCGGTTAGCGAGGCTCGCTGAGATCGCGGCTCGGCGCTGGACCTCAGCGAGGTGGCGGTTGATCGCGGGCCCGAGCTGCCACTCTGGGTGCTCGAGCACGGCGGCGATCTGCTCAAGCGGGAAGCCGAGGCGCCGGAGCACGCTGACCTGGTAGAGCCGGGCGACGTCGGCGGCGTCGTACAGCCGGTGACCGCCGTCGGACCGTCCCGAGGGCCGGAGCAGCCCGATCTCGTCGTAGTAGTGCAGGGCCCGTACCGACATGCCGGTGGCCTGGGCTAGGGCTCCCACCTTCCAGGTGGCATCTGGTGTGGTCATGACGCCGACGCTAGGACCTCACGGCACGTCAGGTGCAAGCCCCTGGGATGGGCGGCAATGAACTCATGACCCGTTTTCAGGCCATGTACGGCGATATGCTGCTCGCGTGCGGGGCAGGGCGGCATCTCGGAAGCGGTCTGGCTTGGCGCGCCTGTCCCACGGCTGGCGGCTTGGCGTGGTGCTGACGGCTGCCCTGGCGGTACTGGCAGCCGATGGATGGTGGCTCGTCCGGACCAGGGAAGCGGCGGCCCAGACGCCGACTGTCGTCATTGCCGAGGCCGCGTCGCAAACGGCGGCC
The DNA here is from genome assembly GCA_030041275.1 of Streptosporangiaceae bacterium. Classification (GTDB taxonomy): domain Bacteria; phylum Actinomycetota; class Actinomycetes; order Streptosporangiales; family Streptosporangiaceae; genus JAJYUU01. The sequence continues at coordinate 777 of JASHOE010000296.1, forward strand.
CTCACGTCGGCCGAAGCCACCTTCACGACGCAAGTCGGCGGCCTGACGACGATGTTCGGCGATGTCCGCGAGCAGCACCGGCCACACCGGGCGACGCTGACCATGACGTCGGTCGATGGGGCCGACCGGTTCAGCGTGGCTGAGCTCGTGACGGACTCGGCCGTTTACCTCAGCACCCCCGCGCTGACCCAGTCGCTCGGAAAGCCGTGGCTGGGGGTGCCTTTGGCGAATCTCGGCAGCGACCCCGCGATGGCTGGGCTCTATCAGACGGACGCCCTCCCGAGCAGCGCCGCCGCACTGCTCGGTGCGACCAGCCAGGCGCACAAGACCTGGACGGCGTACATCGGGGGCGTGCAGACCACGCGATACTGGGGCACCGTCGACGCGCGCACGGCGATCGCGAGGCTGTCAGCCAGCGATCGCCAGCTTCTCGCCCCGGTGCTGCGGGCTGCCAGCGGGGCCATCATCATCGTCGTCTGGATCGACTCCCGGCATGAGATCCGCAAGATTCGCAGCACCGTCACCGTCGCTGGCCAGCCTGTCGTCACCACGCTCGTCTTCACCAGCGACAACCGCGCGGTGCACATCACCGTCCCGCCGGCGAGCCAGGTAGCAGCGAACTGAGCCGCCGTCGGCCCGCCGGTCGGTCCTGTGTCGCTGGTCTAGCGGACGTCGTGACCGGGCCGCGGCTCCTCCGGCAGCCCGCTCGCGGGGATGGCCGGAATCGAGCCAAGCCGACCAGCTTGATAATCCTCAAAGGCTTGCACCAGCTCGGCCCTGGTGTTCATGACGAACGGACCGTATGCCGCGACCGGCTCTCGGATTGGCTGCCCGCCGAGCACGAGGATGTCGAGCTTGTCGCTCGGCCCGTCCATGCGACGCTGGGCTCCTAGCGTGAGCACGTCGCCAGACCCGAACACGGCGAGTTGGCCAGTGTGCACCGGGGTTTCCTCTGCACCCACGGTGCCGGAGCCCGCCAGCACGTAGCCGAGGGCGTTGAACTCCGCCCGCCACGGCAGCCGGAACTTCGCACCCGGTTCGACAGTCACGTGCAGCAGGGTGATCGGTGTGTGCGTCACTCCCGGGCCGGCGTGTCCGTCGACGTCCCCAGCGATAACCCGGACCAGTGCGCCGCCATCGGCGGAGCTGAGCAGTGAAACCTGGCCGGCCCTGATGTCCTGGTAGCGCGGGGGTGACATCTTCAGCCTGGCTGGCAGGTTCACCCAGAGCTGGAAGCCGTGGAATAGGCCACCGCTCGCGACGAGGGCCTCCGGCGGCTCCTCGATGTGCAGGATGCCGCCGCCGGCGGTCATCCACTGGGTGTCCCCGTTGGTGATGAGGCCACCGCCGCCATTGGAGTCCTGGTGCCGGAACGTGCCATCAATGATGTACGTGACGGTCTCAAAGCCGCGGTGCGGATGCCACGAGGTGCCCTTCGGCTCGCCCGGCGCGTAGTCAACCTCACCCATCTGGTCCATGTGGATGAACGGGTCGAGTGCCCGCAGATCCACGCCAGCGAAGGCACGCCGGACCGGGAATCCCTCGCCCTCATACGCCGACGGTGCGGTCGTCACCGCGAGGACCCGGCGGTCGCGGCTTAGCGCCCGATCCGGCTCGGTGACGCGCGGCAGCAGCAGGATGTCATCGACGGTGACGGCTGGCATGGCTTCCTCCTCTGGACTCCGGCCTGCCCGCAGCAACATTAATTGAACGCGCAACATTCCCGGATGGTGATAAGCGCGCTTCCGCTGGTCAAGCCCTTCCCGCGCAGATCGACTCCGAGACGGCGATGCCTGATATCTCATGGTTTATTGATGTCTGCGGCGTTCGCTCCCTACTGGGTCGCGCGACGACTTCAAGAAGCTACTGGGGAGTAGTGATCTGCGTCTCATTGCGAAACCGACCAGGGCTGCCTGGCGTCAGAGTCCGGTAACTCCGCCAAGGCCGCCCTGGCCACCCCCGGCCAGGCCACCCCCGGCCAGGCCACCCCCGGCCAGCGGAGGCCCCCGACGGAAGGAAGCCCATGCGCAACCCCGCCCGACTCTTTGGCGCTCTTTCCCGCCGCGCGTCGGTTGCCACGGTCGCCGGCGCGGCAGTCGCCCTCGTGGGTGCCGGAACCGCCACGGCAGCCGTTACTGCGACTTCCCACGCACCGGTCAGTCACGCCGTGCACACCACGTCGAAGACTGGCAAAGCTTCACACCTACGCGTCGTGACCGCTGCGGCTACGACGTCGCCACAGGCCCAGCCGGCGGCGCAGCCACAGTCGTGGCAGCAGATCCAGCAGGCCGTCGCGCAGCAGACGAGCCCCGGTGAGCCGGCTGCTGCGAATCAGCTCACGCCGGTAGGCACGACCGGCGCGCAGAACACCATGCCGATCTCCGGCCCGCAGCTGGCCAACGCGACCACGATCGTCCAGCAGGCGCTGGCGAAGCACATGGGCGTGCGGTCGGCGGTGATCGCGGTGGCGACCGCCATGCAGGAGTCGGAGCTGCAAAACATCAGCTACGGCACCAGCGACTCGCTCGGCCTATTCCAGCAGCAGGCTGTCGACGGCTGGGGCACGGCACAGCAGATCATGAACCCGGCCTACTCGGCCGATGCATTTCTTGGCGCGCTGCAGCAGTACCAGGCCAGCAACCCCGGCTGGGCGACGCAGCCGCTCTGGGCCAACGCCCAGGCCGTGCAGAAGTCCGGGTACCCGACTGCCTACGCCCAGTGGGAGAGTCAGGCCGCGCAGCTCGTGCAGCAGATCGTGACCCAGGTCAAGTAGCCACCGACCCCGGCCGGCCAGCGCTGCTTCAGGCCGCTGGCCGGCCGGCCCAACCTCGCTCCGAGGCGGTGAGGCCGCTTACAGCGGCAGGCCGCGCTCCAGGTACTCCAGCGCCTGATCGATGCGCGCGAACATGTCGCTGACGTCGGCCATCCCCTCGGAAGTCCAGATGTCGGTACTCGCTGGCACCGTCACCGACATGATGACGCCGATGAGCGCCCCGGCGACCGTGCGCACCTCGAAGTCATCCGCACTGCGGCCGGTGCGCAGCGCGATCGCCTCGGCTATCTGGTTGATGGTCCGGACGAACTCGTCGATCGCCCTGGCTCGTATTTCCGGGATCGCGGCCGTCAGCTCGGCGGTCTCCCTGAACCGAGCCAGGTCATCAGGGCTCAGCGCGGCCAGGGTGGCCGCCGACGCGGCGCGGAACGCGCCTACCGGGCTCAGCTCCGGCGGCTGGGCCTCGAGAGCACCGAGCGAGACGACGTCGAAGTCGTCCTGCAAGACGACGTCTTCCTTGGTCGGGAAGTAGCGGAAGAACGTGGCAGGCGAGATCTCGGCGGCGTCAGCGATCTGCTCGATCGTGGTCGCGTAGTAGCCCTGCTCCCGGAAGAGCCGGAGCGCGTGCTGCCTGATGGCGGCACGCGTTCTGGCCTTCTTGCGCTCGCGCAGGCCGACGGGTCTGGCAGGCGGCTCACTCATGACCGCTATTCTGCCCCGGTCTGGTTTCCAGGCGAGGCAGCTGCGCCGGCGGCGGCCCCGGTCCCGCTCGCTGCGGCTACATCTGCCGTGGTCCCGGCCGTGGTCCCGGCCGCGGTCCCGCTCGCGGTGGAATCACCCGCCGAGGCCTCGGCCGTTCCGGCCACCTCGTTGGTCCCGGCCGGTCCGGTTGCCTTGCGAGGCAGGAATAGGGCCGCCAGGATCGCGGACGCGATCGCTATCCCTGCGCAGATCCAGAGCATGACGTCGACGCCGCTGGCGTAGGCCTGGTGGACGGCGGCGAGCAGTTGCGGCGAGTGCAGTCGCTGAGCGACCTGGACGCCAGTCCCGACGCTGCCGCGCGCCAGCGTCGCGATGTCTGGCCGCAGGCCAGGGAGCGTGAGCTTGCTCCGATAGACGGTGCCGAGCACGGTGCCGAGCACGGCGATACCGATCGTCGCGCCGACCTGCCTGGCCGCCGTCATCAGCGCCGAGCCGGACCCGCTGCGCTGCGGGCTCAGCGCGCTGAGCGCGGCGTTGAGCATGGTCGGCATCGCCAGCCCGAGGCCGAGACCGGTCGCGGCGAACCATGCCGACGTGAAGCCGGTGCCGCTGGCCGGGCTGGTCGCCGTGCCGACAGCCAAGGCCACCGCCATGACCGCGAACCCCGACGAGCCGATCAGCCACGCACCCACCAGTGGCGGCTTGTCAGGGCTGCCATCCCGCGACTTCCGCACGCTCTGCAGCCGCTGGCCGACGCCAAGGCCGACAACCAGGCCGCCGATCAGCGGGAGCAGCCGGATGCCGCTGCCCAGCGAGTCCAGGCCGCGGACGTCCAGGAAGAACTGCGGCATCGCAAACGTGAGGCCGAACAAGGCGAACGAGATCATGGTGGCTAGCGCGGTCCCCCAGCTGAAGCCCGCCGACCTGAACAGGGCGAGGTCTACCAGCGGCACCGACCGTGACCTGGTCCTGAGCCGCTCCCACGCGACGAACAGGCCCAGCACCACGACGCCGACGACGATGGTTGCGATGGCGATCGCGTTCGACCAGCCGTCGTCGCCCGCACGGATGAAGCCGTACGTGACGGCCGCGAGCCCGGCACTCGAGATGAGCACACCGACCACGTCGATGCGGAAGCGGCTCACGCCGCGCGACTCCGGCATGAGGAAGGTGACCGCGGCGAGCGCGATCAGCACGATCGGCACATTGATCAGGAAGACCGAGCCCCACCAGTAGTTGTCGAGCAGCCAGCCACCGAGGATCGGGCCAAGCGGGTAGCCGAGGAAGGTCGCGCCGCCGACGATGCCGATCGCCCGCGGACGCTCCTCCGGTGTGAACATCACCGGCAGCACCGCCAGCGCAAGTGGCAAAATAACCGCGGCTGCGAGGCCAAGCACCGCCCGCGCCGCGATCAATTCGCCGGTCGAGGTGGAGTAAGCGCAGGCCAGCGACGCGACGCCAAACAGAATCAGCGCGCCGGTCAGCAGTCGCTTCCGGCCGAGTCGGTCGCCGAGCAGGCCGGCCGGAAGCAACGCCGCGGCCAGGACGAGGCTGTACGCGTCGACGAACCACTGCAGGTCAGCGGTCGTCGCATGCAGGTCTACCGACAACGTCGGCAGCGCGAGCGACAGCACGAACAGATCGAGGCCGACAACGAGCACGCTGAGCGCCAGCGCGGCAAGCGCCCACCAGCGCCTGGTGTCCGCCGCCGCCGGGATCTGGACTTGGGCCATGACCGACCTCCGCTACCTCCCACGAAAGTGCGGGGTAGCCCACCGCGCCTTCGTGCTAGTAACTCTTACATGAGAGAGGCTATCAAAAGAAATCAACTTTCGCAACGCACCCCTGCCGATGGCTACCGAGCGTCGGCTGGGTGACCCTGCCGCTGGCTAGTGGACCGTCGGCTGGTGGCGTCAGGCCGGGGTCGGCCTGACGCTGGCGCCGCCCGCGCGATCGAAGCCGGCCTATGGTCAGCGGATCGCCGGGCTGACTCACGATGGCGTCACGCATGGACACCGTAAGCAGGGGAAGCTTGGCCGTATAAAGGTCGTTAGGACGCTGGCTGCCGGCGGATCCGTGCGGTTGACTGGAATCCAGCAATGCGGAAAGGAGCGCGTGAGGTGTCCGCGCGGAGATTGGTCGTCGGTGTCAGCGGATCTGCTGGGAGCCTTCAGGCGCTGCGCTATGCGACCCAGCTAGCCCGCAACGACGGGGCTGTGCTGGCGCCCGTGTTGGCCTGGACGCCACCAGGTGGCGAGATGGCTGACAGGTCTTACCCGAGCCCCGAGCTCCGACGGATGTGGAAGCAGGCGGCGTGGGACCGGTTGTGGCAGGCGATCGAGCTTGCGATCGGCGGGCCGCCCGATGACGTCGAGTTCAGCCCCAAGGTGATCAAAGGCGACGCTGGCCTGATACTGACGGAGCTCGCGGCCGAGCCGGGCGACGTGCTGGTGATTGGTGCCGGGCGGCACGGGTGGCTCCGTCGGCTGCTTGCTTGTCGCGTCAGCCGGTACTGCCTGGGCCACGCGTGCTGTCCGATCGTGGCAGTGCCGCCGTCGCAGCTGGCTGCGGAGCTACACGGGCTGCATGGCTGGGTGCTGAGGCACCGGTTGCACCCGGAGAACGCGGGCGCGCCTGCGGCAGACGCGTAGCGGCCGGACGTAGGCGCGTGGGCCTGGCGCTTGTGCCCGGTGCGCTTGCGCCACTGCGCTCGCTGGCAGGCTGGGGGAGACTGGAATGCGAGCAGCATGAGTGAAGGAGTCAGCGATGCCAGAGCCACAAGGCGAGGAGCTTGCCAGAGTACGGGCGCGCCGCGAAGAACTGCGCAAGAAGTACCTGCGGCCACTCTCCGAACGGCCGGCCAGCAGCGTCAGCGGTGTCCACCACCTAGCCCTGATCTGCAAGGACACCGAAGAGACCATCAGGTTCTACCAGGAATTTCTCGGCTTCCCGCTGGTCGAGCTCGTTGAGAACAGGGACTACGCCGGCTCGAACCACTTCTTCTTCGACATCGGGAACCACAATCTGCTCGGCTTCTTCGACTTCCCGGGCCACGAACACCCTGCGTGGCAGGAGACCATCGGCGGCGTCCAGCACCTGGCGATCTCGGTCACCGCCGAGCAGTTCGAGGCGGCGAAGAAGAAGCTCGAGGCGGCCGGCGTCGACTACCTGGGCCCAGACCGCGGCGCCGACGCGAGCATGTACTTCCGCGACCCGAACGGGGTTGGGCTGGAGCTCTACCGCGAGGATCTCGGCACATTCGAGGGCGAACTGCTCGTCGAGTAGAGGCGATCAGTCGGGCCGGTGCTGCCGGGACGCGAGTAGCCGGCCCACGATCGAGTGCTCGCTGCCCTCTTCGGGGATCAGCAGCCAGCACGCCAGGTAAAGCGGGATGCCGCCGAGGTACAGCGGGATGGCGCCGAAGTAGGCCAGCCCGGTGAACCCGACGACGGTCAGTACTGCGAACGCCACCCGGACGATAGTGACGTCCACGTTGAAGTGTCGGCCGATGGCGGCGGCCACGCCGGCGAGGACCCGACCGGTCGCCGGCCGGCGCAGCGGCGGCCGGATTGGAGTGCCGGTGGGTTTGTCTTCGTGGCCGCCCGTCGGCGCGCCATGTTGCTGCGGGTCTTCGGTAGAACTGTTCATGTAGTCCACGGTGCCGCGCTCGCGCCGGGAGCGGTATCGGGGAACGCCCCTAGCTGACCCGGATCGCACCCTCGGCAGCCGGCGGCACCGCCGAGGGTTAGCTTGGGCGCCTGTCCCGGCGGATTACCAGCCGCAGCCCGGACCAGGTGTCGTCGATGGCGCAGACCTTGTTGTCCACGAGCCCGGTCGGCAGCGCCACGTCGCGCACCACTTGATCAGTCATGTCAGTCGGCACCCGGGCTGAACGCTTGGGCCAGGCGATCCACAACCCGCAGGCAGGTGCCATCCGGCTGCGTAGCCGCGGCAGTTCAGCCTCCAGCTCGGCGCGCTGCGTGACGAACGCGACGATGACGTCGTAGCGCGCGTCCTCCGCCAGATCGGTGTGCACGCTCGCCACGTCGGGCACGGTCTGCAGTATGTCCTCGAGCCACTCGGGCGCGCCGATCAGCGCCACCTCATCGCCGTCCGCGATGCCAAGCTTGGTCGGCAACGGCGTTCCGGAGTAACCAGTCTGCGTGGGCATCTGCGCCCTCCCCCCACACCGGCGCCAGCGCGCCGGGTCAGAACGTAAAGCCGCCCGGCTTGCCGTTGCGATCCGCGATCAGGCCGGCGATGGTCGAGATGGCGATCTCGGCCGGGGTACGCGAGCCGATGTTGATGCCGATCGGCCGGTGTACCTTGCTGATCTCGTCGGCCGGTACGCCGAGCTCGGTCAGCGCGGCAATGTGCGGGCCCTCGTGCCGCGGGTTGCCCATGATGCCCACCCAGCGGGCGCGCGCCGCGAGTGCGTCGCGCAGCTGAGGGCCGAGCTCTGGCCGGTGGTGGTCGGTGACAATGACGTCCGCCACTGCGGCCGCGCCACCGTCGAGCGCATCGGCGAGCTCGAAGCCATCGGCTTCTACTTCCTTGGCTCGTTCCAGATCGGGCTCAATGAGGATGCAGCGGTAGCCCACGTCGGCACCGTAACGCAGCAGGTAGCTCGCCACGCCGGTCGCGAAGACCGCAGCCAGCACCTTGTCTGCGGTCGGCACTGGCGCCGCTGCGCCATGGGCGACTGCGCAGCTGTCGTCGTGGACGTGGCCGGGCTCGCCGTGGGCGTGCTGGTGCTCGTGCCCGGCATGCTCGTGCCCGGAGTGCTCGTGCTCGCGATCCGTCATGCACACGAGCTTGCCACCCTGGTGGACGGCCGGGCAACTGACTGTGGCGCGCCGGGTCGCCAGGTCCGGCACCCGAGAAGCTAGCGTGTCGTTACCAAGCTCGCGGAGCAACGGACCGGCCAGATCGGAGCGGATATGCGTCTCAGCGCGCGCAACAAGATCAATGGGACCGTTACGTCCATCACTAAGGGCGAGGCCACCGCAAACGTGGTGCTAGACGCCAGCGGCACCAGGCTCGTCGCATCGATCACCGTGGAGGCGGCCCGCGAGCTTGGTCTCGCGGAGGGGAGCGAGGTGGTCGCGATCATCAAGGCGTCCGATGTGATCATCGGCGTACCTGACTAGCCGGCACGGCCGACTGACGGGGGCAGGGCAGCGGCCGATGTGTAGTCGGCTAGCCGTGCAGGTCGGCTAGCCGTGCAGGTCGGCTGGCCCAGCAGGTCGGCTAGCCCAGCAGGTCGGCGACGGCAGTCTGCAACCGCGTCGTGCGTGCCTGCGCCGCCAGCCGTGCAGTGTCCAGGCTGCGGCCCGTTGCCAGCTCGACGACCTCCAGGTAGGCCTTGATCTTCGGTTCAGTGCCGCTCGGCCTGATCACAACCCGAGCGCCCGGCAGGTTGTAGCCGAGCATGTCGGCCGACGGGAGGTCGGACGCGCTGGTGTAATCGGTGCTCACGATGACCGGCTCGCCACCGAGGTCGTGTGGCGGCTCGGCCCGCAGCCGGGACATGACATCGACCGCGGCCTGGGTGGGAACGCTCAGCTGCGCGGTGACATGGACACCGTGCCGCTCTTCCAGCGCGTCGTAGACGTCCTGGAGCGACTGGCCCGCGTCCCAGGCCGTCGCCGCGACGGCTAGCACGGCAAGCGCCGCGCTGAGGCCGTCCTTGTCGCGCACGCTGCTTGTTACCGCGTAGCCGAGCGCCTCCTCGTAGCCGTAGCAGAACCGCACATCGGCCCGCAGGTCTGCAGCGCGGACTATCCACTTGAACCCGGTCAGGGTCTGCGCGTAAGCCGCGCCGGCGGCAGCCGCGATCTTCGACAGCAGCGAGCCAGACACGACGGTACTGACCACGAGCTGCTCCGAGATCTTCACCGCCGGGTCGGCCGCCGCCCGGCCAAGCAGGAACGATCCGAGCAGCGCACCCACCTGATCGCCGGTGAGCTGACGATATCCGCCAGGTGCGGACGGGTCCGGGATAGCAACCGCCAGCCGGTCACCGTCCGGGTCGTTGGCAATGACGAGGTCCGCGCTGGACCGCCGTGCCTCGGCGAACGCGAGATCGAGCGCACCTGGCTCCTCCGGATTGGGGAAGCGCACCGTCGGGAACTCTGGATCGGGATCGAACTGCGCCGCCACCACGTCCGGCGGGGGAAAGCCAGCCTGCTCGAACGCCCGCAAGGCGAGTTGCCCCGCGACGCCGTGCAGTGGGGTGTAGACCACCCGGAGCCAGGACGAGCCGGTCGGCGCAAGCCCCAGTTCGGCGCCGACAGCGTCGAGGTACGCCGCGGCGATCTCATCGCCCACCGGGCGGATCAGCGGGCTGTCCGCCGGGGCGACCGGAACCGCGGCAAGCGGTCCGACCGCGGCGATGGCGTCTTCCACATCGGTGTCGGCTGGCGGCACGATCTGCGCGCCGTCGTGGAGGTAGAGCTTGTAGCCGTTGTCGCCCGGAGGATTGTGGCTGGCGGTGATCATGACCCCGGCCGCGGCGCGGAAGTACCGTACCGCGTAGGCCAGCAACGGGGTCGGCTCCCGGCTCGGCAGCAGGAGCACCCGGATGCCGGCACCCGCGAGCACCCTGGCGGTCTGCGCCGCGAAGTCCTCGCTTCGGTGCCGGGCGTCGCAGCCGACGACCACGCCGGCCTCGGCGGCCGCCGGGTTCCGCTCGAGCAGCCACGCGGCGAGCCCGGCGGAGGCGGCCGTGACCGTGGCGCGGTTCATCCGGTTTGGTCCGGCACCGATCGCGCCGCGCAGGCCCGCGGTGCCGAAGCGGAGACGCTGGGCGAACCTGTCCGTTAGCTCGGCAGCGCTGTCCGGGCTGTCGTCGGCGAGCAGCGCGGCGAGCTCGGCTCTGTCCTGCGCGTCGGGATCGTCGGCCAGCCACGCCTGGGCTCGCGCGCGAAGCTCTTCGGTACTCACGTCAGCGGCTCGCCGCGAGTATCGCCGCGAGCAGGCCGCCGAGCCCGGCCGCCGCCCGCGCACCGGTTGCGAGCACGTCCGCGTGATCTATGGGCTGCTCCGACAGCCCCGCCGCGATATTGGTCACCAGCGAGATACCGAGGACCGCGGCCCCGAGGTGCCTCGCCGCGATGGCTTCCAGCACGGTGGACATGCCAACAAGGCCCGCGCCGAGGCCCCGGAGCATGCGGACCTCTGCGGGTGTCTCGTATTGCGGCCCGGACAGGCCCGCGTAGACGGCCTCGACGAGCTCATGGTCCGCCACCGCGGCGCGCGCGGCGGTACGCAGATCGGTCGAGTAGAGGCCCGTCATTTCGGTGAACCGGGATGGATAACCGGCGGGCGGCGGCGGCCCGGTGAGGGGCGACGCGCCGGTCAGGTTCAGCTGGTCACCAATGAGCACCGGCTGGCCCGGCTGGAGCCCGTCGGCGATCCCGCCGGCCGCGTTGGTCAGGATGACCTGCGTGCAGCCTGCCGCGATCGCGGTGCGCACGCCGTGCACGACGGTCGCGGGGGAGTGCCCCTCGTAGAGGTGCACGCGGCCGAGGAACACGAGCACGGCCTGGCCGCCGACGGTGACCGAGCGGGCGATCGGCTGATGGCCCGGCACGCCCGGCGCCGGTATGCCCAGATCAGTGAGCGGCACGACGGCGTCGGCTGGTCCGAGGGTGTCGGCCGCGACGGCCCAGCCCGAGCCGAGTACGACCGCGACGTCGTGCTGTGCCTTACCGGTCAGCTCGGCCAGCCGCGCAGCACTCGCAACGGCGGTCGCGTACGGATCAGCAGTCATGCCACGTCAGCTCGACTTTCTGCGGGATTTTGGCCATGGCCGACCGTGCTGGCGGCAGCCGATCCGTTGATCGTAGCGATGACCAGCAACAGCTTCCAGCCTGGTCAGACCTGTAGCATGCCGGTCGTGCGGTTCGGGATCATCATCCTCGCCGACCAGCCCTGGAGTCAGTCTGCGCAGCGATGGCGGCGGGCGGAGGAGTACGGCTTCGAGCACGCCTGGACCTATGACCACCTTGGCTGGCGATCGCTGGTCGACGGGCCGTGGTTCGACGCGGTTCCCACGCTGACCGCCGCGGCCACCGTCACCGAGCGGATCAAGCTCGGCACGCTGGTCGCGTCGCCGAACTTCCGTCACCCGGTGAGCTTCATGCGCCAGCTCACCGCGCTCGATGACATCAGCGGCGGCCGGATACTGCTCGGCCTCGGCGCTGGCGCGGGCGGTGCGAGCTTCGACACCAAGGTGCTCAGCGAGCCGACCCTGACGCCGCGTCAGCGCGTCGACCGGTATGCAGAGTTCGTGGAACTGCTCGACCTGTTGCTGCGGACCGACCATGTCACCTGGGGCGGTGACTACTACCGCGCGGTCGACGCGCGGAACCTGCCCGGCTGCGTGCAGCGGCCGAGGATCCCGTTCGTCGTCGCCGCTAACGGCCGACGGTCGATCGAGATCGCGGCTCGGCTCGGCAACGGCTGGGTGACAACCGGAGCTCCCGCCGAAGGGCTGCCCAGCTGGTGGCGGTCGGTCGCCGACGCGGCTGGTCGGCTCGACGATGCGCTGGCCGCAGCTGGCCGCGAGCGAGGCGAGGTGCGCCGGTATCTGTCGCTTGATGCCTCCGGCACCTTCGCGCTGACCAGCGTGGCCTACTTCGCCGACACTGTTGAACGGGCAGCAGAGCTGGGCTTCACCGACGTCATCACGCACTGGCCGCGACCTGACGGCCCGTACGCGGGCACTGAGTCGGTGCTCGAAATGGTCGCCGCCGACGTGCTGCGACGTTAGGACCCGACGTAGAGCCCGAGGGTGTCAGCGATGCAGGCGGCCTTCTGCTGACCCTCGACCTCGATGCGGATCCGGATGGACGCCAGCGAGCCGAGCGGGGTCTCCCGCACGTCGGTCAGCGTCGCCTCGGCGCGAATCGTGGCGCCGACCGGAACGGGTGAGGGGAACCTGACCCGGTCCAGCCCGTAGTTGATGCCCATCGTCAGGCCCTTGATGCTGAAGATCTCCATCTGCAGCACCGGCAGCAGGGACAACGTCAGGTAGCCGTGCGCGATGGTGCCGCCGAACGGCCCGCCGGACGCGCGCTCGGTGTCAACGTGGATCCACTGGTGATCACCGGTGGCATCGGCGAACGCGTTCACCTGCTCCTGCGTGATGGTGTGCCAGTCGCTGTAGCCGAGGCTCTCGCCCTTCGCCGCGACAAACTCGGCCAGGCTGGCAAAGCTGCGCATGCCGCTCTCCTTCTTATCGGGCTGATCGTGAGTTCGACGATATCCGCCCCGCTGCACGCCCGCTGGCGGCGGTCGCTGACCGGCGGACGGTGTCCGGCGGACGGGTGCGGGCCTGCGACTCCCTCCTTCGCAGGCCCGCACCCGCCCGGCCCCCGAGTCCGGTGCGTTCCGGTCAGCCCTGCGTGAACGACGTCAGCACCTGCGTGCCGGCGACCGAGGTGTGACCGGCCTCGTCGAGCGTCACCTGGCTCTTGACCGGCCCGACACCGGGCGCCAGCCAGGTAGTCACGGTGTCGCTCACCTGGATGCCCTCGACGGTCTCGCTCATCGTCATGTCCACCACGGTGGCGTTGTACGAGCCGGCGGGCACCGTGACCGATTGCGTGCCAGCGCCCTTGACCGTGATGTCGGCGGTCACATTCTGGGTCTGCCCGTTGGCGCTGAACTCGATCTGGAGCGTGCTGTTCGAGCTCGCCCCGGACGCCAGCGCCGACGCGGACGGCCACTCCAGCGTCCCGGAGAGCAGCTTGACGTCAGATGTCGAGCTGCTGGAGTTGAACTGACTGAACGGCAGGGTGATGGAGCCGTCTGAGTGGAACACGTAGTAAGCGGTGTTGCTCGTCGTGGTGCCGAGGATGGAGTTGGTGGCGTTCATCGTCACCTGCTGCCCCCCGGAGACAGGGCTCACCGCGACCATCTTGTCGACCACCGTGCCGGTCGTTCCGGCCGCGTCCGACGTCGAGTATGTCCAGGTGTCCCCGACGCCGACCGGGAACGGCACCGAGTTCGCCACGGCGGCCGTCGCGGATCCCGACGGGCTCGAGCTGTGCGAGTTGGCTGGCTTGCTGCCGGATCCGCCGGAGGAGGCCGGCCCTGATCCGTTGTTCGAGCCGCCGGAGCCGCCGCACGCGGCGAGGGCAAGGCCCGCGGCGACGATAGCTGCGGCGGCGATTGCAGCCCGCAGGCGTGGCGTGAGCGCTAGCGAGTTCATTGCTGCTACCTCAATCTTGGGTGCTGAAGGTCGTTAGTGTGGCCCAGGGCCGATCCAGGTGCCGGGCGGCGCCAGCGACAGCAGCCAGACGGAGCCGGGACCGGACAGGACGGCAACTTGGTGAGCCTTGCCGCCGACTTGGCGGGCGGCAGCGGCTGGCAGCTCGGCCAGTTGCACTGTGACGGATGCGTCGGACATGCCGATGTGCCACGGGTGTGCGCGCAACGACGTGCCCGCCGCCAGGTCGTGCCGAACAACGTCGCCCGGCAGCGCCACCCACGCCCGGCCGCGGCCGCTGAGGCGGCGCAGGCAGAGCGTCCGGTCGACCGATGCGAGGCCGCTTGGCTGCGTCGGATCGGTGGTGCTGACCGTGATGCCTGGCGTGCCGGCCAGGAACGCGCGGTCGTGCACCAGGTACGCAGTGCTCGGCGCGACGTCGACTGGCAGGATGCGACCCGGCTGGCTGGCGGCGAAGGCGATCGTGCCAGCGTCGGTTTTCGCGGTGTAGGTGCTCATTCCGGGCCGGTCGGCCGTCAGCTGGATGGAGTCGGTCATCCACGCGAATTCGGCGGTCGGTCCAATGACGCTCTCGCCCGGCTCCAGGGAGATTGCCAGCACTGGCCGGGTCGCGCCCAGCAGCTGATCCAGCACCAGCATCTCCCTGACCCCCCAGGTGATGAACCTCGGGCCTATTTCTACCGGGCAGGGGCTGGTCGCCGAATCACGGCAAACATGTAACTTGAGCTGCTTCCAAAGCGTGCAAAAGGTCTTTTTTAGGGAACGAGGTTTCCGTGAACGCGGCTCTGAGCCGGGTCGCGGTCCGCGGGGTTATAACGTGCCGATGCGCTG
>JASHOE010000297.1 GCA_030041275.1 Streptosporangiaceae bacterium
TGGCAGCACGGCCGCTGGCAGCGCGGCCGCTGGCAGCACGGCCGCTGGCGGCGCGGCTCCTGGCGGCGCGGCTCCTGGCGGCCCCGCTCCTGGCGGCCCCGCTCCTGGCAGCACCTCTCCCGGCAGCAACCCTGACCTGGCGGCGGCTCTCGAGCGGCGCGACACGGCGATCATGGAGCTGCTCTACGCCAGCGGCATCAGGGTCAGCGAGTTGTGCGGCCTCGACAGCGGAGATCTCGACACCGGCCGGCGCACCGTCCGCGTGCTGGGCAAGCGCGCCAAGGAGCGGACGGTGCCGGTCGGCATCCCGGCGGTCCGCGCGGTCCTGAACTGGTCCGAGCACGGCAGGCCCGTCATCGTGACGGAACGGTCGGGCCCGGCCCTGTTCCTCGGTGCCCGCGGCGCGCGTATCGATCCGCGCACCGTGCGCCGAGTCGTTCACGCTCGGATCGCCGCCGCCGGGTCGGTGCCGGATACCGGCCCGCACGGCCTGCGGCACACCGCCGCAACCCACCTGCTTGAGGGCGGCGCTGACCTGCGGAGCGTCCAGGAAATCCTGGGCCACGCGTCGCTGGCCACGACGCAGCTGTATACGCATGTCAGCATCGAACGGCTGATGGCGGCATACCGGCAGGCGCATCCGCGGGCATAACCGGCGGGGCCCAAGGCCAGGGCATGTAAACTGGCATAACAGCCAGCTTCATGGCGTACGCGCTAGCGTGCGCCAGCGACGAGGCGGGCAAATTCGCGCGTCTGCTTGCTGCGCGGCCATGCCGCGCAGGACGCCCATCACCGGTCCGCTGGCGCAGCCAGCGGCGACGGGCGCCCGGACGCCAGGAACTGAACCGGGCGGCGCCGTGCCTGCGAGCAGGGCGCCCTGAACAGGAAGGACACCGGCATGGCACCGGTCGTCACCATGCGCCAGCTACTGGAGAGTGGCGTTCACTTCGGCCACCAGACCCGGCGCTGGAACCCGAAGATGAAGCGCTTCATCTTCACCGAGCGCAACGGCATCTACATCATCGACCTGCAGCAGTCGCTGGACTTCATCGACCGCGCCTACGACTTCATCCGGGAGACCGTCGCGCACGGCGGCTCGGTGCTCTACGTCGGCACCAAGAAGCAGGCCCAGGAGGCCATCGCCGAGCAGGCCCGGCGAGTGGGTATGCCTTACGTCAACCAGCGCTGGCTGGGTGGCATGCTGACCAACTTCGGCACCGTCTACAAGCGGCTCCAGCGGCTCAAGGAGCTCGAGGAGATTGACTTCGACGACGTGGCCGGCTCCAACCTCACCAAGAAGGAGCTGCTGCAGCTGCGCCGCGAGAAAGACAAGCTCGAGCGCTCGCTGGGCGGGATCAGGGACATGGCCAAGGTGCCGAGCGCTCTGTGGGTGGTGGACACGAAGAAGGAGCACATCGCGGTCAACGAGGCGCGCAAGCTCGGCATCCCCGTGATCGCGATCCTGGACACCAACTGCGACCCAGACGAGGTGCAGTACCCGATCCCTGGCAACGACGACGCGATCCGCAGCGTCGCGCTGCTTACCAGAGTGGTCGCGGACGCGGTCGCAGACGGGCTGATCGCGCGGGCCGGGTCCGCGGCCACCGATGACAAGCCGGCCCCGGAGGGCGGCAACGGGGTGGGCGCCGCAGAGCCGCTGGCCGAGTGGGAGCGCGAGCTGCTCGAGGGCCGGCCCGACGAGGAGGCTGTTCAGTCCAGCCCGGTGACGGCCGCAGACCTGGCCGCCGCTGTCGATGCCGGGGAAGCCGGGCAGGTCGGGAATGCCGAGGACGCGGGCGAGGCCGCCGCGGCCGATGCCGCCGCGGCCGAGGATCAGACAGCCTGACGGCTGGCGCGGCCGGGGCCGACCGCGCCCGGTCGCGAGCGGCACCGGCCGGCCGGTGCCATCAGGAACTGCGACGAAGACGAAAGATGGAGACATGGCGAACTACACCGCCGCGGACGTGAAGCGGCTGCGTGAGCAGACCGGCGCCGGAATGATGGACTGCAAGAACGCGCTGGTGGATGCCGACGGAGATCTCGACGCGGCGATCGAGTTGCTCCGCCTCAAGGGCGTCAAGGACGCGGGGAAGCGCGCGCAGCGAACCGCCGGAAACGGCCTGGTTACCGCGCGCCTCGCGGGCAACGACGCCGCCGTGCTGCTCGAGCTGAACTGCGAGACCGATTTTGTCGCCAAGACCGACCTGTTCCAGCAAGTCGCGGCCGACATCGCCACGGCAGCGCTGGCTGCAGGCCCGGCCCGCGCTGGCGATCGGCTCGCTGTTCTCGGCCTGGAGGTCAGGCCTGGCCAGAGCGCCCAGGAGGCAATCGAGGAGGCTGGCGTCGCGCTGAAGGAGAAGCTTGAGCTCGGCCGCTACGCCCGGTTCGATGGCGGCTACATCGCCAGCTACCTGCATAAGTCCAGCCCGGACCTGCCGCCCACCCGCGGCGTGCTCGTCCAGCTGGACAAGGCGGACCCGGAGATCGCCCAGGAGATGGCGTTCCAGGTCGCCGCCACCGAGCCGCAGTACGTGACCAGGGCCGAGGTGCCCGAGGACGTGCTGGCCAACGAGCGGCGCATCGCGGAGCAGATCACCAGAGACGAGGGGAAGCCCGAGCAGGCGATCCCGAAGATCGTCGAGGGCCGGCTCAACTCGTTCGTCAAGGAGATCGTGCTCGTCGAGCAGGCTTCGGTTCGCGAGGAACACAAGAAGAAGACGGTCGGTCAGTTGCTCGCCGAGCACGGCGCGCACGTCACCGGGTTCGCGAGGTTCAAGATCGGCCAGGCAGGTTGACCTGGCGGAGGGCGGTTCCGCGGTGGTAGCAAGCCCGCCTGAGCAGCGGGAGTCCCAGGTTCTGCGCGATCCTGAGGCTCCGCGCTCCCGGCCACGCTGGCGGCGGGTGGTGCTGAAGCTGTCCGGCGAGGCGTTCGCGGGCAGCGAGGCGCTCGGCATCGCCCCCGACGTGGTCGTCCACCTCGCGAAGGAGATCACCGCCGCCGCGAGGGAGGGCTTCGAGATCGCGGTCGTCGTCGGTGGCGGCAACATGTTCCGCGGGGCGGCGCTGTCTGAGCGCGGCATCGACCGGTCCCGAGCGGACTACATGGGCATGCTCGGCACCGTGATCAACTGCCTGGCCCTCCAGGATGTGCTAGAGAAGCTCGGCATCGACACCCGGGTGCAGACCGCGATCACCATGGGCCAGGTCGCCGAGCCGTACATCCCGAGGCGCGCGATCCGGCACCTCGAGAAGGGCCGGGTCGTCATCTTCGGGGCCGGACTCGGCGCGCCGTTCTTCTCCACCGACACGTGCGCCGCCCAGCGGGCCCTGGAGATCGGCGCCCAGGCGGTGCTCAAGGGCACCCAGGTCGACGGGGTCTACGACGCCGACCCGCGCAAGCACGCGGACGCGGTGCGCTTCTTCCAGCTGGACTACACCGAGGTGCTTCGCCGCGAGCTGCGGGTCATGGACGCTACGGCGGTCAGCCTCTGCATGGACAACGACCTGCCCATCGTCGTGTTCGACCTGATGGGAGAGGGCAACGTGGTCCAGGCGGTGCGCGGTGAGCCGATCGGGACGCTCGTGAGCCGGTGCCCGAAGTGATGGCCGGGCATACGGCTTGCCGTGGCGGCATTTCGCGGCGGGGCGCACCATGGACGTATTCGGAACGGACCGAGCCCCTACACCAGGAGCCGCAGTGATTGACGACAGCCTCCTCGAGGCCGAGGAGAAGATGGAGAAGGCAGTCGCGGTTGCCAAGGAAGACTTCACCGGCATCCGGACCGGCCGTGTGCACCCCTCGTTGTTCAACAAGATCACAGCCGAGTACTACGGCACGCAGACGCCGGTCAACCAGCTGGCCTCGTTCCACATGCCTGAGCCGCGGATGGTGATCGTGCAGCCCTACGACAAGGGGTCGATGGCGGCGATCGAGAAGGCGATCAGGACCTCCGATCTCGGCGTCAACCCCTCCAACGACGGGACGATCATCCGGGTGGTGTTCCCCGACCTGTCCGAAGAGCGCCGCCGGGAGTACATCAAGATCGCCCGGGGCAAGGCCGAGGACAGCAGGGTGTCGATCCGCAACATCCGCAGGCACGCCAAGGACTCGATCGACAAGCTAGTCAAGAATGGCGAGGCCGGAGAGGACGACGGTCGCCGGGCTGAGCGCGAACTCGACGAGATGACGCACACCTACACAGGCCAGATCGACGAGTTGCTCAAGCACAAGGAAGCCGAGCTTCTCGAGGTCTAGCTTGCCGCCACAGGATTCGAACCCGCCTGGGCCCGATCCGCGCCGGTCCGGCGCCGCCGCACAGCTGGGATTGGAGCAGAATGCCGACTCCCGCGACCAGGGCCCGGTAGCGACGGACTTGGCCGCGCCCGAAAACCGGAAGTCGAGCCGGACCGGTCGGAATTTGCCGGCCGCCATCGCCGTCGGCCTCGCGCTCGGCGGGCTCGTGCTCGTGACGCTGTTCACCGTCAAGGCCACGTTCCTGCTGTATGTCGGCATCATGCTGGCGATCGCGTTGTGGGAGTTCAGCCGGGCGCTCCGGTCCAGGGACATCAACCTGCCGCTGGTGCCCATCGCGGCCGGCGGCGTGGCGATGATGACGCTGGCCTACTGGGAGCAGGCCCGCTGGGCCGTGGTCGCCCTGGCGCTTGCCGCCATCGGCGTGCTGGCCTGGCGGCTGCCCGGCGGCGCCGCCGGGTACGTCAGGGACGTCACCGCTGGCATCTTCGCGCTGATCTACCTGCCGCTGATGGCGGTGTTCGTCGCGCTGATGCTTGCCGAACCCGACGGCGCGCGGCGGACGCTGATTTTCGTCGTGCTCACCGTCTGTAGCGACACCGGTGGATACGCGGCTGGCATCCTGCTGGGCAAGCACCCGCTGGCGCCGAACATCAGCCCGAAGAAGACCTGGGAAGGCGCCTCAGGATCGCTGGTGTTCTGCCTCGCGGCCGGCGCGATCATGGTGCCGGACCTGCTCGGTGGTCACGTCTGGCAGGGCCTGCTGCTTGGCCTCGCTGCGGTCGTGGCGGCGACCCTCGGCGACCTCGCCGAGTCGATGATCAAGCGCGACCTGGAGCTCAAGGACATGGGTCATCTGCTGCCTGGTCACGGCGGCATTATGGACCGGATCGACTCCTTCCTGGTCATGGCACCCGTCATTTGGCTGCTGCTGGCCGTCTTCGTGCCTAACGGCCACGCCCATTAAATACAGGGGAACGAGGTCGGCTCCCGTCCCCGACAGCTGCCCGGGCGCGGTTACGGGCCGTACACCCAGCTCCGGCGCTGCGCGGCGAGCTGGGTAACCAGGCTGGCCGAGCTGCGCTGGCTGGCCAGCCTCCGCTCGCGGTCGTTGATGGGAACGAGCCAGAGCCACCGAACCGGCTCGTTGCTGGCCCGGAATCCGTCGAGCCTCGGCACCTCAGGACCGGGCAGCAGGCCAGGGTCGTCCAGCAGCAGCACGGCCTCATTTCCGCCGCCAAGCGGGAACGTCGCGGGCTCGTGGTACCAGGGGATGCTGTGCCCTGATCCGAGCCAGGTCACCTCGCGCCACGGGAACTGAGCCAGCCAGAGGAAGATGCGCGCGGCCTCGGTGCTCGGCAACGTGGTGGCCAGAGCGAGCTCGATCCTGGCCCGGCCCACCGCGCCCTCGCCGGTCTGCTCGACCACCGGCATGCGCTGGCAGCTCATGCCGACGGTGGTCAGCACCGTATACGGCCGGTTAGCCAGCGGCGGCCGCTCGGACACGCCCACGGTCGGTGTCTTGCCGCCGCTGACATCCCAGTAACCGCCGCCGGGCCCGAGGCGGGTAAGCAGGTGACCGAGCAGGGCCTCCTGGAACAGGTGCCAGGAACCGGCGCTCGCCCGCCACCGCCAGAACTGGGCCGACTGGCTGACCCGCAGCTCGAAACCCTCCATCGCGTCGTCCAGCGACCAGCCGAACGGGGTCTGGCCGATGACGTCTCGGCTGTAGCCGGGCATGCCGGTGGCGAGGTCCGACCAGCCGGGGATGACAGCAAGCAACTCGCCGTGCTCCAGAACGGCCGCGCCATCGCCTTCTTCGAGCCAGACCGCAGACAGCGCGCCTGACGCGAAAGGCTCCCGGCCGTCCGGGTGCTTGGTATGTGCTGCGGGCATTTCTGGCGCCACGCCTGAGCGCAGTCGCGCAAGGTCGACGGTTTCGGGCGCCGGCACATGATTGGCGATCCAGGTCGCGGCGATCGGCCCGTCGCGGTCGTGCAGGTACGCCGATGTCGTGCGGCCATCGAACTCGACCACGAGCCGACGGCTGCCGTACGGGCTGGCGCTGTCGAGCAGGACGACCTGTTCCGGCGACGTGGCCGGGCCGGGCTCGTCGGCCCTGCCGCGCAACCGGGGCATCCGCGTCAGGGCCGATATCCTGGACTCGGGATTCGCTCGGTTCCGCGGCGTCGGCACGACCCAGAATCTACCGAATTCGCGCAGGTGGGTGGGGCTCGGGCTGGAGATTCGGAACCAGGTCGCGCCGCCGTTCTGGAGGTGGATGGCTC
>JASHOE010000298.1 GCA_030041275.1 Streptosporangiaceae bacterium
CTGCTCGCAGAGCTGCCGGGTTAGCCGGCTTCCGACGGCACCACTGGCGCCGATGATCAGTACTCGCATGAGCCCGCCTCCGGTCGCGCCGGCATGACCCGGCGTGTCAGCGTTCGCGTATTGCCGCTAAGACACCCGGCGCGGGCAGAGTGTGACGAGGGACCTCCCTCTTTTCGCGTACTGGTTGTTGGTTGTCAGGCTGCGCCCGGCTTCATGTTGGCGGCCCGGGGCCAGGAAACTTCCGTCCGCGACTCGCCGTCATGTCAGTACCCAGCGGCCTGCCCGGTTCCGCGTGGATCGGAAGCGCCGATCAACCGACCGGTATCGGCGTCTTCCATGACGGCATCCATCGCGCCGGTGGATCCGTAGTCCCCAAGCGGCGCGGTTACCAGCCCGAGTGTCGCGAGCCCGGCCGTAGTCGCCGCGGTGATGCGCGTCTCTGCCGCCACCTTCCCGATGTCCCAGGCCGACCGCGGGGCTGACCGAACGGAGTCCAGCCGGAAGCGCGGGGCGTCGATTGCCTCCGTCAAGGACATCCCGCGGTCGATCAGATTGATCACCGCCAACGTGACGTAGGGCGGAGGGTAGCCCGTCGTGCCGAGCCCCAGCCAGGGGCGGCCGTCACGCAGCCCCAGCACCGGCGCCATCGGGGTGCAGACCCGTCGTCCGGTCCCGGTCGTAACACCTGGGAAGACATTGGCGGCGTTTACCCCGATCCCGTCCACCACCAGCCCGGTGCCAAAGTCCGTGGCGTACCCGGTGTGCAGCATAGAGAGCCAACTGCCCTGTTCATCCACGATGAGCAAATGATTGCTGCCGGTGTGTCCCGTTTCCTCGCCGTCCCCGACGGGGGGTGGAGTTACTGGGGTGGGCGTTGTCAGATCAACGAGTGGGAAGCTGCCATCGATGATCCGGGCCGTCGCAGCCAGGAACTCTGGCGCCAGCAAGGCATCGACCGGAATGGCGAACGTCAGAGGGTCAGCGTTGTAGCGATCACAGACCGTGTCCGCCTCAGCCAGCACCCGCGCGATCAGTGCCAGTGCACGAGGCGACGTGTCCCACGGGCCGAGCCGGGACAGCAGCGCTTGCTCCAGAACGCCCAGCGCGAACCCGCAATACAGTCCGCCACTGTCGGGTGGCGGGGCGCCGAGGAACGCATGACCACGGTAGGAGAAGGACAGGGGATCGACCCAGCGCGGCTCGTAGGCGCGCATGTCGCCGACAGTCATCGTCCCGCCGGTCTCACAGACGGCGGCGACGAAGCGCTCGGCAAAGGCCCCCCGTTGGAACCACTCGACGCCGTCTGCCTGAGCGATACGGTGGAGTGCGGCGGCCAGTCGCGGTTGCCGGAAGGCTCGGCCGACCGGCACCAGAAATCCTCCGGGGAGATAGCGCTCCCGGCCTGAAGGAAAGTGCGTCAGCCGATCGAAGGCAGCCGACATAGCGGCGTACAGCGTGGCGTACATGGGAAATCCGTCCCGCGCCGCGGCGATCGCAGGCTCGAAATAGCTGGCCCAGGGACGGGTACCAAACCGCTCGGCCGCCGCCCACATCCCCAGCACCGTTCCGGGTACCGCAATCCTTGCTCCGCATGTGTGCACGTCGCCCGACCTCGGCAGGGCCATGCCCTGAGGATGGTCGGGATGGGCGTTGAGATAGACGGGCTCGCCGCACGCGGCGTGCCAATAGAGCATCGCGAAACCGCCCGCGATGGTCGAGAGTTGCGGCTCCAGGACCTGTTGGAGCGGAATCGCGGTCAGCGCTGCATCGATCGCGTTGCCGCCCGAGCGCAACACAGCAATCGCCGCCGTAGTGACCGCCGGGTGGGACGTGGAGACCATCGCGTGAGCGGCCTGCGCAGCTGATTTCGGGCCTTGCTCGCCAGTGTTGTAATCATGAAGCACAGACACGCAAGAACGCTAACAAACCTGTCGGCGGGCCCCCGCCAACGCGCACCAGCTCCGCCTTCATATCGGCAGACATGTCGAATGATCTTGCCTAGGACATGCAGTCGAGATGGTCTCTTTCCGGTGACGCCACGACGAGAGTTGACGGCGATCCGCACAACACAGCGTTTCCCGCCGACGAGACAATGGAGCAATGCTTGAGACCTGTGGATCTGCCGTGAAGGGCAAGAGAAAGGGGTGTACCTTCCCGGTGATCGAGTCGTAGAGGTCTCAAGCAAGGGCCGACGTTGGCGCGTCGGTCGGGAAGGTACAGCCCGATGCTTACGGTAGTCCCTGATCCTGCTGGCCGCGACAGTTCGGCGCCGTCGTCGCTGATTGATGAGATCGTGCGGGAGGGCGCCCGGCGGATGCTGGCCGAGGCGCTGCACGCCGAGGTAGATGCGTATATCGCGGCGTTCGCCAGCGAGCGGGATGACAACGGCCGCCGCCTGGTAGTGCGCAATGGCTACCACCAGAGCCGGGAGGTGCTGACCAGCGCCGGGGCGGTGCAGGTGACTGTCCCGCGAGTGAACGACAAGCGCACCGACCCGGAAACCGGCCAGCGGCAGCGGTTCTCCTCAGCGATCTTGCCGCCATGGGCGCGCAAGACCCCGAAGGTCAGCGAGGTGCAGCCGCTGCTGTACCTGCACGGGCTGTCCAGCGGCGACTTCGTGCCCGCTCTCGGCCAGTTCCTGGGCTCGTCCGCGGCGCTGTCTGGTCCAGTGATCACGAGGCTGACCCAGACCTGGCAGGCCGAGCAGCGTGCGTTCGCTGCCAGGGACCTGTCGGGCGTGGACTACGTGTACGTGTGGGCGGACGGGATCCATGTGAACATCCGGCTGGAGGAGCACAAGCTGTGCCTGCTGGTGATGATCGGGGTCCGCGCCGATGGCCGCAAGGAGCTCATCGCGCTGGCGGACGGGTACCGGGAGTCAGCGGAGTCGCGGGCGGACCTGCTGCGCAGCTGCTCCCGTCGCGGCATGCGGGCGCCCGTGCTCGCGGTCGGGGACGGGGCGCTGGGGTTCTGGAGCGGGCTGCGCGAGGTCTTCCCCGAAACCACGGAGGGCCGCTGCTGGTTCCACAAGACGGCAAACGTCCTCGCGGCGCTGCCGAAGTCCGCGCACCCGGGCGCGAAGAAAGCCCTCGCGGAGATCTGGAGCGCCGAGGACAAAGACCACGCCCGGGCCGCGGCGAGGGCCTTCGACGCGGCCTACGGCGCCAAGTTCCCCAAGGCCGCCGCGAAGGTCACTGATGACCTGGACCAGCTGCTGGCGTTCTACGACTGCCCCGCCGAGCACTGGGTGCACCTGCGCACCACGGATGAAATCGTCAAGCGGAACCGCGTGAACTGGCGGGCTTTTTCTGCTGCCAGTGAGCGACGAGGACCTTGTAGGCATGCTCGGCGCGCTGGGCCGCGGCTCGTTCTTCATCCCGTCGCTGCTTGTCGTTATAGGCGGCGCCGGGCTGGCCATGGTTGCCTCGCTGTGATGGCGCGCCGGCGGCGAGCTCGAGCTTGCGCCGCTTGTGGGTGACCAGGCCGGGCCGGGCGAAGGCGTAGTCCTCGTCGCGGGTCGTCAGGTGCCATGCCAGCACGGTCATCTTGCGGGCGGTCGCGACGACGGCTTTCTGGAAGCCCCGGCGAGCGTTGATCCGCTGATAGAACGCGCGCAGGGGTCCTGGCGCGCGGCAGGCCGACCAGGCCGCCTCGACCAGCACGCCGCGGACCTGAGCGCGCCCGGCCTTGGTGATCCGGCCGTGCACCGGAGCGGAGTTGCCGGACTGGCGGACCTTCGGGTTCAGCCCGACATAGGCGACGAGCTTGTCCGGGTCATCGAAGCGGGAGAAGTCGCCGACTGCCGCGACGATCGAGATCGCGGCGATTGCGTCCACGCCTGGGATCGTCATGAGCCGCGCGACGACCGGGTCGCCTAGTGCCTCGATCGCGAGCTCCTTGTCGACGGCGGCGAGCTCCGCGCCGTGGAAGTCCAGCTGCCTCAGCAGGGCGTGCACAGCTGCGCGTTCATCGGCTGGCAGTTCCTGCCGGGACAGCCAGTGACGGCCGGTGGTGCCGAACAGGTCCGACACTGGCGGCGTCGGTGCGAGGTTGCGGGCTAGGATCGCGTGCACCTGGTTCTTGATCCGGGTGCGCTGCCGCACGATGTGCGCCCGGCGGGTGACCTGCCGCCGAAGGCACCGAGTCCGCTCATCGGGAAGCCATACCGGCGGCAGGAAGTCGGCGGCTAGCAGCTGCGCCAGGATCCGGGCATCGACCTTGTCGTCTCCGAACTAGAAATGATCTTGAAATCCGGTGTTCAAGAAGGCTGGCGTGGTGTGGCCGTCAGCGATGGTCTCTGTGGTCTACGTGTGTCCTGTGCTGGCGCGGCCGGCGGAGTCAGTGAAGCTGGGGATGCCGAGCTGGACGGTGAGAGCTCGCCGGGCGGTGATCTGGTCCATCTGGGCGAGTTTGGCGCGGGCGCCGGCGAGGCTGACTTTGAGCCCTTCGGCTTCGCCGAGCCAGCGGTGCGACTCTGCTTCGGCGATGCGGGCGATGAGGTTGTCGCGGATCTGCGCGAGGCGGTCTCGGGCTGCGGGGTCTGGTCGCAGAAGTGGGCAGCGCAGGCAGCTGTGCTCGTGGATGCAAGGTGTTTCGTAGGAGCGGCCGCAGTCGCCGACGGCAACCTTGCGGTGCTCGAAGTGGCCGGTGAACTGGTCCCATTCCTCGTCGGTGGGAGTCCGGTATTCCCCGCTGGGGCGTAGCGCGCGGCGGCGGGCGGGAACGCCCGGTGTCCGTTGATCACCTCCTCGGGGTAGATGGCCTTGTAGCCGAGGGTGGTGTTGATGTCGCGCTGTCCGGCGACGAGCTGGGCGATGTGCGGGGGCATGCCGTGCATGATCGCGTCGGTGCTGAACAGCCTCCGGAAGTCGTGGAAGGTGTAGCGCATCGGGCGGCCGGCGGTGTCTGTGACGCCGAGGGCGGTCAGCGCGTTGTCGAGATAGCTGCGCAGCGAACGTTCGGACACGGCGCGGTTTTCCAGCCGGCGGCGCCATTGGAACAGCAGCGGCATCGGCGGGTTGTAGACGCGTTCGTTCTTGTCGTAGGAGACCACGAGCGGCACCTGCTGCTGGCCGTTGCGGATGCGGGCGACGATGGTCGACAGCACATCGGCGAGTTCGGGTGAGATGACCAGCAGCCGTTCGGCGTCGGTCTTGGACGGGGCGATCTGCAGCAGCGGGATCAGCTCGCCGGTGCCGGGCAGCCGGTATTGGATCAGGCTGTGGTGGCTCAGTTCGGTTAGCTCCTCGATCCGGATCCCGGTGTGACGCAGCACTTCGACCATCGCCCAGGTCCAGAATCCGCG
>JASHOE010000299.1 GCA_030041275.1 Streptosporangiaceae bacterium
CTGATGCCCGGCCGATCGCCAAGGGCCGACTCGGCAAGCCCGTCGAGTTCGGCTACAAGGCCCAGGTCACCGACAACGACGACGGCGTCATCCTCGACCACATCGTCGAGCAGGGCAACCCCGCCGACGCGCCGCAGCTGCCGCCGGCTATCCACAGGGTCATCACACGGACCGGCCGCAAACCCCGCACCGTCACCGCCGACCGCGGCTACGGCGACAAAGCCGTCGACGACAAACTGCACGACCTGGGTGTCCGCTACGTCGTCATCCCGCGCAAGGGCAAACCCGGCAAGGCCCGCCAGGCCGCTGAGCACAGCCGGGCATTCCGCCGCACCGTGAAATGGCGGACCGGCAGCGAAGGACGCATCAGCACCCTCAAACGCGGATACGGCTGGGACCGCACCCGCCTGGACGGCACCCAGGGAGCCAGGATCTGGGCCGGACAGGCAGTCCTGGCCCACAACCTGGTCAAAATCAGCGCCCTGGCCAGGTAACCGCCACCTGCCACGCCGGCCGACACCAAACCTGCCGGCCGGCAAAGCGCCTCCAGGAGGATCACGATCACTTTTTCAGGTCGAAGTAGCTAACTGGGCAAGAAGTCGAGCAGCAGCGCATTCAGCTGTTCTGGTGCCTCGAGCTGCAGCCAGTGACCGGGACCGTCGAGACGCTCGTACCGCCAGGGGCCGAGCATGTTCTGCGCGGAGTCGGTCATCTGGATCTCGGTCAGTGCGATATCGCCCGTGCTCCAGACGCCCATCGTCGGTGCCTGGACCGGCGGGAGCTGAAGGGGCGGTCCTACCCAGGCCTCGGGCGGGACGTTGGCCCGGTACCAGTTCAGGCCTGGCGTCAGCGAACCGGTTGACTGCAGCTCGGCGATCACCTGGTCGGCATCGGGGTGCCTCGCCCAGCTCCGGAAATTCGCCCAGTCGTCCTCGGTGAGCCACTGTTCAGCGATGCCGGGGAACTGGAACAGGAGCATGTACCAGGACTTCTCGCGCTGCTGCAACGTGCGGCGGAAGGTGGCAGGGTGGCCGACCGACAACACGACAAGGTGATCGACACTCGCCGGTGCCAGCGACGCCAGCGCCCAGGCGACGGCAGCGCCCCAGTCGTGGCCAACGACGTGAGCCTTCCCGATGCCAAGGTCGGCCATGATCGCCATGACGTCCCCAGCCAGCAGCGGCAGCGAATATGCGTCGACGGCCTCGGGCTTGTCGGAGAGGCCGTAGCCGCGCAGATCCGGAACTATCACCTGGAAGCCGGCGTCGACGAGCGCCGGTAGCTGGTGCCGCCAAAGTCGACCGGAGTCCGGAAAGCCGTGCAGGAGCACCACCGGCTGCCCCTGACCGGTCACCTCGTAGCGGATCCCGACCCCGTCTACGTCAACGCGTGCCATCGAGCCTCCCTACGACGCGGAAATCAGCGCGAGCAACTGCTCGCGGGTTGGACCGAACTGCTCGGCCTCGCGCCAGCCGGATCCTAGCCTGAGCACCTTCTCGCGCAGCCCTGGCCGGGTAAAGACCTGCTGGGGCGTCCGCAGCACGAACCGGATGTCCAGATTCGCTCGCGCACACTCTGGGTCTTGCAGCAGCGCGGCGCCAAGGGCGTTCTCGAGCTCGTATGCAGGATCCTCGGAGTCATAGCTGCCGCCTCGGATGCCCGCCTCGATCTCCCCGAGCCGGTGCCGGTCGCTGGCGAGCGTGGTGCGATACCACGGCTCGACGTTCTCGGCAGTCGCGGCGTGGAACGCTGCGGCGAATGCCGCCGGATCATCAAGGCCAGCTGCGCGCAGCTGATCGCGCAGTGTCTGAGCGTGCAGCATGCCGATCGACGCGCCACGACCGTTCGCCGGATTAGAGCACGCCCACGAGTCCGCCACGGCCACCACGCCGGTGGCAACCGGCTTGCCGTCAACCACGAAGCCGCGGTAACGGTCTTCCAACCGTGCCATCACCTGGACGCCGTCGTCGATCGGGGTCCCATCTAGCCAGTGGGCGACCAGCGGAAGACCGCGCACCACCGCTTCCCAGCGGTCGTTCGCGCGTAGCTGCCGCAGCGCCGGGTCTTTCGAGCCGGTCACCAGCGCGACCGACCACGTTCCGTTATCCGCCGGCAGGGTCAGCGAGGAAATGGTGCCCCAGTGCAGGTGGGGGCGGCCCGAGCAAGACAGGCATAGACCCGTCTGCTGACCTGAAGTGCCGTCCGTAGTACACGAATCCGCTGTCTTCCAGTTCCTCGTCAGGGGGACGGGCGCCGATGCCCTGGAGCCATGCGGGCAACGGCGATCGTCGTCCGCTCATGTCCACCACGAGGTCAGCCGGGATGCGCTCACCCGCCCGCGTTATGACACCGGTTACGTGCGGGACGCCAGTCAGCGCGGAGGGGCCGCTCAGCAGGCCGGAGACTGCAGTTGCGCGGCGAACATCCACGCCCGGGGCAGCTTCGGCCGCGGCGGCGAGTACGGCTTCCACAAGGACGCGTCTACCGGTGAGCCACTCGTAGCGTTCGTCGCCGTCCTGCCAGCCGCCGCTGGCCGCGGCTGGTAGCACATGGCGAATGAAATTCAGCCGCAGCGCGCCGGCGTCCTCCAGGGCCTTGCCGACCGCGGGCAGCTCCGTGTCGACGATCGCCCGGAACCCGCCCAGGAAGGCATGCGCCATCCGGAACTGGTTCAGCCCCGGCCGCTGCCAGCGCTGCCACGCGTCGGCGGGGTCACCCGGCGGCCCCTCCGGGTCCCGCTCCAGCATGGTGACCTGATGCCCGTCACCGGCCAGCAGCAGCGCGGTCCCGAGCGCCACCACGCCGGCTCCGACCACCACGATCTTGGCCACTATCCCCCCTCACTCGACGGCGTCGCGCAGGTCGACGCCGCCCCGCCTCCAGTCGCAATCCCTCCGGCGTTGTTGCACCATACAGTCCGTGATCGGGCCGACACTAGGGCAATAGTGCCTCGTGAGTTAGCAGCCTCATTGGCCTAACGCACGCCCAGACCTGCTGCCTGCCGGTCCTTTTGCAGGCGGCCTGGGCTGCGTTTCGTATCGAGATTGGCCGCAACTCCACCCGTGGCCGGCGGGGTATCCCGACCGACGAAATCCCAGCGCGGACTCACGAGGCTGAGCCTCGAGCGACGTTTACTGCGACGGCTAGCTCACACCCACCGAGGACTGCAGCCAGTCCATAAACTGCACCCGTGCCAGGTGACGAACTGCCCGTGCTCGCTTTCGGCGCCGCTGCCGACTGGCAGCGATGGCTGGAGGCCGAGCACAGCACCTCAGCCGGAGCGTGGCTGGCGATCGCGAAGATGGGCGGCGCGAAGTCCGGCATCTCGTATCCGGAAGCGCTCGACGTGGCCCTGTGCTTCGGCTGGATCGACGGTCAGAAGCGCGGCCAGGACGAGAACCACTGGCTTCAGCGGTTCACGCCGCGCAAGCCGGGCGGCAGGTGGTCGAAGATCAACACCGAGCGGGCTGAAGCGCTGATCGCGGCCGGCCGGATGCGCGCAGCCGGCCAGCGCGAGGTCGATACCGCGCGAGCTGATGGCCGCTGGGCTGCCGCCTACGCCGGCCAGCGGACCAGCGACGTCCCCGACGACCTAGCGCAGGCGCTGGCGGCGAACCCCGATGCGGCAGCGTTCTTCGTCACCATCAGCAGCGTCAATAGGTACGCCATCCTGTACCGGATCGGCTCGGTGAAGCGCCCGGAAACGCGGGCCAGGAAGATCGCGCAGTACGTGCAGATGCTTGCCGAGCGCAAGACGATCCACTAGCCGGACGCATGCGGAAGAGTGGTGAGGTGGCCGGGAAAGCCGCTGGGATTGCGAGAGCCAGCGGCAGGTGAGCGCGGGAGCCGAGGCCCGAAGTTAAGGCTCTAGCAGCGTGAATGTCTGGGCTACGACGAGGGTGTCGTCGTTGACAGTGAATTCCGGATCACCTAGCTCGTTGCGTACCTGCGGCGAGCGGGCCCGCGTCCGCAGCGGCAGAAGAACGCGTTAACGCGCGGTGATGCGGACCGACAGCACGCGGCGCAGTTGCTGACCGGCGCGCGGCTAGCGGGTGGGCATTAGTCCGGGCGACCCCTGTGGCGGCTGGCCGTCATGACCGCCTACTCCTCGATGGCGCCGCCGATGCGCCGCAGGTGCCGACGGAAGGTGTAGGACGGTTCGGCTGCCCGCCCCGCCAGGTATTCACCGAAGGCTGTCTGCTGGCGCAGGGTCTGACCCGCCTGGATCTTACGGGCCTGATCCCGCTCGACCTCGCTGATCTGCCGGGCTGCGGCCAGGACCTCCCCAGCCTGGCTGACCGCGACGAACACCACGCCGTCGTCGTCGCCGAAGACGATATCGTCGCGGGTCACGACGCATGCCCCGAACCGTGCGCTGACCAGCGCGGATGGCTCTTGCTCATCGAGGCGAACAGGGCCGGCCGGACAGCGGCCGTAGCTGAATACCGGCAAGGCGATCTCGGTCAGTTCCGCCGTATCGCGGTGCAGTCCCCACACCATGACCCCGCACAGGCCTGCCGCTTGTGCCTCCAGCACGACTAGGTCGCCGACGCACGCCTCATCTTCCCGCCCGCCGTTGTCGACAACCAGCACGTCACCACGATCGGCGCCGCTGAACGCTTCCAAGAACACATCAACGCTGCCGTAGTGGCGAGCCGGCAGCGCACGTCCGGCGACCCGCTGTCCAGGGATGACCGCGCCGATCCCCGGCGGTGCCACCCGCAGCGGCACTCCCGAGCGGATACAGGCGTCGGCCACCAGCGGCGTGGAAAGGGCGCCGAACTCCGTCAGCACCCCAGCCCGTCCGAACTCGCTTCTGGTCACACTCCCAGACGCTACCCGCAGACGCCGAAACCGTCTCGAACGATGGAGCCCCAGCGACCCCCGGCCCGTCGGGCCGAGATCGGGCGTGGCGCTCATTGTCGAGTGCGCGGAGACTTCGCGGCGGCATGAGCGATAACTCAGTTGATCTTGAGCTCTCGAGGCGCTCAACGCCGGGCGGCCACTCGGTGCTCACGCCAAGGCAGCCGGATCGGTCTTGCCGGCAGGCCACCCGCAAGGATCTGGCGCAGCACATCGGCGGCACCGAGCGGGAATACCGCAGCGGCCGCCTGCTCCAGCTCAGCGGCGGTCCACCAGCGGTGTACCTTCAGAGCCGCCCGCTCGGCGTCTTCCTGCCCGGCGTCGCTCACAGTCTGGCCGCCGACTCGTACTGCGAAGAACGAGTCGGCGCCGAAGAACGGCTGCTCGCCTCGAGGCCGCACCGCGATGAGCAGTCACTATCGGTGCGAAGCTGTCCGCCACTCGGCAGTTCGCCATGTCCGCCACCGGGCAGATCTCCATGGCCGTCAACATGAGCCTGGCTTTCGTGCCTCAGAGGCCAGTCGCTGCATAGGGGCCAGGCATTTTGCACATCACAAGTGTGTGAACTCGCAAGCAGTCTGGCTCCAAGCCGCGCTGTGACCTGTCGTCCGTGAGAGCTGTTGCAGTCCGTCTGGCCCGCGGGTTGCATCGAGTTTGGCCGGAGCATGCCCTGAGAGCTTTGTGCTCCCGGCTGCCAGAAAGCTCTCGGTGGACCGCCTCGGCTAGCGTGCCGGAGTCGAATCGGCGCACCTGCTGCTCTGCACTGTCGGCGCTCGCGTGCGGCGCACAAGCCGCATGGCCGCTCGTTTACTGGCGAGGCTGGCGATCGCCCTTTCAGCGGCAGGTCGGGTCATTACGACCGGGAATCGACAGCGGCTTATGGGTTGGTGTACGCAGCGGGCGGTTACCGCCGTCTTAGATGGTGTTCGGGGATTTTGGCATAGCTCGGCCAATGCACCACGGAATACGCTGCTGCCTGTGAATCAAGCTCGTCGAGTGTTCCGATGGCGCAGGCTAATGTCCCGGCCTCGTGTCGTGGCGCTCGTCATGGTGCTTTTGGCTGGCGCGTCGGTCGGCACCTGGATGGGGCTGCGGTCCACCGCCTCGACGTTGTCGTACCAGCTGGTCCCCGCCATCTCAACCACCCTGAGCCAGACGCTGTCCGTGACAGGCACCATCGAGCCCGCGACCACATCGACGCTCAGCTTCAGCGCACAGGGCACGGTCACCGCCGTTGACGTGACAGTTGGCCAGCACGTCACCGACGGCCAGGTGCTTGCGACCATGAGCTCCCCGACCCTCCAGGAACAGGCCGACCAGGCGAACGCCACCCTCGCACAGGACCAGGCCACCCTCGCCCAGGACCAGGCAAGCGGCGCCTCCAGCGCCCAGATCGCTGCCGACCAGGCGTCCGTTGCCTCCGACCAGGCCCAGGTCGTCGCCGCTAACTCCGCTCTCAGCGGAGCGACGCTTGTCGCCCCGAACAGCGGCATCGCGGCAACGGTGGGGTACACGGTTGGCCAGCAGCTCACCGGGTCTGGCGGGGCCGGCGGCGGGAGCGGCGGCTCAGGCGGCGGGGGCGGCAGCGGCGGCTCAGGCGGCGGAGGCGGGAGCGGCGGGTCGGGCAGCACCAGCCCGTCGATCACGGTCATCAGCAGCAACGACGTCGTCAACGCCAACGTGAATGCCTCCGTGGTCAACAAGATCAAGGTCGGCGACGAGGCGGTGATCATCCCGGAGGGAGGCGGCGCGCCGGTACAGGGGACGCTCGCCTCAGTCGGCCTCGTTGCCAACACCAGTACCGGGGTTGCTACGTATCCCGCAGTAATCGACGTCACCGGCACGCCGTCCGGCCTGTTCGGCGGTGCGTCCGCATCGGTGTCGATCATCTATAAGCAGGTTGTACACGCCCTCGCGGTGCCGACCGCCGCACTCAACCCTGCTCCCGGGGGCCGGAGCACGGTCCAGGTCATGGTCGGCGGCAGGCAGGTCACCCGCACCGTCACTACGGGGATCACCTCGGGCGGTCTGACTCAGGTCACCAGCGGCCTGTCGGCGGCCGAGAAGGTGGTCGTCGACATCGTCAGGATCGGGGGCGACCGCAATCCGGGCTTCCCACCGGGCGTCCCTATCGGTCCGGGAAGCGGCAGAGTCGTCTTCCAGGGGGGCGGCGCCCAGCTGCCGGGCGGCGGCTGACCGGTGAGCCTCATCGAGCTGACCGACGTCCGCAAAACCTACCGCACCGGCTCCCTGGAGGTGGCAGCGCTGCGGGGGATCAGCATCACGATCGACGAGGGAGAGTATGTCGCGGTCATGGGCCCATCGGGGTCTGGCAAGTCGACGCTGATGCACATCATCGGCTGCCTGGACGTGCCGAGCGACGGCAGCTACCGCCTGGCCGGCGAGGACGTCGGTGCTATGCCCGAGGCCCAGCTCGCCGACGTGCGCAACCGGCGGGTCGGCTTCGTTTTCCAGCAGTTCAACCTGCTGGCGTCGATGACAGCGCTGCGGAACGTCGAGCTGCCGCTCACCTACCGCAGCGTCGGCAAGGCAAAGCGGCGCGAGCGAGCGATAGAGGCGCTAGAACGAGTGGGCCTCGGCGACCGCATCGGCCACCGGCCGGGCGAGCTATCAGGCGGGGAGCAGCAGCGAGTCGCGGTGGCGCGGGCGCTTGTGACCGAGCCTGACGTGCTGCTCGCTGACGAGCCGACCGGCAACCTCGACTCTGCCTCCACAGCCGAGATTCTCAGCCTGCTCGATGAACTGCATGACAGCGACCGCACGATCGTGGTGATCACCCATGAGATTGACGTTGCCCGGCGCAGCAATCGCACCGTGCGACTCCTGGACGGGCTGATATCCAACGACACCGTCACCAGCGGAGCCGCCCAGTGAGGATCCCACTGTGAGCTGGGCAGAGACGCTGCGGACTGGGCTGGAGGGCGTGCGCTCGCACCTGCTGCGGTCTGCTCTGACCGTGCTCGGCATCTCGATCGGCATCGCGGCGGTAATCCTGACCGTAGGGTTCGGCGAAGGCGCCTCGGTCCAGATCCGCGACGAGATCAATTCGCTCGGCACGAATCTCCTGATCATCAACGGCAACCTCACCACGACGGATGTCAGCGCCCTCGGGTCCAAGACCGCCGCGCCGGACATCGCCG
Organism: Streptosporangiaceae bacterium; assembly: GCA_030041275.1. Taxonomy (GTDB): domain Bacteria; phylum Actinomycetota; class Actinomycetes; order Streptosporangiales; family Streptosporangiaceae; genus JAJYUU01. Next base: position 8,025 of record JASHOE010000299.1, read on the forward strand.
TGGTTGCCCCGGAGACGACAACCGGCGCAACGCTGAACAACGGCACCACGAAATGGCCGACATTGGTGGTCGGGACCACGCCGAGCTGGCTGAAGGTCCGCAACCGCACGATGGCCGAGGGCAGGTTCCTGACCGCGGCCGACGAGATGAGCGCGGCTGACGTGACCGTGCTGGGGCCCACCACGGCCAGCAAGCTCTTCGGACACAGCGACCCGCTCGGCCAGACAGCTACTGTCAACGGGCTGCCACTGGAGGTAGTGGGCGTGCTCGCCTCCGCTGGCTCGGCCGGTAGCGGTACGAATGAGGACGACCAGGCGGTCGTGCCGCTATCCACGATCGAGCAGCAGATCCCCGGTGGCTCCCGGACCTCGGTCAACACGATCTACGCCGAGACCACCTCGCCGTCCACGCTGTCGGCGGCCTATCAGGAAGCGGACACGCTGCTGCTCAACATCCACGGTGACAAGGCATCCAATGCAGACTTCGTCATCAACAGCCAGCAGTCGCTGCTGTCCACCGCCTCCACGGTGAACAAGACGCTGACCGAACTGCTCGCCGGTATCGCAGCTATCTCCCTGCTGGTCGGCGGCATCGGGGTGATGAACATCATGCTGATGTCAGTCACGCAGCGGGTCCGCGAGGTAGGTCTGCGCAGGGCCCTCGGCGCCACACGGCGGGTGATCCGGCGCCAGTTCCTCGTGGAGGCATCGCTGCTCGGCCTGGTCGGCGGCGTGCTCGGCGCGGCCGTGGGCTTGATCGGCACTGCGTACGTGCTGCCGCACCTTATCTCCAATCCCGTCGCTGTCTCGCCAGCTGCCGCCGTGGGGTCGATTGCCGTTGCCGTGATCGTCGGCCTGCTCTTCGGCGTCTACCCGGCCGGCCGTGCCGCGCGGCTGGCTCCTATCGACGCCCTGCGCACCGAATGAGGCGCCGACTCATGAGGATCAGTGGCGGAACCCGGCGGATGGTAGTCATCGCTGTCGCCGTTGTCATCGCCGGCGGCGGGGCCGGGGCTGCCTACGCAGCCAGGTCGTCCTCCAGCCCGGCATACCGGCTGGCCACGGTCACCTCGGCGGACGTGACCGCAAGTCTGAACGAGGATGGCACGCTCACGCCGGTGCAGACTGCCGATGTGGCCTTCACGGTCAGCGGCACCGTGGCCACTGTTGATGCCAGTGCGGGGCAGGAGGTTACTGCTGGACAGACCCTCGGCACGCTCGACACCACCTCGCTGAAGGTCAGCCTCACCGCCGCGCGCTCCGCCCTGGCGAACGCCAATCTGAAGGTCGCCAACGATATCGCCAGCCAGGACAACGCGGCACGCGGCCCTGCCGGGCCATCGCCGTCGCAGCCCACCGCCTCGGCCTCGTCGCCTGCATCGTCCCTGGCTCCACTGCAGCGGGCAGTCCTGACCAGCCAGCAACACGCCGACACAGCCCTGGCACTGGCGAATACCGCCGAGACAAAGGCCGATCAGGCCTGTGCGTCGTCATCATCGCCATCTGCGTCGTCATCATCGCCAAGCCCCACCTCGTCGCCGCCGGTCACCTGTGCTGCCGCCACCCACTACGTGCTGACCGACGAGACCGCGGTGCTGCAGGATCTCCAGGCGCTGTCACGGCAGGAGGACGCGCTCAGCACCGCACTTAGCCAGGCCGTGGCCGCGGCCGAGACCTCCGGGGGCGGCGCTGGAGCCGGCGCCGGGAGCGGTGGCAGCGCGGATGGCGGCGGCAGTTCTCCTGGCGGGAGCACCTCACCCGGCGGCTCGGGGAATTCGGGCGGCCCGGTCAGCGCCGCACAGCTTGCGGCCGACCAGGAATCTGTCGACGCAGCGGCAGTGCAGGTCACGGTGGCTCAGCAGAACCTCGCTGGCGCCACGGCCGTCAGCCCGATCAGCGGCACCGTGGTCAGCGTCAGCGCACAGGAGGGAGCTGGCGCGAGCGCGGGCAGCACCGAGTTCGAGGTCGCCCAGCTGGACGGCTGGCAGGTGCTGACCCAGGTACCGGTGGCCGACATGCCCCAGCTCAAGACCGGGCAGCAGGCGAGCGTTGTGCCAGACGGCAGCAGCACGGCGCTGTCCGGCGCGGTGGTCACGATCGGGCTCCAGCGAACCCCGAACAGCAATCCGGCGACCTACCCGGTCACGATCGGCCTAGCCGGCCAGCCTTCCGGGCTGCACCAGGGTGGCTATGCCGCCGTGACCATCACCACGGGACAGAGCAGCGGTGTGAGCGTGCCCACCTCGGCCTTGCATTACGCCGGCAGCAAAGCGACGGTTACCGTCTACGCCGCAGGCAAAACCCGCACAGTTCGCGTCAAGGTCGGGACCAAGGGACCGGTTATGACCCGGATCACGTCCGGCCTTGTCATCGGTCAGCACGTGGTGCTGGCCAACCTGAACGCCCCAATTCTGAGCAACAATCCGTCGAACAACTTTGTTGGCCCCGGCCCGATCCAGGGCGGCAGCTTCAACGTCGAGCCTGGTGGCCCAGGCGGACCGATCATCGTGGGCGGTCCAGTCGGCTAGCAGATCGGAAACTGCTCAGCACGAGACCGATGTAATCGCCCCGCGCCTCGATTGGCGCACCCGGCCTAGCGCCGATAGCTAGAACGTGTTTCACTTTCATCCGTGACTGCGCCGTCTGATTCGCTTCGCGATGGGCTGCCCGAATCGCCGGTGCTGAGCGCCCCGCTGAACATCAGCTTCGACTACACCCGGTCGCTCGGCCCGGTACTCAGCCAGTTCCTCACCGCCCTGGCGCAGCGCCGGATCCTTGGTTCGCGCGGCGCCGACGGCCGGGTGTACGCGCCGCCGGCCGAATACGACCCGGTGACCTTCGCGGCGCCGAGCGAGCTTGTCGAGGTGGGTCCGGCTGGCACGGTTCAGACGTGGTCGTGGCAGCCATCGCCGCGCGAGGGTCAGCCACTCGGTCGCCCGTTCGCCTGGGCGCTCATCCGGCTCGACGGCGCCGACACGGCGCTGCTGCACGCAGTGGATGCGGGAACGCCGGCCGCCATGCGGACCGGCCTGCGCGTGACCCCGCGCTGGGCAGCCGAGCCAGCAGGCCGCATCACGGACATCGAGTGCTTTGAGCCAGCCAATGACGGCTCGGGCATATCAACGGCGGCAGCCACGAGCGAGCCCGTTCCCCTCCTTGCGGACGGAACGGGGGCGCTCACCACCCCGATTACCCTGCGCTATCTGCACAGCGCGTCCGCCGAGGAGAGCCGGTACCTGCGCGCGCTCGCCGATGGCAAGATCATCGGTCAGCGCTGCCCGGCGTGCGGCAAGGTGTACGTGCCGCCGCGCGGCTCGTGCCCCACCTGCGGGGTGCCGACGCAGACCGACGTCGAGCTGCCGGACGTCGGGACCGTGACCACGTTCTGCGTGGTGAACGTGCCGTTCCAGGGCCAGCGGCTGCCCGTTCCCTACGTGGCAGCGTCGGTGCTGCTCGACGGCGCGGATATTCCGTTCCAGCACCTGATCCTCGGCTGTGCACCCGAGGACGTGCGGATGGGCATGCGGGTGCGTGCGGTGTGGCAGCCAAGGGACCGGTGGGGTACGACCGCGGAGAACATCCACCACTTCGAGCCGACCGGTGATCCAGACGCGCCGTACGACTCCTACTCGCACCATCTGTGAGGGGCCAATCGATGCGTGACGTCGCAGTTATCGGCTTCGCCGAGGCGCCTAACGTGCGCCGCACCGACGGCACCACGAACGGCGTCGAGATGCTCGTGCCGATCTTCGGCGAGGTGTTCGGGCAGACGGGGCTGACGAAGAGTGACATCGGCTTCTGGTGCTCGGGATCCTCGGACTACCTGGCCGGGCGCGCGTTCTCGTTCGTGTCCGCAGTGGACGCGATTGGCGCGTTCCCGCCCGTGATGGAGTCGCACGTGGAGATGGACGGCGCGTGGGCTCTGTACGAGGCGTGGGTCAAGGTGCTCACCGGCGATGCCGACATCGCGCTGGCCTATGGCTTCGGCAAGTCCTCTGCCGGGGAGCTGCCACGCGTGCTCGCGCTGCAGCTTGACCCGTACGTCGTGGCTCCGCTGTGGCCCGACTCCGTCAGCATCGCGGCCCTGCAGGCGCGGCTCGGCCTGGATGCGGGCCTTTGGACGGAACGAGGCATGGCCGAGGTCGCCGCCGCCCGCAGGGCCGCCGCGACGTCGAACTCCAGGGCCCAGGTCGCCGGCGCGGTCGGCGTCGACGAACTGCTCGCCGCGCCGTATGTGGCGGACCCGCTGCGCGCACACGACTGCGCCCCGGTCACCGACGGCGCCGCCGTCGTGGTCCTCGCTGCCGGAGACCGGGCACGGTCACTGTGCGAGCGGCCAGCCTGGATCACCGGTTTCGAGCACCGGATCGACTCCGGGGCGCTCGGGGCGCGGGACCTGACGACCGCCCCGTCCGCCACCCAGGCCGGGGCCGCGGCTGGTGCCGGTGACTCGGCGGGCGTCGACGTGGCCGAACTCCACGCGCCTTTCACGCACCAGGAGATCCTGTTGCGATCGGCCCTCGGACTGGATGGCGCGACGCGGATTAGCCCGTCGGGCGGCGCGCTCGCGGGCAATCCGATGTTCGCGGCCGGGCTGGCCCGGATCGGGCACGCCGCCCGGTCGATCTTCGCTGGCACCGCGTCGCGCGCCCTCGGGCACGCGACCAGCGGCCCGGCGCTGCAGCAGAACCTCGTCTGCGTGCTGGAGGCGCGATGACGAACCCTGGGCGAGCCGCGGTGCTCGGGACCGGTCAGACGCACCATCGCAGCAAGCGGCCCGATGTGTCGATCGCCGGGCTCTGCCGTGAGGCCGTCGACCGCGCGCTCGCCGACGCCGGCCTGGGCCTCACCGACATCGACGCGGTGGTGGTCGGCAAGGCGCCTGACTTGTTCGAGGGCGTCATGATGCCGGAGCTGTACCTGGCCGATGCGCTTGGCGCCGTGGGCAAGCCGCTGCTGCGGGTGCACACCGCCGGATCTGTCGGCGGTGCCACCGGAGTCGTGGCCACGAACCTCGTGCAGGCGGGGTTGCACCGGCGGGTGCTCGCGGTCGCGTTCGAGAAGCAGTCCGAGTCCAACGCCATGTGGGCACTGTCGATCATGCCGCCGTTCGCCATGCCGTTGCTGGCTGGCGCAGGCGGCTATTTCGCGCCGCACGTCCGGGCGTACATCCGCCGTAGTGGGTCGCCGCCGCACGTGGGTGCCATGGTGGCGGTCAAGGACCGGCGCAACGGCGCGCGTAACCCGTACGCGCACCTCCAGCAGCCCGACATCACGCTCGAGTCGGTGCTGGCCTCGCCGATGCTGTGGGACCCAGTCCGCTACGACGAGACCTGCCCGTCGTCTGACGGCGCGTGCGCCGTGGTGATCGGCGACCAGGCCGCGGCGGAGGCCGCACCTGGGCCGGTGGCGTGGATCCGGGCGACGTCGATGCGCACCGAGCCGACCATGTTCTCCGGCAAGGACCACGTCAACCCGCGGGCTGGCGCGGACGCCGCTGCCGCGCTCTGGGCGAAGGCTGGCGTCTCGCGGCCGCTGGACGAGATTGACGTGGCCGAGATCTACGTGCCGTTCTCGTGGTTCGAGCCAATGTGGCTGGAGAACCTTGGCTTCGCCGAGCCGGGCGCCGGCTGGCAGCTCACAGCAGCGGGAGAGACCGAAATCGGCGGGCTGATCCCGGTGAACCCGTCCGGCGGCGTGCTGTCCTCGAACCCCATCGGGGCGTCCGGCCTGCTGCGGTTCGCCGAGTCGGCCATGCAGGTGATGGGCAAGGCAGGCGAGCACCAGGTTCCCGGCGCGCGAGTCGCGCTCGGTCACGCCTACGGCGGCGGTTCGCAGTACTTCTCGATGTGGGTTGTGGCCGACACTCCGGGCTAGTCAGCGGCGCGGTCAGCGCGTCAGCGCGGTCAGCGCGGTCGCGGGCAGTGCGCGCGGTCGTTGATCTCGACCGCGCGCCCATCGGGGTCCTCGACGACGATCCGGCAGCCCCACGGCATCTGCTCGTGCTCCGTCAGCACTCTGACGCCCATCCGGCGTAGCGACTCCGTGACATCGTCCAGAGCCGCCACATAGAAGCCGGGAAAGGAGCTGCCGGCGGCGCGGCGCGCTGGCGCCCGGCCATTCTCCTCGGTTGGGTAGATCGCGAAGTGCACCCCGTCCAGCTCCATCGCGAAGTGCACGGGGCCTTCGCCGTGGTCCTCGTGGTCAAGCTCGAGCCCGATGGCTCGGTAGAAGTCCGCGGTCGCGTCGGCGTCGGCCGCGAACAAGACCAGCGATGCTATCTCGGTCACTCAGGCATGGTCCTGCGGCCGGGGTCCGGGGTCAACACTCCCGGTTCGCGGACCCCACAGCGGTGGCGCACTCTACGATTTCGGGCGTGCCCACTGGACAGGCTCACCGTCAGTCTGGGCTGCCCCGGCTATGAAAATCGCCATCGTCGGTCCGGCGCACCCCTTCCCCGGCGGGTCGGCGCAGCACACGACCGAGCTGGCACACCGGCTGGCGGCTGCCGGGCACCTGGTCAGCCTGCGGTCGTGGCGGGCTTTCGTCCCGAGGCTGCTCTACCCAGGCCGGCGGGCGGTGGCTGAGCCCGAGGTGAGGCCGTTCCCGGATACGGAGCGAACGCTGGCGTGGTACCGCCCGGACGGGTGGCGGCGGCTTGGCCGCCAGCTCGGCCGGGACTTCGATGCGGTGCTTCTGGCGGTCTTCACGTCAGCCCAGGTGCCGGCCTATCTCGTCATGACGAGGTACGCACGGCGCTACGGCTGCCGCGTGGTTGCGCTCTGCCACAACGTGCTGCCGCATGAACGGCGACCGTTTGACGCACCGTTGATGCGAGCGTTGCTGGGCCGCGCGAACGCGGCTGTCGTTCACTCGGTCGAGGAGGCGCAGCTCGCTGCCTCCCTTTCTGCTACGCCAGCGCAGATGGCTTCGATGCCGCTGCATTTCCCGGTTGGTGACCGCGTTGCGCCGCAGCCGGCTGGCCCGCGGCCCGTGCAGCACCGGCTGCTGTTCTTCGGCATGATCCGCCGCTACAAGGGACTCGACGTGTTGCTGCACGCGCTGGCTGAGACCAAGCCCGACGTCCTGCTCATCGTGGCGGGTGAGATCTGGGCCGACCGGGACGAGCTAGGTGCGCTGATAACGCGGCTGCACCTCGGTGACCGGGTGACAATCCATGACTCCTACGTAGCCGCCGACGAGGTCGCAGGCCAGTTCGCCGCAGCCGACGCACTCGTGCTGCCCTACCGTTCTGGCACTGCGTCGCAGAACGCGCTCCTCGCACTCCACTTCGGCGTGCCGGTCATCGCCACGCGGGTCGGCGCGATCGGGGCCGCGATCGAAGACGGCGTTAACGGAATCCTCTGTGCCCCCGGTGACGTCGCCGACCT
>JASHOE010000300.1 GCA_030041275.1 Streptosporangiaceae bacterium
GATGATCGCCGCTCCGCAGAGGCCCAGGCCGATCCCAGCTGCCCCGCCGATCAGCCCGATCGTGAGCGACTCGCCGATGACCTGGCCGATGATGCGCCGACTGCGCCATCCGATGGCCTTCAGCGTGCCGAACTCGCGTGCCCGCCGCGACACCGCCGACATCGTGAGCAGCCCAGCCAGCACAAAGGCCGCCACCAGGACCAGGATCGACAGCCAGGTGCCGAGCTCCCCGGCCAGCTTGGCCGCGCTGCCCAGCGAGCCGTTGATCTGGCTGGCCAGGCTCGCCGGCGTGGTCACGGTGACCGAGGGAAGGACCGCCCTTATCTCCTTCTGCACGGCCCCGATGTCGGCGGTGCTGGCGACGGTCACGTAGATCGTGTTGACGTAACCCTTGAGGCTGGAACCCCCCGGTCCGTCGGTGCCCAGCGCCTGGGCAACTGCTAGCGGAACGTAGATCTGCGGCGGGCTGCTCGCCTCCGCCTGGCTGACGATGCCGATGACCGTGAACGTGTGCCTGGCGATCGTGATGTGGGAGCCGACCGTGAGCTTGTTCGCGACGGCGTAGTCGGCGTCGATGAGCGCCACGTCGGCGTGGGCGTCGGTGGTGCGGAACGTGCGACCGGACCGCAGCGTGCCCGAGCTAAGCGGGCCGACATTGTCGTGCGCAAGGTCTACGCCCTGCACCGAGAACTGCGTCGGCGGCGTGAGGCTATTCGAGCTGACGGTGACCTGAGTGTCCATCAGCACGAGTCCCCCGGCGGCGGCTGTGACGTGCGCCAGCCGGCTTATCTTGCCGATGTCGACGTAGGGCAGCGTCCCTTTGCCGGCCGAAACCAGGTTGTCTATGGTTTGCGGCCCGGAACTGCACTTGCCGTTGACGCACACACTCGGCGTCTGTCCGGGGCCGCCCTGGATCCCGATGCCGATCTTGTTCCCGCCGCCCTGCAACCCCGATCCGGCGGCGGGCGTCTTCGTGACGGTGAGGTCGGTACCCACGCCGTACAGTGCGTGCAGCACGCTGGCCTGAGCGTTCTTCACCCCGGTGGCGGCGGCGTTCACAGTGATCACCAGACCGATGCCGAGGGCCAGCCCGAGCGCGATGACGGTGGCCTGCCGCGCCCGCCGCCCTAGCTCGCGGCCCAGGTACCGGAGGAAATATGACCGCCACCAGCCGTACCGCGACCGGCCCCCGGTCGGTGCGGCCTCAACCTCGGTCTCAGCAGACATGTGCGTGCTCCCTGTTTGGTGGTCTCAGCACTGGTCTAGCTGCCGGCCGGTTGCGCGGCGGTTACGCGAGGGGCGAACGGGGCCCCCGCGGGAGCCCTTCCCGCGCGCCGATGCGCAGACGTACGATCGCAACGAAATGGCTGAGTGGTGGTCGATCGAGGTTCTGCACGGGGAGTTCTCGGCTTTCCAGTGGCAGCAGTCCTACGACTCCGCGCTGATCGAGGCCGCGCTGACCAACGGCGCGCTCGACGGCACCTGGCACGCCGGCGAGTGGGGTGTCGCCTTCGAGGTGTGCTTCAACACCGCGGCGGAGTGGGAAGCGTTCCGCAACCTCCCGGTTGTCCGGGCCGCCCTGGACTCGGTGCCGGACCCGGTGAACGGGCTGCTCATCTATCGCGGCCGGGGCGGCACGTCAGCCAGCGGCAAACCGCGCCGGCCCAGGCCGACGCCTGCCGCTGGCGCGATGGCGCTGCCAGAGCCGGTCGAGGTCACGTTCCTGGATCTGACGAGCGCCGCGCCGCCCGAGCCCGCCGGCCTCGTCGCGGTACCTGGCTAGCGCCGCGTTCTACTCTGACGGCATGGGCCGCCCGCCAGACATCACGCGCCTGGCCAGCCTGCGCGGGGCACGAGACCTGATCGACCGCGATTTCGCCGCACAGGTCAGCATCACCGCACTAGCGGCGCAGGCCGGATACTCCCGTTACCACTTCGTCCGCGTATTCCGGGCCGCGTATGGCGCCACGCCAGGCGAGTACCTCTCGCGACGGCGGATCGAACGGGCCCGCGAGCTCCTCCGGACGGCGAACCTCACCGTGACCGAGGTGTGCTTTCTTGTCGGATTCTCCAGTGTCGGCTCCTTCAGCTCGCGGTTTTCCGAGCTGACCGGCTGCCCGCCATCGGAATACCAGCGCCGCGCCCGCGGGGCCCACGGAGTACCGCCGATACCCGGCTGCATGGTGCTGATGTGGGGGGCCGCCACCGGCAGAGTGCGCAACAACGGAGAAGCGCAGCAGGCCGTCGCGTCGGTAGCGTTCCCTGACGGAAAGGAGCAGCCGTGATCACTAAGCTGTCGCACGCCGGCGTTCTTGTCCTGGACCAGGACTCGGCCAAGAGCTTCTACACCGAGAAGCTTGGCTTCACGCTCGGATTTGACGTCCAGATGGGCACCGAGTTTGCCGAGGCTGGCCAGGGCTTCCGCTGGCTGACAGTGTCTCCGCCCGGCCAGAGCGATCTTCAGTTCATCCTGGCCGCGCCGGAGATGGGACATGACGAGCAGACCGCCCGGCAGCTGCGGGAACTGGTCGCCAAGGGAGCTTTCAGTGGCGGGGTCTGGGCGACCGACGACTGCCGGAAGACCCACGAGGAGCTAGCCGGCCGCGGCGTTACGTTCCTCCAAGAGCCAGCCGACCGCCCGTACGGCATTGAGGCTGTGTTCCGTGACGATTCCGGCAACTGGTTCAGCCTCACCCAGGCCAAGTGGCGCGATGCGGACCGTCCGGCCTAGCACGAGTGAGTCGGCAGCGCTAGTGAGTCGGCAGCACTAGTGAGCAGGACTTCACCCCAGCGCTAGCACCCGAGTCCGGAGCGTTCGCCGGTCCGTGACCAGCACGTGCCGGTTCTTCAGCGGCGTCCAGCCTGGCTGCGGCCAGCCCGAGCTGGCGACGACGACGGCGTTGTCGGTCGCGCGGTAGGCCAGGTCGAAGTACGCGCCGATCTCGTCCGGATCGGTGAGCCCGCACGCCCGCAGCTTGGCTTCCGGCACCCGGTCGCGGTGGTACCAGCTGATGGCATACAGCGCGTCCGGCGACAGCAGGATCGCGTTCAGGCTGTTCGGCTCAAACCTGGCCTCGATGTCGGCGGCCGCATCCGCGATCGCGGCCACCATGTCTCCGCCATGGCTGGCAAGCTTCGACATCACCAGCAAGAAGTACCGCTCGCTGTCGGTTGTGCCGACGAGCTGGCGCTCCCACTGCGCTGGCAGCATCTTGGGCAGCCGGTCCTGCGGATGGATGGCACCGTTGTGGGCGAATACATCTTGGCCGTACCGGAACGGATGATTGTTGCGCTCGTTCACGCCGAGACCGGGGGTTGCCCAGCGGAGGTGCACGAGTCCCAGGTCGGACAGCGGCTCGCGGGCTAGCTTGTCGTATTCTGGCTCGCCGTCAGCGCGGATCGGCGACTTGCGGACAACCGGCTCAGCGCCCTCGTACCAGGCCATCCCCCAGCCGTCGCCGTGCAGCGCACAAAGTCCGGTGAACTCGCGGAGTCCATCGGCACCGATCACGTCTTCGACTGACGCCTCAAGACGTGAGCAATAGCCAAGCAGCCGGCACATGCAACCCCCGTTCCCTACAAGAATTTGCCCATTCCGCCGGCGATGTCGATGGACGCGCCGGCGATGTAGCTAGCTCGGTCACTGGCCAGGAACGTCACCAGTCCGGCGACCTCGTCAGGCCGCCCGAACCGGCCAAGCGGGACCTCGGCCGCGGCCAGCTGCCCGAAGAACTGCTCGGCCGGCACATCGGGTGCGCGGCGGCGGTGGATGTTCTGCCACTGGGGGGTCTCGACGAGACCGATGTTGACGCTGTTGACCAGAATTCCGTCCCGGCCCAGCTCGATGGACAGCGCCTTCGACAGGCTGAGGCAGGACGCCCTGTTCACCGACGAGGCAAGGAACGCCGGATCGGGGTAACGGGCGTACACGGCGTTGATGTTGATAACCCGAGGCGCCGAGCTCTGCCGCAGCTGCGGCAGCGCCGCTCGGGTGCAGCGGATCTGCGCGAACAGTTTGACCTCGATGTCGGCGTGCCAGTCGTCATCGGTCAGCGTGCCGAACTGGCCTGGCCTGGCCCCGCCCGCGTTGTTGACTAGGATGTCCAGCCCGCCGAGGGCTGAGGTTGCAGCATCGATGAAGCCGACGACCTGATCCGGGTCAGTCACGTCGCACGGCAGGGCGTGCACGGTTCCCGCCCCGTCGGGCGCACTCTTCACGAGGTCGGCGGCGGTCGCATCCAGCTCGGCGGCATGCCGCGAGCAGATCACGACCGACGCGCCCTCGGCGGTCAGCTCGGCCGCAATTGCCTTGCCCAGGCCCTTCGATCCCCCGGTGACGATCGCCCTGCGCCCGGCCAGCCCGAGGTCCATCTAGGCCTCGCTCCCAGTCTCCTGAGCTCGTTCGGCCTGCTCGGCTTGCGCGGCGGCGAGCTTGAGCAAGCTCTGCCGCGGCGGGCAGAACACATCGATCTCGAGGCAGTGACTGTCGGTAGTCCACGCGCCGTGCGGAACCCACGCTGGCACGACCGCGACATCCCCCTTGCGCATGACGCGTACGTCGCCGTCCAGGTCGAAGGTGAACTCGCCGTCAATGACGATGACGATCTGCTCCTCCTCGTGCACGTGCCGCGGCGCCTCAGCGCCCGGCTCGAAGCTCACGAAGTTCGTCATCGCCCGCTGCCCGAGCACCGGCCGGAATCCCAGCCCGGGGAGAAACTCGACCGCAGTGATCGCGTCAACGTTCACGTACCGGCCAGGGCCGGCCGGCTCGCCGTGCGCCTCCGTACTGAAGTGGCTCGCGGCGTCGCCCAGGGGGGGATCAGCGGGGGCGTCCGCTCCGGCAGGCACAGTAGTCATCGTTCCTCCGTAGCGGTCCTGAGCACCTCGCCGATCCGGTGGATGCCCTCCTCGATCAGGTCATCAGCGACGCGACTGTACGCGAGGCGGATCTGCGCCGCGCCGTCCTCGCCGGGGTAGAAGGGCCGTCCTGGCACGTAGGCGACCTTACGTGCGCGCGCCGCAGCGGACAGCGCCACAGTATCCACACCGTCAGGCGCGGTCACCCAGATGTAGAAGCCGCCCCGCGCTGTGGTCCAGGTTGTGCCCGCAGGCATGTACTCGGTCAGCGCCTCGGTCATCAGCGCCGCGCGGCGCGTGTACAGCGCCCGGGAGGCGACGAGCTGGCGCTCCAAGTGCCCACCGCGCCCGTATTCCTCCAGCATTCGCTGACCGAGCGCGCCCGAGCACTGATCGGAATTCTGCTTCGCCACCACCAGGCGGCTGATGATCTCGGCCGGCCCGGCCGCCCATCCCATGCGCACGCCGGGGCAGAAGATCTTGGAGAACGTCCCGGCCTGCAACACCACATCCGGCGCCATCGACCACAAGCTGGGCGGCGGCGCCTGCTCGAAGTAGAGATCCCGGTACGCGACGTCCTCGAGGATGAGGAATCCGTACCGCCGGGCCAGCGCGATGAGCTCACTGCGGCGCGGCGCGCTCATGGTCAGCCCGGTCGGGTTCTGGAAGTCCGGAATCGTGTACAGAATCTTCGGACGCATGCCTGCGGCTAGCTGATCGGCGAGCACATCGGTGCGCAAGCCGTCGCCGTCGACCGGAACGCCGCGCACGTCGGCCTCGTAGCCGCGGAACGCCATGATCGCGCCCAGGTAGGTTGGCGCCTCCACGACCACCGCGTCGCCGACGTCAAGATAGCTCTTGGCTATCAGCTCCATACAGTCGATGCCACCGCTGGTGATCATCAGCTCGCCCGGGCCCGGCTTGTGGCCTTGCACCGAGGCGAGTCTGCTCGAGGCGTAGTCGCGCACGCTCGCGATGCCCTCGGTCGCCGAGTACTGCAGGGCGACACCGGGGTCTTGCGTGATCAGCCGGCCGGCGATGTCCGCCAGGACAGCAGTGGGGAACGTGGCCGGATCGGGGAACCCGCCCGAGAACGTGATGACATCGGACGCCCCCGCGAGCGCGAGAATCGCAGTGATCTCCCCGCCCCCCAGTGACTTCGTGCGTCGGGCGAGACCGGTGTCCCAGTCACGCGCTGTGTCGCTCACCGCAGGGCCAGAAAGGCTGCTCTGGCTCTGGTCGATTGCTGCGGTCATTGGCGCTTCCGTCTCTTGACAGCCGATCTTACGAATGTAAGGATTTCTCGTCGTCTGCTTTACATAGGCAAACGGCATCTTCTCCAGCCTAGCTCACATTAGTAAGCTTGACGAACGATCGGCTGGCATATGGCAACTGTCTCAGCACCCTTTGCGGGGCTGGCCGAAGTCACCTCGGTGACCCCGCCGAAGGTGGAAGTGGACGACCTCGACCTGGCCCTGCTGCACGCGCTCGCAACCGACGCCCGTCAGTCACAGCGCGCGCTCGCCAGGCAGGTGGAGGTGTCGCCGCCCGCGGTCGCGGACCGAATTGCCCGGCTCGAACGCCTCGGTGCGATCAGGGGCTACCGGGTCGACGTTGACTGGGCTGCGCTCGGCTACCCGGTTGTCGTCTACATCGCGGTGACTGCGGGCCCTGGCATGGATCTGACCGAGATCATCAAGGCGATCCGGGTGCTGCCCGAGGCACAGGACATGAGCGTGGTCACCGGCGGCTTGGACCTGCTGGTCCGGTTCCGGGTCCGCGATCACGCGCATCTGCGCGAGCTGCTGCTTACCGAGATCTTCCAGATCAGCGGAGTGCAGCGGACTGAGACCTTCCTTTCCCTCGCCGACGTCGAGCCCCGCAACTTCACCGCCGCGATGCTGGAGCAAATGAGCCAGCGGCGCAGCGACGCCAAAGACCTGAGCATGCCGAGAAAGACCTGAGCAAGCGACCCGAGACTGAACTACCGCATCGGAGGATTGGACGTGACGAGCAGCAGCCCTGGCTTCAGCCAACCCGACGCGCACGGCGTTGGTCAGCCAGGATTCGTCGCACGGAATGGCCTGTACACGGCTGAGCAAGCCGCCGCGGCGCAGGACGTCGCCAGCAAGATCCGCGGCCTAGACCTTCGCACCGTCAGGCTGGTCGTCGTGGATCAGCATGGCGTGCCCCGGGCCAAATCCCTGTCCCCCGAGGTCGCCATCGCGGCGATGTCCAACGGCCTCGACTTCTCCGGTGCGATCTACAGCCTTGACTCCGGCAACCAGGTGTTCGTGCCGGCCTTCGCATCGGGCGGCGGGTTCGGCATCGCGGAGTTCACCGGCTTCCCTGACATCGTGCTCGTTCCGGACGCGGCAACGTTCCAGGTACTGCCGTGGGCCGACCGGACCGGCTGGATGCTGTGTGACACCTATTTCTCCAACGGTCAGCCAGTGCCGCTGGACGGCCGCGGCCTGATGCGGCGCATGCTTGCCGAGCTCGGCGATGCGGGCTACGACTACCTGGCCGGAATCGAGATCGAGTACTACATCGTCAAGGTCGACTCCGACCACATCGCGCCCGCAGATGCCGGGTTCACGCCGCCAGCGCCAGCCGTCAGCGTGTTCGAGCGCGGCTACCAGTACCTGTCGGAAGTGCGACTGGACAGCGTCGCGGTCACGCTGGAGGAGATCCGTGATGGCCTCGTGGCCGTCGGGCTGCCGCCCCGCTCGATGGAGGATGAGTGGGGCCCCGGCCAGATGGAGTTCAGCTTCAGCCCGATCGGCGGCCTCGCAGCGGCGGACGCGGTCGTGCTGTTCCGGTCTGCCGTCAAGCAGATCTGCCAGCGCCGCGGCCTCCTGGCGACCTTCATGTGCGCGCCAGCGCTGCCGAATTTCTTCCCATCCGGCTGGCACCTGCACGAGTCGCTGATCTCGCGGCAGGACAGGCGGAATGCGTTCGCCAGCGAGGACGACTACCTGTCGGCGACCGGGCGGCACTTCGTCGCCGGCTTGCTCGACCACGCGCTGCCGATGGGTGTGTTCGCCACGCCCACGGTTAACGGCTACAAGCGGTTCCGGCCGTACTCCTTCGCTCCCGATCGGGTGTGCTGGGCGCTGGAGAACCGAGGGGCGCTGGTCCGCGTTCAGGGCGCGCCTGGCGATGCGAACAGCCACGTGGAGATGCGGATGGGCGAGCCCGCCGCCAACCCGTACCTTTATATGGCGGCGAACATCGCCGCCGGGCTCGACGGCATGCGCCGAGCGCTTGACCCACCGCCGCCCGTCGAGGCTGACCCGTACGCCACCGACAACACCCCGCTCCCGGCCTCCCTCGGCAGCGCGATCGGCGTGCTCGACCAGGACGAGTTCTTCCGGAAGGTGTTCGGCGACACCCTGGTCGACTACTTGCTGCAGATGAAGCGGTCCGAGGTAGCGCGCTACGACGCAGCCATTGCCGAGAACCCGCCCCCGGACGGCCAGAACATCACCGACTGGGAGATGCGCGAGTACTTCGAGTTCTACTAACCGCCGAGGAGGTCCACGATGACCTTGCAGCACATCGTCCTTTTCAGCTTTCCGCGCGACCTGTCTGTGGCGGAGGCCGCGCAGATGCGGGACATGGTGGCCTCGTGGCCGAGCGAGATCGGCCTGATGACCAGGTGCCGCCTCGGCACCGACCTGACCGGTGCCCGCAACCGCGGCTACACCTACCTGCTGTACACCGAGTTTCCGGACGTGGCGGCCATGAATGCCTACCGTGCGCATCCCGTGCATGTGAAGTTCATGGACTGGCTCGTCGAGCGCGACTGCACGCCGCTTGCCTTCGACTACGTGCTAGATGAGGAGACCGTTTTCATGCCCGAGCCTGGGCTGGAATAAGGGAGGACCCGAGCCATGGCCAACCCCAGTACTGAGTTCCGCGGCACTGCCGTCGGCGAGCTCGCGCACGGATCCCTCCGCCTGTGGGATGCGATCGCGATCTCGGTGTCGGTGATAGCCCCTGGCATGGCGCTGCTGCTCAACGTCAGCGGCGTTTCCGCTGTCGCCGGCGGCTCCACGCCGCTGGCGTTCCTGCTAGGCGGCGTCGCCTGCCTGGCGCTCGCGTTCGTGGTCATCGGGTTTACCAGAAGGATGGCTACGGCCGGGTACGCCTACACGTATGCCAGCCGCAGCCTGGGCAAGGAAGCCGGCTTTATGGCCGGCTGGCTGTACTTCTTCGGCTTCATCTGCTTTGTGCCGATGACGATGTCGGGGGTGGGCTACCTGGCGGCCGATCTGACCGGCGTGAGTCCCAAGCTGTGGATCCTGTTCTTCGTCATTGGCATGGCCCTGTACATGCTGCTCTCGATAATCCGGATCAAGGTGACCACCCGGGTGCAGCTCATTGTCGGCATCATCACGGTCGCCGTGATCGTGATCATCGACCTGGTCACCACCGCCAAGGGCGGCAGCCACGGCCAGGCGCTTGGCGCGTTTAGCTTCAGTCACACCAACTCCGGCGGCTTCGACGGCGTCTTCTACGGCATCATCTTCGGCGTCACCTCCTACATTGGCTTCGAGACATCGGCGGACTTCGGTGAGGAGACCGCGCACCCCCGCCGCTACATCCCGATCGCGGTGATCGCCGCCACACTGTTCGCGATCGTCCTGTACCTGTGGACGACCTACTCGATCACGATCGGCTACGGCGTGAATAACGGCGCCAAGATGGGCGCTGACCCGGTCGCACTCAAGACCACGGCGACGACTTTCGTCGGCTCGTGGCTCGGCACGCTGGCGGAGATCGGCGGCATGTGCGCGGCCTTCATTGTGTGCGTCGCCTGCGCAACGGCGGCCTCTCGCACCCTGTTCGCGATGGGGCGCGAAGGCGTACTCCCGAGGGCGTTCGGCCAGACCCACCCGAGGTTCAAGACGCCCGTCAACGCCACCATCGCGGTCACCGCGCTCGCGGTCGTGATGGCGCTGGTGATGGGCTACCCGCTGTCCGACAGCGCTTTCGGCCAGCCGCTCTCCAACTACTACTTCTGGGCCACCGCGGGCACACTGCTGGTCATCGTCGTCTACATCATGATCTGCCTCGGCGGCATCGTGTACTTCTGGAACACCCGCGCCACCCGGAACTGGAACCCGCTGATCCACGTCGGCATCCCGCTCGTGGGCGCGATCGTCTTCGGCGCCGCGCTGTACGGGTCAATCCACCCCGCCCCGCCGGGCATTCTCAAGTGGACGCCGTACGTGGCCCTCGTCTGGCTCGTCCTCGGCATCGGCGTCCTGTTGTGGCTGCGCGCCACTCGACCCGACCAGGTCGCCCAGATCGGCTCGATCCTGGGTGAGGAGGGTGGTGCCGAGGCCGCCGTTCTCGATACCGCCTGACTCGAATACTCCGGCCGGGCGTCCAGCTGTCACGGGTGGACGCCCGGCCTTCACTGCGAGTGGCCCGTGCCGTGGTGGGCCAGCCGGCTGGGTGCGCTGCCACGTACGGGCCGGTAGCCGCTGAAGTTCGCGTCGACTGCTCCCTCGCCACCGGTCAGGCGCGGCAGTTGCTGCTGAAGCGCATGCACGGCGCCTGCCGGCAGGAAAGCAACCAGATGGGCTAGGTCGGCTTCGATGGTCGGCGCGTCGACCTGGGCGCCAAGGCGGGCTAGCGACGAGAGCAAGGCGCCCAGCCGCTCCGCCGGGACACAGAGACGCGCCCTGGTCATTGGCTCGCAGACCACGGTGCCTGCTCGTTCGAGCGCCTGCGCCAGCACCAACGGCGTCAACTTGCGGAAGTCGGCCGCCGTCGTGCGTGGTGTCGCCAGGACGCGTTTCGCAGGACCGTCACCGACGTAGTAGCCGCAGTCGGTCATGGTCACCAGGCAGTCCGTGACCTCCCAGCCGTGGCGGCCCGCGCACAGACTCTGGCGGACATAAGACGTCATGGCGTCGGCGAAGCTACCAGCATTCTTGTAGATGTACAGGGGGATGGCGCGGGGGTCCACGTCAAGGCGGAAGCCCACCCCCGAGTCGACCTCCGCGGGCTCGACCGTCAGCCCGATGGTGGCCGAGTACGGATGCCCGTCGGACTGCAGGATCTCGACTGCGCCGCCGATGCCTGCCGGTCTTTCGATGTAGATCGTCGTCGATTCTTGGAACGTCGCCTCGATGCCGTAATCGCCCGCGAGGGTAGCCTCGATGACTTCTTTCTGGACCTCTCCAAAGAGCGACACCGAGATCTGCTGCCGCTCGTCGTCCTGACGCACATTGATCAGCGGATCCTGCTCGGCGATCTGACCGAGTGCGACCCGCAGCTTCCCGCGATCGGCGGGATCGCGAGCACTGACGACCGATTCCAGGGTCGGTGGCGGGAAGTGATCGGCGGCTTTCGCTTGCTCCAGATCGCCGACACGGTCGCCGATCTGGGCCTGGTTCAGACCCCAGAGCTTGGCGATCTGACCGGCCGAGACCGCGTCTTTGGGCTCGGCGAGCCCGCGGTCGAAGACGGCCAGCGCGGTGAGCGTTGCCTGCAGGTCCGCGCCGAACCGCAGCCGGTCCCGCGCGCGTATGGTCCCCGAGAACATCCGGACATAAGCGATTTTCTCTCCGGTGGCACTACGCTCGATCTTGAAGATGCTCCCGGCGACGGGCCCAGCCGGATCACCCGCGGCCGCTGGCAGCAGCTCGGCTATACCTCCGGTGAGGTCTGCGACGCCGGCGCCGGTTATAGCCGAGCCGAAGAACACCGGGTGCACTAGCCCGCGTGCTGTCTGAGCGGCCAGCGCCGCACGCAGCCGGTCGGGCGATACGCCGTCGCGGCTGGCGAGGTAGAGGGATAGCAGGCTGTCGTCCCGCTCGGCCAGCAACTCGGTGAGCCTGAGCTGGAAGTCGGGGTCGCGCGAGCCGACGGGTGTGACGGTGGCCGTGCGCGTCCCTGACCCGTGCACTGAGTTCATGCCGATGACCGCCAGTTGCAGCCGCTCGCGAAGCTCCCGCAGTGCACGATCAGGGTCGGCGCCTGCCCGGTCGACCTTGTTGACGAACACGAGCACCGGGATGCCGAGCCGCTGCAGCGAGCGCATAAGAATCCGGGTCTGCGGCTGCACGCCTTCGACCGCGGAGACCACCAGGACGGCGCCGTCGAGCACGCTCAGGACCCGCTCAACTTCGGCAATGAAGTCCGGATGGCCGGGCGTGTCGATCAGGTTCACCGCGACGTCGCCAATGCCAAACGCGGCGACGGCGGACTTGATCGTGATACCGCGTTGCCGTTCCAACGCGAGCGAGTCGGTCTGTGTCGTTCCAGCGTCGACACTGCCGAGTTCCCTGATGACGTCCGCGGCGTACAGCAGCCGCTCGGTCAGGGTGGTCTTACCGGCGTCTACATGCGCCAGGATCCCGAGGTTGAGTGTGGTACGCGGCACGCGTCATACCCTTCGCATAGGTCTTATCGGCCATCACGACGGACATGAACGCTTGGCGCATCTACCCTCCTCGCAGATCGGACTGGACTCCCAGCATTGAACCACGGCTCCGGCTGACTACGCGCCGGGGTTTTTGCCGATCCGCGTGATGCAGCTTCAAGATCGTCAGTCAGGGCTGGGCGAGTTCCGGGTAGCTGACCGGCCCGCGCGCTTTTCTTGCAATCGAACGTGTGATCGAATAGTACGGTGGACGTGCCCAGCTGGTGGAGATACCCGGCCTGGTGCAGCCGCGGCCACGACTGGGGTCCCGGCAGGGTCATCGTCTCGTGGAGCCCGTGCGACTGCGAGGGGGCCGCCGGGGATCTCGGCCACCTCACCGTCGCGTGCCGGGCTCCAGGATGCACGTCCGTCTGGTTCCGGCCGCGCCACGACCCGGACACGGCCACGCCGTTCGCCTACCCATCAGTGGGTGACCCGCCACAGACCGGGTGTCTTTGACATGCCGGGAATTGCCAGGCCTGTCAGACTATGGCCATGCAGACGACGGTTATCGATCACCCGCTGGTGACGCACAAGCTGACCGCGCTGCGCGACGTGCACACCGGCTCGCCGGAATTCCGCCGACTGGCCGACGAGCTCACGACGCTGCTGGGTTACGAGGCCACCAGGACCATCGCGGTGGCACCGCGGCAGGTAGAGACGCCGGTCGGCACCGCCGATGGTGTGGAGCTCGCCCTTCCGGTCCCGCTGATCGTGCCCATCCTGCGCGCCGGCATCGGCATGCTCGACGCGCTCGCGCGGCTGCTGCCTGAAGCAGACATCGGCTTCGTCGGACTCGTCAGGGACGAGCAGACGCTGGTCGCGTCCACGTACGCGACCCGGCTCCCGGCCGACCTCACCGGGCGAGCCGCCTTCGTTCTCGACCCCATGCTGGCGACCGGCGGCTCGCTGGAGACCGCGATCACCATGCTGCTCGACCGGGGCGCGGCGACCGTAACGGCGGTCTGTTTGCTCGCTGCACCGGAGGGGCTGGCCAGGCTCGAAGCCACGTTCCCGTCGCCGTCCGCTCGGGTGCACGTGGTGACCGCGTGCGTGGACGCGAGACTCAACGACAAGGGCTACATCCTGCCTGGCCTCGGCGACGCCGGGGACCGGCTCTTCGGCGTCATCTGACCGCCATACACACCTGTTCACCGACGTCGTAGGCTGCCACCGTGAACGAGCCGCGCAACGACTCGGTTGCGGCGCGGCTTCGGACTCTGCGCAGCAACCTGGGGTTAAGCCAGGAGCAGTTAGCCCGGCGCCTTGGTGTGTCCTTCGCCACCGTCAATCGGTGGGAGTCGGGCCGAACCGGGTCGTCCGACCGGGCGCTCGCCGCGCTCGCTGAGTTAGAGGCGCACGCGGCGGCACGGCGCGCTGACGTAGACGGCGGCAGCGCGCTGCCGGTCGCCAGGTCCGCGTTCGTTGGCCGCGAAGACGAGCTGGCCGAGCTCGGGCGACTGATCGCGCGGTCTCGGCTTGTCTCGCTGACGGGTCCGGGCGGGGCGGGCAAGACGCGGCTCGCCGTCGAGGTTCTGCAGCGCGACTTTGCCGACGCGGATGTGGTCTTCGTACCGCTGGACCGGATCGCGAATCCGCGCGTCCTGCTGCCCGCCCTAGCGTTTCGGCTGCGCGTGGCCGACCAGCCCGGTGTGGCGCTGATCGACTCGGTGCGCGCCGCACTGAGTCAGTCACCTCGGCTGCTCATGCTCGACGGTGCAGAGCAGATGGCCGTGGAAGTGGCCGACTTGACCGGCGACCTGCTCGGCAGCGTGCCCGGACTGCGGGTTCTCGTCACGAGCCGCGTGGTTCTCGGCGTCCCCGGCGAAGTGTGCTGGACGGTGCCGCCGCTGTCGTGTCCGTCGGTGGCGGCAGGCGTCTCGGACATCGTCGCCTCCGACGCCGTGCGGCTGTTCGTCACCAGGGCCAGCGAGCGAGTGCCGGGCTTCAGCACGACCGATGTACCGCCGCACGCGATCGCCGAGTTGTGCCGCAGGCTCGATGGCCTGCCGCTCGCCATCGAGCTGATCGCGAGCTGGGTGGGAACGCTCTCGATCCGGGAGATCCTCCAGCAGCGCGCCGTGCTGCTGGACTACGACACGCCCCAGGCCGGCGGCCGACGGCTCGCCGACGTGCTGCAGGTCTCCTACGAGCTCCTCGGCACCGAGCAGCAGCGGCGGCTGGCGATGCTCAGCGCGTTCGCCGGCTCGTTCGGGATCGGTGACATCCAGCCAGTGCTCGGGCTGGATTCCGCCGCGGCCGCCGCGGCCACCGCGCGACAGCTGGTCGACTCCTCCTGGCTGGTCGTCACCAGAGACAGCGAGCAGAACACCTTCAGCATGCTGGAGACGATCCGCACGTTCGCGGCTGAGCGACCGGAGCGCGCGGTCGACATCGCCGCGGCAGGCGAGCGGCACGCGCGGCACTTCGCCGCCGTGGCTGCGGGCAGCGAGCTCGGGCTAGTCGGACCAGACGCGCCCAGCTGGCGCCACCGTCTCGAGACCGGGGTAGTCGACCTGTACGCCGCGCTGGCGTGGGCAGACGAGCATGACGACGTCGAGCTCGGCCTGCACATGAGCGCGGCGCTGTGGCAGTGGTGGCTGGCCAGCGGTCGCCTCGCCACCGGCCGCAGCTGGCTGGCTACCTTCCTGGCGCGCGCGGGGCAGCGGCACGACGAGCTCGCCGGTCGCGCGCTGTGCTCCGCCGCAGTGCTCGCGGCGGAGAATGGCGACTACACCGCCGCCGTCCAGCACGCTGACCAGGCCCTGGCCATCTTCGGTCCGCTCGGCCTGACTACCCGGATGGCACTAGCCGCGACGGTGCTCGGCTCCGCCCAGCGTTACCTCGGCGATCGAGCCGGTGCGAGGCGCGGCTTCCAGACAGCGCTGGACCTGCGTGCCGAGCTCGGTGACCGGCGCGGCATGTCGGTCGCTATCAACAACATGGCGCTGGTCGAGCTCGACGACGGCAACCTGGACCGGGCCAGGGAGCTGTTCGAGCAGTCGCTCGCCATCAAACGTGAGCTCGGTGAGCAGCGATCCATCGGCATCGGCCTGGTCAATCTCGCGGACGTGTTGATCAGGACGGAGCAGTGGGGCGCCGCCGCCACGGCGCTCGCCGAGGCCGCCGGGTTGACCGGTGGCGACCCGCAGCTCGCGGGCACCATCCGGAGTAATCAGGGCACCGTCGCCGCCCATCGCGGGGAGTTCGCCGCGGCTATGGAGCATTTCCGCGCCGCGATCGCCGCCGCGATGACCGGCGGTCACCCGCACGGCGCCGTCGAAGCCATGATCGGCCTCGGCCGGGTGTGTCAGCAGACCGGCGACCACGCCGAGGCGATCCGGCAGCTGCAGGCAGCGCAGGCACTCGCGGCTAAGACCGGGAATCCGCAGCTCATCGCCGCGACCGACGGCGCGCTCCTCGAAGCAGCCGGACCGGTCGAGCCGGTGCCGGTGCCGCTGCCGGTGCCGCTGCCCGGCAATCTCACCGGCCGACAAGCGGAGGTGCTCCGGCTGCTGGCCGCCGGACTCACTAACCGGCAGATCGCGGCTGAGCTGTACCTGAGCACGGCCACCGTCGAACGCCACCTCGCGACGATCTACCGCAACCTCGGCGTGAGCGGCCGGGTGGAGGCAGCCAGGTTCGCGCTGGCGAACGGCCTTGCCGCCGAACCCATCCGACCGGTCACGTGACGAGCTGGCTCCGCGCTCGCGCGAGCCCGGTCTCGTAGGCGAGCACGACTGCCTGGACCCGGTCGCGCAGACCCAGTTTCGTCAGGATCCTCGCCACATGCGTCTTGACCGTCGCCTCGCTGAGCGTCAGCGCGGTGGCGATCTCGGCATTGCTCATCCCGCGCGCGATCAGCCGCAGCACCTCGAGTTCGCGCGGTGTTAGCGCCGACAGGTCACCGTAGCCGGGCCGGGCTTGGACCAGGTCTGCCGCGGGCAGCCGCGGCGCGAAGGTCTCGACGAGCCGCCGGGTAATCGACGGAGCGAGGAGCGCGTCGCCGGTGCGGACGAGCTGGACCGCAGCAATGAGATGCTCGGGCGTCACGTCCTTGAGCAAGAACCCGCTGGCTCCCGCGGCCAGCGCCGCGTACACGTACTGGTCGAGATCGAACGTGGTGAGGATGATAATCCTGACGCTGTCGGCGGCCTCGCCGGCTGCGAGGATGCGGGCAGTCGCCTCGATGCCGTCCAGGTGCGGCATCCGGATGTCCATGAGCACCACGTCCGGCTGGTGTTCGAGCGCGGCCGCGACCGCCTGCTCACCGTCCGCCGCCTCCGCGATGACGTCGACCCCTGCCGTCTTGAGGATCAGCCGGAAGCCGGCCCTGACCAGCGCCTGGTCATCAGCGATCAGCACCTTCATGCGGCGACACCCACCGGCATCACGGCGCGGACCTGCCAGCCGCCGCCCGCCTGCGGCCCGGCGTCGAGCTCGCCTCCGTAGAGCGACAATCGTTCCTGCAGCCCAAGCAGCCCGCGTCCCGGCTGCTCGGCACTCCCCCGGAAGACCGGCCCGCCACTATTACTCACGGTGATCACCAGCTTCTCGCCCCAGTTCACCATGACCGACGTCGCGGCCCGGCCAGCGTGCCGCAGGACGTTGGTGAGCGCCTCTTGCACCACTCGGTATGCGGCCAAGTCCGCGCCTGGGGGCAACGGCCGCGGCGTGCCCTGGACACTCAGATCCACCG
Source organism: Streptosporangiaceae bacterium (assembly GCA_030041275.1). Taxonomy (GTDB): domain Bacteria; phylum Actinomycetota; class Actinomycetes; order Streptosporangiales; family Streptosporangiaceae; genus JAJYUU01. The sequence continues at coordinate 16,998 of JASHOE010000300.1, forward strand.
ACAGGCCTGCCGCGGCCAGCCGGCTGATCAGCTCGTCCAGCTCGCCGAGCCCTGGCTGCGGGCGCAGCGCCACGTCCGCGCCGGCCGGGCTCAGCACACCGAGGAGGCTGCGCAGCTCCGCGATGGCGGTGCGGCCGCTGGCCTCCACGGCGCGCAGCGCGTCGGTCGCCTCGTCGGGCGCGCTGGCCACCGCCATCCGAGCCGCACCCGCCTGCACCACCATCACGCTCACATTGTGAGTGACAACGTCGTGCAGCTCGCCGGCGATCCGGGCCCGCTCGGCCTCGATTGCGCGCACCGTAGCGGCCTCGTATTCCTCGGTAGTGCGACGGAGCCTGGCGGCTGAGTCGGTCAGCCGCCGCCGCAGTTCCCGGATGCCGAGGGCGGCGGCGACCGCTGGGATGATCGCCAGCAGCGCGGTGAATCGCTCGGGGAACTGCGGCAGCGTGTTCCCGTAGGCGGCGGTGACGCCTACGGTGACGGCCGCTACGGCCGCGATGGCGAGGTACCGGTGGCTACTGTGGGCGACCGCACTGTACGCGGCGAATACCGCGGTTCCGAACGCGACTGACGGCATTGGCACGTGATGAACAACCAGACCACCGTCTCGCACCAGCCCGGCAAGCGCCGGCGGAAGTGCCCGGCCGTCGACGATACTCAGCTTCTCCGAGAGATCGCCGAACGTGATCAAGCTGATTGCCGCGACGATCACGAGCAAAGCTGAAATCGGGTAAATCCGCCGCGCCGCGAGGGGCAGCGCGGTGAGTACCGTCACCGCGAACACCGCAAGCCCGATGTGCGGCTCAACCGTCCAGGTGGGGCCGGCGCCTTTGGTCAGGGACAACCGTCCGGTGTGACCTACTACCTCGAAGACCGCCACGGCTGACGCCGCCACGCCGATGGCGGCGTCCAGCGCGAGCGACCAGCCGGACAGCAGGCGCCGCGGTTCCCGGCGCAGCAGGGCGGCGAGCAGCTCGCCGGGACGACCGGCCATGTGTCCATTGTCCTCGGCGCGCTAACCGCGGACCATCAGTCGCGATAGCGACCCTGCCTACATCTCTGGGATGACGACTCAGCCCACCGCGGTAGCCAGATTCAGCAGCACAGCCGACGCGGCAGCGGCGGGTCCGTCGCTACGGTCGTCACATGGACACGCTGGTTCAGCTTGAGAACGTGACGAAACGTTACGACAGCAGCGCAGCTCCTGCTATCGACAACGTGAGCCTGGCCGTTGACGCGGGCGAGGCGGTCGCCATCATGGGGCCGTCGGGGAGCGGCAAGTCGACCCTGCTCAATCTCATTGCGGGGATGGACCGGCCGACGGGCGGCGCGATCCGGGTCGGGGACGAACGGGTCGACATGCTCAGCGAGACCGGAGTAGCCAGGTTCCGGCGCCACCAGGTCGGGATGATTTTCCAGTTCTTCAACCTGCTCGACGACATGACAGTCATGGACAACGTGCTGCTCCCAGCTCAGCTCGCGGGCACCCGGACCGGCGCGGCCCGCGCGCGAGCCGAGGAGCTGCTGGCGGCGCTCCACATCGCGCAGCGCCGGGACGCGTACCCGGCCAGGCTGTCGGGCGGCGAGCGGCAGCGGGTCGCCATCGCCCGCGCGCTCATCAACAGGCCCGCCGTGCTGCTCGCCGACGAGCCCACCGGCGCCGTGGATAGCGCCACCGGCGACGAGATCGGCGCGCTGTTGCTGAATCTGAACGCCGCCGGGCAGACCCTGATCCTCGTCACTCATAACCCCGAACTGGCGGCCCGGTACGCCCACCGCGTCATCGAGATCGCAGACGGCCGGGCCACCTCCGACACGGCGATTAGCGCGCGGGGACGCCACCACGAGCCTCCCGACCCTAGGCCAACGGAGGCTTTGCGGTGACCGCCGTGTTCCGCGCCGCGCGCGGCGGGCTCGGTGGCCGACGGCTCCAGGCCATCATCATCTGCCTAGTGGTGCTCGCCGCGACCGCCGCATCCACGCTGGCGCTCGGCATGCTCGCGGACGCCCACAGTCCGTTCGACCACGCGTTCGCCGTCCAGCACGGTGCCGATGACACCGTCACGGTCGACAGCTCGGTGGCGACGCGGACCCAGCTCGCGGCGACGAGCCGGCTGGCAGGCGTCACCGCCGCAGCCGGCCCGTTCGCCGAGACAACGGTCACCGCACAGTTCACAACGCCGGGCATCTCCGGTTCGCGGCACGTGCCGCTTCAGATCACTGGCCGCACGTCGCCGGGCGGACCGGTGGACGACCTCGCCGTCGTTGCAGGTCACTGGCCGACCAGCGACAACCAGGTAGTGGTGTCGGAGGACGCGCCAGAAAACCTGGGCTCGACCTTCAGCGTCGGCTCACAGTACCTCACTGTCGTCGGCATCGCGGATTCCGTCACCGACACCGCGCAGTCCTGGGTGCTACCGGCCGAGATACCCGCGCTCGCCGGCCACGGCGGCAGCGGACAAGCGCAGATGCTATATCGGTTCGCCAACGCTGGCACGTCCGCGGCGATCGCCGCCGACGTCGCCGCGATTCGGGCCGCGCTGCCGCATGGCGCGATCCTGGACACCGGGTCCTATCTCACGGTGCGTCAGTCCGAGCAGAGCAGTATCGCGCCCTGGGTACCGTTCATCATCGCGTTCGGCGTCCTCGCGCTCGTGATATCCGTGCTGATCGTCGTCAACGTGGTCGGCGGCGCGGTCATCGCCGGAACCACCAGGATCGGCGTGCTCAAGTCGATCGGCTTCACACCGGCGCAGGTGGTGGGCTCGTACGTGCTGCTCGTGGCCGTGCCTGCCGTCCTCGGCTGCGTCATCGGAGCCGTGTGCGGAGACCTGCTGGCGGTCCCGCTGCTCCAGCAGAACGCGCAGGTCTACCAGGTCGGCGGGCTGGGCGTCCCGGTCTGGGTGGATGTCGCGGTGCCGCTCGCCGTGCTCGCCCTGACCGCGGCCGGCGCGGTGGCGCCGGCGCTGCGCGCCGGGCGGATGAGCGCGGTTCAGGCCATCGCGACCGGCC
>JASHOE010000301.1 GCA_030041275.1 Streptosporangiaceae bacterium
GCGCAGGTGAGGGCGGAAGCTACGCCGAAGGCAACTCGCGGGTTGTGATGATGGGCGAGCCATCGGATCAGTGGTGCCAGGAACATGGGGTCTCCATCGCTAGGTTTTGTCGCTGACAGGTTGCTCATGCTGGAGCTGGCGGCGGGCCGGCCCGGCTTCTGCGGGCAGCAGGCTCGTCGCCATCTCGCTGAGGCAGCCGATGAGCAGTTCGGCGCGGCCCGGATCGTCCTCGCCGAATGCCTCCGCCAGAGCGGCGTTGACTGAAGCGCTGCCCTTGCGGGCGACCCGCCGCAGGTGCTCCGGGCTCGCCCGAACCAGGGTTCGCCGCCGGTCGGCCGGATCAACCTCGGTGACCACGAGTCCTTGGTCGCGCAGACGAGCGACGGACTCCGACACGTAGCTCTGCGGGAGTCCTGTTCGCGCGGTGATGTCGGTGACAGAGCTGCCCGGGTGCCCGAACACGTCCTGGAACACCAGGCTCGGACCGAGCGGCGGCGCGGGCCCGCCGCCGGTGCTGCGCAGGACTTGCTCCCCGATACGCACTAGCCGGCGGCCGAGCTGGATCAGTTCCAGAGCCTCCATACCTCAACGATACATCGTTCTCTTGATGTATCGTTGAGTAGATGCATCTACCTGCTGATGGAATCTGGAGTCACGCTTGGCTGCGATCGAAGTCCGGCACCTCACAAAGATGTTCGGTCAAGTGACCGCTGTGTCGGACCTGAGCTTCGACGTGCAGCCGGGCGGCGTGACGGGCTTTCTCGGCCCGAACGGGGCGGGGAAGACAACGACGCTGAGGCTGCTGCTCGGCCTGATGACGCCCACCAGCGGGGCGGCCACGATCAACGGCCGCGCGTACGCGCAGCTCGCCGACCCGCTCCGTGAGGTCGGCGCAATTCTCGAGTCGGCCAGCTTCCACCCCGGCCGTACGGCACGCGCCCATCTGCGCCTGCAGGCTCTGGCGGCCGGTGCTGCCCTCGAGCGGGCGGATGCGGTTCTCGACCTGGTTGGCCTGGGCGACAGCGCGGGACGGCGCGTTGGCGGGTTCTCTCTCGGGATGCGTCAGCGCCTCGGGCTCGCCATGGCCCTGATCGGCGATCCAGGCGTTCTGATCCTGGATGAGCCGGCCAACGGTCTGGACCCCGAAGGGGTTCGGTGGCTACGTGACCTGCTGCGGGACATGGCCGGCGAGGGCCGCACGGTCCTGGTCTCCAGCCACCTGCTGGCCGAGGTCGCGCAGAGCGTCGACCGGGTGGTCATCATCGACCGCGGAAGCCTGGTAGCCGATGCTCCGATCGAGGAACTGGTCTCAGGCCGGGGCGAGATCGTGCGGGTCCGCACCCCCCAGCCCGACGAACTCCGCAGCGCCCTAGCCGCCGACGGCGCAGAAGTGCGAGTAGTCGGAGCCGAGACGGTCGAGGTCACAGGATCGACCCCCGAGCAGGTCGGCGTCACCGCCGCGAAGCTCGCCATCCCCATCTTCGAAAGCCACGTCGAGACCGCGAACCTCGAAGAGGTGTTCTTCCGCCTCACCGGCCGGGCAGATCCGTCCCACCCAGCCGAGCAGAGCCGCACGCCATGACCGGCCGGCTGGTCCGCATCGAGGTGGCCAAGCTGCGGACCATCGGGCCGCCCTGGGCCTTGCTCGGCGGGTCCTCGGCGCTCACGCTTCTCGTCGCGGTGCTCAAGGCCAGCCGGGCCGGCCAGCACACTGGCCGCCTGGCGGTAGGTGCGCTGAATACGGGGCACGGTCTGGCCGGGGTGCTCGCCACGCCCGATTACGCGACCCTCCTCGCCCTGGTCCTCGGAGTGATCGCGGTGACCGGCGAGTTTCGCCACCACACCATCACCGCCACCTATCTCGCGTTCCCCAAACGGCGTCGCGTGCTCGTCGCCAAGATGCTCGCCAGCGCCATCACGGGAGCACTGTTCGGCCTGCTTGCCTCGAGTATCACCACAGTGGTCGGTCTCGGTTACGTCGCCGCGAACCACTACCCGGTCACCCTCGGCGCCGGGACCATCGCCCGCTACGCAGTCGGCGACGTCCTGGCATGCGCGTTCCTCGCCGCTCTCGGCGTCGCTGTCGGCACCCTTATCCGCAACCAGCTCGTCGCGATCATCGCCGTGTTCGCCTGGTCCCTGCTTGCCGAGGGCATCGGCTACGCGCTGTCCAGCTCGCTCGCGGCCTATTTGCCCTATAGCGCCGCCCGCCAGCTGGCCGGCGCGAACCTCAGCGGCGTCACCCCGCTGCCCTTCGCGGTCGCTGCCGCCCTGATAGCGGGCACAGCTATCGCACTCGCTGCGGCCGCCAGCCATACAACCCTTGCCAGAGACGTCTCATGAGGAACGGCCCGATGACGATTGCCGAAATCACGGTCGCGGCCAGCCACGGCCGGCACCTGCACCTCCCGCTCATCACTCTCGGAATCGTCGCGGTCTGCCTCATCGGCTTCATCATCTACGCGCGATCACGCCGAAAATGAGAACGCGAGGGTCTCGGGACACTGTTCGGACACAGATCGGCTCGGATAGCGCGCTCGGACGGGGAATGAACTATTTTGCTGCAGCCGGATTGGTTCTTACCGACTTCTTGAGCACCTTCAATGTCGCTCTCGTGATGGCCTTTGGACGCTGCGCGGACCCCGGCTCCATATCGGGCGTCGCCGGCAGTTCCTCGGGATGTGCTATCGCGCTCGGCTTGGTGATCGGCGACCTGGGTCGGCATCATGGCCAGCCTGACTGGCGTCTTGTCCCGGCGGTGTCAATGAGTACCGGGGGCTGACGCTGATGGGCGGCTCACCATCTCGCCGGGAACCGGCGATTGCGGGACCCGCTGGGCTCGTGCGGCTTTCGGGTTGTGGTCTGGTGTTGCCGCAACAACTGCCGTTTGAGCGGTGGGTAAGTATCGGCAGGCAGCTGTCTGCAGTGTGTACCTCGGCCGCGTGGTGTCTGGGCGACTGGCTGGTGTTCGGGGAGACGGCCTTCACTGGCCGGTACCGCCAGGCGATTGAGCAGACTTCGCTGGACTATCAGACGTTGCGGAACTATGCGTGGGTGGCCAAGCGGTTCCCGATGTCCCGTCGCCGGGACACGCTGAGTTTCGGGCATCACGCTGAGGTGGCCGCGTTGCCTGAGCCTGAGCAGGACTTCTGGCTTCGTAAGGCAGAGGAGCACCGGTGGCCGGTGAAGCACTTGCGCCGGGAGGTACGCCGGAGCCTGACTGAACGCTCGGCTGGCCGGCCGCAGCCGGACTCCGAGGAGCAGGATTTGGTCACGCTTCGGCTGCAGATCCGGATGTCAGAATCGCAGCTGGAGACCTGCCGAGCAGCAGCCGACAGGGCGAGCCTGACGATCGAGCACTGGACAATCCGGGCGCTGGAGCGGGCGGCATGCGAGGAACTTGGTGACACCAGACCAAGACCTAGGTCAGTCGAATCCGTGGGCGCGAGATCTATTGGGGTGCAGCCCAGCACGGCTTAGGCCCGGTCTGATGAACGCGCCCGCTACGTGCCAGTGGACAGCGCCGCAGCCGTGCTGCGCGGGGATATCCCGAAACCCGGATCGGTCCGTGACCATGAAGAACCCCTTTACGGCTGGCCGTCTCTACGTTCGGACCAGCTCAACATTTCCTGGCTCGTCACGGCATAGGTTGGCCGGGAGAGGGCTGCGGTTACACACACCACGCCGTAGCCGACAAGCAGATCGTCGTGGCCAGAGGCTGATCGCTTGTCCTAAAGGTATGCGGCGGGCGCATACACTCGTCCAGCCACGGGTCAGCTCGGCTAACGACCTTTCCTGAGTGACCGTGAGGTACCCGCCTTTGGGACCTGGCTGTGCTCGGCCCAGGTCCGCGTGTGCAAGCTAGTTTCGCGTGGGGAGTCGTGCGTCGAGCCAGTCTGCGATCCGTTCTGCTGCTGGGGGATTCCGTGTTTGCCAGCACGACCGTGATGTAGCGGGAGTGCGGGTACATCAGCAGGCTCCCGTTCATGCCAGGGGCGCCGCCGTTGTGGCCGACCCAGCCGTTTCCGTGGGTGTCCCGGTGATCTTCGAACCCGTAGGCGTAGCTGGCGCCGGGCGCGTGTTCGGTCTTTCCGGTGATCAGCATCCGCGTGGACTCGGGGCGCAGCAGTTGGTGGCTCAGCAGCGCCTGCGCAAACCGCGCGAGATCCCCGGCTGTTGAGTAGCCGCCGCCAGCGGAGGTGCCTCGGTAGGGCAGCGTTTCGATGTTGGGGACGCGCTTGTTCGTTCCCGGCGGCTTCATATATCCGACCGACAAGTCGGTGACGAGTTGGTCTTCTGGCTGCGACCCGGCCCTGAGGATTCCGGCTGGCCTCCCCGTTCACCCAGGAATCAGGCATGAGGCCGGACAACAGCACATGGATGCCGCCGACCCCATCACGAACGACACTCCATCCTTGGAGCCCGCACGACCCGGGCGAGCCGCTGGAATCCCAAAAGAGGTACTGGATCGGCTGAGGCTGCCGGCGCGGTACTTTCCGTGCAACCGGGTGCGGGCGACTCGGCGGATCACGCTGGAGCCGGTCACGGTTGGCGGCGCGGCGATCTCAGCCGATGCGTTTGTGGTTGCCAGCCTCAGCTCAGTCAAACAGGACAGGGAGCCAGAGGTGCCAACGCCGATGAGTGATACTCGACCGGATTGACACGCTGCAGCACACCTCCTCAGACCCGGCATCACGACCGCCTGAGCACCTTGCGCGGGCGGCCTGGGTCGTTCGAGCACCTTGTGGGCTGGTTCTCGGCTGGCCCTTGCCGACGACGCGCATACGGACCACGGAGGACAAACTGCGCCTGTCCACGTTCAGCCGACGCGGGAATGGATCATGTTTTTGCTTTGAGATTGGTTCTTATGTAAGGGCCAGCGTGCCCTTACCGTCATTCTTGTGATAGCCGCTGATGTCCGCACACCCTCCAGATCCCGGCCTGATGCGACGTGGGCAGCTCAGGCCGCTACCCCCACGGATCGGCCCGTGCTGGCGTCGGCTCGCTACGGCTCGCACCGCCCCTCATCCCCCTTGCTGCAGAGTGCGGAGCGGCACGCGAGGCTGGGTGCAATTCCGGTGCGGTACGGCTGTACGCCTGTAGCTGAGCTGGGCAGGCGGTCCATTGTTCGCCTGCTCAGCCCGGCCAACCACGGGCCGAGACGAGGCTAGGAGAGAAGTGATCACCTTAGTTATGCGCCTCCGAGTAAGCGAAGCCTCCCGCTGACGAATAGCTCGCTGGTCGCGAAGTCGGCTCGCGACCGGGCTTGAGTCGGGCCAGCCGCAGCGTCGCACGCGCGACTCGGTAACTGGAGGCTGATCGCGGCAGCGGTTGCATCAAGGACGGCCTCAGCAGGCAGGATCGCGAGGCAGTCCAGCGTCGGTCTTCTGACCAGCGTGTAGCGCACTCGGCACAGTCTCCATCTCGCGATTTTCCTCGCGTGGCGCTGGGCATATGAAGCCATGGGGGAGCCGATACGCAGGTGGAGGCCGTTTAGGCATCCCTTCACGAGGTGCTAGCCGGGCCGGTACCGATCACGCAGCGTGGCGCCTCGCCGCCTCGTCAATCTCGTCCGACATCGTGAGGTTCCGGTCGCTCTGCCGGAGCGCCCGGATCTGAGATGGACTTCGGGGCTTGTGCTGCTCCTGATCGGCGCACACCTACGTTTGCGCGCTCATGCATGTTTCTGAGGAATGTTGCCTGTGGAGCTGTGGAGGACTGTATGACCGGAGCCGTCCATCGCCAGGTGACCATCGTTACCGGCGGCAGCCGGGGGATTGGCGCCGCGACCGTCGAGCTGCTGGCGGCGGCCGGTCATTCCCTCATCATCGGCTATGCGAATGACGAGAAGGCGGCCGAGCGCAGCGCTGCGGCGGCTCGACGGCTCGGTGCTCAGCGCCTGATCGTCAAAGCCGATGTGAGTACCGAGGCGGGTGCCGAAGCACTCTTTGCAGCGGCCGTGGAGCATTTCGGTGTCGTGACCGGGTTGGTCAACAACGCGGGATTAACCGCGCACATCGGCGACCTCGCTGACACACCGGTGCAGGTGATCCGGCGGGTGATCGACGTGAATCTGGTTGGCGCTGTGCTCTGCTCCAGGCGGGCAGCACAGCTCATGTCGACCCGACGCGGCGGGGGTGGTGGGGCCATCGTCAACGTGTCCTCGGCGGCGGCAACGCTCGGCAGCGCGCACGAGTACGTGCATTATGCAGCCGCCAAGGCAGGCGTCGACGCGCTCACTGTAGGTCTGGCGCGCGAATTGGCCGCAGAGGGCGTTCGGGTCAACGCCGTCGCGCCGGGAACGGTCCGCACCGACATCCATGCGGCTGCGGGCGATCCCGACCGCGTCGAGCGGATCGCTGCACGCATTCCGCTGGGCCGAGCCGCCGAGCCGACCGAGATCGCGCCGGCGATCAGGTGGCTGCTCAGCGACGAAGCTCGGTATGTCACGGGCGCGACTATCCGCGTTGCCGGCGGTCTCTAACTTTGAGGCGGTGATCCTACTGGGGCGGGCCTGGAGTGTTCTCCCGCGGGCAGCAGCGCATACGTGCCTGCCCGGCAATGTGCCTGTCCAGCCATGCT
>JASHOE010000302.1 GCA_030041275.1 Streptosporangiaceae bacterium
GGCGGGCTCGGGTACTCGCGGCACAAGCCGTTCGAGCACATCTACCGGCACCACCGCAGGTACCGGATCACCGAGCCAGCGCACGGCTCGGACGCCACGTTCATGGAGACGACGGCCACCCGGGTGAAAGGAGATGGCGAGGCGGGGGAGTGGGTGATCAACGGGGAGAAAACCTGGAACACCGGCGTGCACGCCGCGTCGCACGACCTGATCTTCGCCCGCACCAGCGGCCGGCCCGGCGACGCCGAGGGGATCACGGCGTTCCTGGTGCCGGCCGGCGCCCCCGGGTTCACGGTCGAGGAGTACCTGTGGACGTTCAACATGCCCACCGACCACGCCCGGGTCAGCCTGCGCGACGTGCGCGTGCCGGACAGCGCGGTCTTCGGCGGTGCGGGACGCGGGCTGCAGGTGGTGCAGCACTTCTTCAACGAGAACCGGATCCGGCAGGCGGCGTCCAGCCTCGGCGCCGCGCAGTACTGCGTGCGCGAATCGGTTGCCTACGCCAAGGAGCGCAAGCCGTTCGGCCAGCCGCTGGCGGCCAACCAGGCGATCCAGTTCCCGCTGGTCGAGTTGCAGACCCAGTGCGAGATGCTGCGCGCGCTGATCCACAAGACGGCGTGGCTGATGGACACCTACGGCCCGTTCTCCGCCTCCGACAAGGTGTCGATGTGCAACTACTGGGCCAACCGGCTCTGCTGCGAGGCTGCCGACCGGGCCATGCAGGTGCACGGCGGCCTCGGCTACTCGCGGCACAAGCCGTTCGAGCACATCTACCGGCACCACCGCCGGTACCGGATTACCGAGGGCGCCGAGGAGATCCAGATTCGCCGGGTGGCCGGGTACATGTTCGGTTTCATGAGGCAGCGGGCCCCGAAAGGCGTGGCCGAAGCGTGACCGCTGCTGCTTCAGGCCGCACGGACGACCCTCAGCAGCCGCGGGCGGGAGTTCCTGACGGGAACGCCCTGGCCCGCGCTCTCCGCCCATTCATCGGGCCGACGTCGATTGAGAGGCTCACCAGGCTGTCTGGCGGCGCGTCGCGCGAGACGTGGGCGTTCGACGCGGTCGCCGCGGATGGCGCGCGGACCGAACTGGTGCTGCGGCGCGACCCGCCAGGCCGACCCAGTGAGCCTGGTGCGCTAGCCAGGGAGGCGACGGCGATCGGCGCGGCGGCGGCGGCGGGCCTCGCGGCGCCGGCGGTCTTGGTCGTCAGCGAGGATCCAGCGGACCTGGGCGCTGCGGGGATGGTGATGCGCCGGGTAGCAGGCGAGACGATCGCCCGCCGGATCCTGCGGGACGGCCAGTACGCCGACGCGCGTGGCGTCCTCGCGCGGCAACTGGGGGAGTTCGCGGCCGGCCTGCACGCCATAAAGACACCGGGTGGCTTTCCCCGGCCAGACCCGCTCGCCCAGCTCCGGCTGCAACTCGACTTCTTCGGCCGGCCGAGCGGGGTGTTCGAGCTGGCCATGGACTGGCTTTCTGGCCATCCCCCGCCAGAGCGCGACCCACTGCTGCTGCATGGCGACTTCCGGCTCGGCAACCTGGTCGTCGGGCCAGACGGGCTGCGGGCGGTGCTGGACTGGGAGCTCACGCACGCGGGGAATCCGGCCGAGGATCTCGGCTGGCTGTGCGTGAAGGCGTGGCGGTTCGGGTCGGGGCAGCCAGTCGCCGGCGTGGGCACCCGCGAGGCCTTGCTCGCGGCGTACCGGGCAGCGGGTGGGGCGGACATCTCGCTGGCCGAACTGCGCTGGTGGGAGGTACTCGGCACGCTGCGGTGGGGCGTGATCTGTCTGGCCCAGGCCGAAGCGCACCTATCGGGCTCGCACCGGTCAGTCGAACTGGCCGCGATCGGCCGGCGAGTGTGCGAGCAGGAGTGGGACCTGCTGCTGCTGCTCGACCCGGACTCGGCCCGTCGGGCGGCAGCTGCCCGCCCGCGGGTCACAGCGGACGGGCATCCGTCGCCAGCGCGTTACGGCCGGCCGACCGCGACGGAGCTGCTCGAGGCGGTCCGCGAGTACCTCCTGGGCAGCGTGCTGCCGCAGACGTCTGGTCAGTTGTCGTTTCACGCCAGGGTGGCGGCCAACGTGCTCGCCATCGTGGCAAGGGAGCTCAACCTGGGCGATGTGACGCCGGAGGCGGACCTGGCAGCCCAGGTGGCCGACAGGCTCGCGGTCGCCAACCCGAAGTACTTCGAATCGGCTCCGTAGCCAGCAACAGTCCGCGTGTTTTGTGATCTGCGTCACGTAAAGCGAAGGTAAACATCTACCGCGAGGTGCGCGTCTTATGGTCGCGCACTCATCTGCAACTGCGCCGGCCGCTCGGGCGATCAGGGAGGCGTACATGAGCCGACAGATTGACCCGGACATGCTGCCGTGGTCCGACATTGCCGATGCGGCGCGCACGGATCCTGAGCGCTTCGCCGCGCTGATGCAGGAGGCGACCAGCAAGCACGTGGCCGACCTCGCGGAGATGCGCGTCACCGCCCACGTGAGCTGCACGGACGGCTTCGTGACGAAGCTGAGCGTTCCAGCGTGGCCGTATGTGGCGACGACCGACGTCCTCGAAACGCTGATGTCGGCGGCTATTCAGGTCTGGGGTGGTGACGGCTGCGACGGGAGCGGCTTCACCTTTAACGCGGAGACGCAAACGTACGAGGTGGTCCCGAACACTGCGGCGCGCGAGTGCTGGGAGCGCTCCCGGCGCTCGTGGGAATTGACAGGCGACGACTTCGGCAGCTTTGGCATGGTCGCGCCCACCTAGACCAGGGCACAACTCGGAGCGGCCGCGCCACGGGGCCGAGGTCAGGCCTCGCCGCGGCGGTCGCGGTCGCCACCGTCGCCTTCGCCAGGTGCCAGCAGCTCGTACGCGGGATTGATCATGATCGGCTTCTTTTCCCTGATGCCGACCTGGCCACGCAGGCGCACCTTGGAGCCCGGCCGCAGCCCGGCGATGTTCGAACGCCCGTAGAACAGCGCGGTGAGCTGGCCGGTAGCGTCCTCGACGTCGCAGGCAAGCACGGTGTTGTGTTCCACGGGCCTGATTTCCACTGTGTGCACGCGGCCCTCGACAACGGCGCGCCCCGGCCGCCGGAGCGAGCCGATCGGCGTTACCCCAGGCCGGGGTGCGGGACGCTCGTACCCTCCGCTGTCGGCGCGCGTCGTGAGTTCTTCGGCCACCGGTTGATCGGCCGCCCCCCGGCGCGCGCGTGCTCCCGCGCCCGGTTCGGCGCCGGCCGCGCTCGCCTGGCCAGCTGACACGCCGGCAGTGGATGGCGGCGCCTTAACGGCCACGCCGCGGCTGGTCAGACTCTCGACCCGGCTGCGGACGTCGAAGGGCACGATCGTCGCCACAGCGTGCGGGATCCGGCTGATCGCCGAGGCCATCTTGTCGGCGGTGCGATCGTGCAGGAGCCTGCCGACGACGGGCGTGAAGCTCCGCCTGGGCAGGATGGCCGTGACCCCGACACCAGGCAGCGCTGCTTCGGTGCCGACCAGGTTCGCGGCAGCGGCGGCGAGCCGGCGGTCAGGGCAGTCAACGAAGTCGAGTGGAATCCCCGGATTGGCGCGGAGCCAGCCCGCCCTCAGCCTGTCTGCCTGCACGTTGTCGATCACGAAGTGCACCGCGCGCAGGGAGGTCGGCCGCAGGCTCCGCGCGTACCTGAGCGCCGCGACGCCTGCGAGGTCGTAGTCGTCGAGGAAGACGTAGACGCTCCGGCGCGCGTAGGTAGGTGGCTCGGGCCTGCCTCCGCTACGGCTCTCGATGCCCTCCAGGACCCGGGCTTCATTCCGGTACTGCCGGTTGAGGTAGATGAGGGCCGGGACACCGAGGACGAAAAGCAGCACCACGAGCCAGGCGCCTTCGGTGAACTTCACGATCGCGAAGATCAGCACGACGGCCAGGGACGCGACGCCAGCCGAGAAGTTGATCACCAGGCGGCGGCGCCAGCCCGGCTCCCTGGTGCGGTGGTGGAATCTGGCCATGCCGAAGCCGGCCATGGTGAACGCGGTGAAGACGCCGAGCGCGTAGAACGGCACCAGCGCGTTGACGTTCGAGCCGACGACGGCTAGCAGCGTGATAGACACGATCGCCAGCACGACGATGCCGTTGGAGAACACCAGCCGGTGGCCGCGCTTCATCAGCCAGCGCGGCAGGAACGCATCCTCGGCTACGAAGCTGGCCAGGAAGGGGAACCCGTTGAAGCTGGTGTTGCCGCCGGTGTAGAGGATCAGCGCGGTGGCGGTCTGCACCAGCGCGTACATGATGTGCCCGAACACCGACAAGCCGAAGACCAGCTTGGCTTCCTGGGAGATCACCGTCGGCACGCCCAGCGTGTACGGCTGGGCGCGTGTGACGTGCGCGAGCCAGGAGATCCCCGCCACCAGCGTGCCGAGGATGGCGCCCTCGTACACAAGCACCCGGCGGGCGTTGCGGCCTTCCGGCGGCCGGAAGGCGCTCACGGCATTGGACACCGCCTCGATACCGGTCAGCGAGGAACCCCCGTTGGCGAAGGCCCGCAGCATCACGAAGACCAGCCCGAAGGTGATGAGGCTGTTGTGATTCGGCGTGGCCTGCTGCGCGTACGTGCAGTTGTGGCAGACCACGTGCCACGTCGGCAGGGTGAAGAAGATCTCCCGCACCAGACCGACGATGATCGTCAGGATCATCACCGCCGAGAACAGATAGGTGGGCGCGGCGAACGCCTTGCCCGCCTCTCTGATGCCCCGCAGGTTGCCGTAGAGGATCAGCAGCACGACGCCGATCGAAATCAGCGTGAGCGTGGTCGGATTCTGGAGCGGCGTGAAGGCCGAGGCTACGGCCGCGGTACCCGCCGCGATCTGGACCGCCACGGTGACCACGTAATCGACGAGCAGGGCGAGCGCGGCGATTTGCGCCACCCGGGGCCCGAAGTTCTCCCTGGCCACCACGTACGAGCCGCCAGCCCTGGTGTAGACCATCACGACCTCGCGGTAGGACAGCACCACGAGCACCATGACGAACAGCACGACGCCGGTGATCGGCAGCAGCACAGTGAAGGCGGTGACCGCGAGGCCGCCCTTCAGCAGCTCGATCAGGATTTCCTCAGTGCCATAGGCGGAGGAGGAGATGCCGTCCGGGGACAGCACGCCGAGGGCGAGCGTCTTCGACAGTCGCTGCTCGCCGAGTTGCTCATTGATCAGCGGACGGCCGAGCAGCCTGCGCTTGACGGCGTAACCGAGGCCTTCGGCTACGTCGTCCTTCCGCGCCAGCGAGCCAACAGCTCGTCGCAAGGCCACGCTGTGGTGCCTCCCTCTCAGCACTGCAGGCCGTCCGGCGGCCCGCGCCGCCGCCTGCGCCCTCCTGGCCCGGCACGGGCTATCCCCCGGCGGCCAGACCAGGAGCGACGTGGCCTTCATACCATTGCACCGGCCGCGCTGGGCAGACCGGGCGCGGCGTGGCCGAGCGGTCGCCGACGGTCGGCAAGGCCTCGTCGGCTGCGGCGTGCCGGCCCAGCTTAGGTCTCCCGCCGGACTTATGGTGACTTCGCGACGGTGCGGTCGCGGTGACTCGCGACACATGACAGGCTGACGAACTACGAGCAGAGAGACCTTCGCGTGGGCTAGATCGGCCCCAGGAAAGGCACTTCTGGTGACCACCACACCGGCTGCAGCGCCGGGTCCGGTCGGCGGGTTTCGTACCGTGCGCCTGTCAGAGCTGCTGCGCCAGCCGGTCGCGGACTCTGGCGGCGAGCTCCTCGGGCGGCTATCCGACGTCATCGTGAGGCTGCGAGGTGCCGACTTTCCCGTTGTGATCGGGCTGGTCGTGACCGTCGGCAGCCGGTCGCTGTTCGTACCCATCGACCAGGTGGGCGTCCTCGGCAGCGCGCAGCTGCGGTTGACCAGCGCGCGCCTGGACCTGCGCCAGTTCGAACGGCGCGATGGCGAAGTGCTGCTGCGCGCCGACGTCCTCGGCCACCGCCTGCTCGATGTCGACAGCGCCCGACTGATCCGCGCAGCTGACCTGCAGCTCGCTCCGGGCCAGGGCGAGTGGGTCGTGAGTGGCGTCGCGAGTCATCGCCGCCCGCGGTCGCTGCTTGGCAGGCTGGCCGGACCGGCCGGGCAGGGCGGCGGAGAGCCGCGATTCCGTGAGTGGGCCAGGTTCGAGCCGCTCATCGGGCACACCGGCAGCGCGCTGGCCAGGCGGCCGTTCGGCCGGATCCGACGGCTCAAGCCGGCTCAGATAGCCGACCTGCTGGAGGGCGCGTCCCTGGCCGAGGAGACCGAGATCCTCGGCCAGGTTCACGCCGACCCGGAGCTCGAGGCCGACGTATTCGAGGAGCTTGACGAGGATCTCGCCACCCGGCTGCTGGGCGCCAGGACCGACGCCGAGATCGCTGAGGTACTGGCCCGGATGCGGGCCGACGACGCGGCCGACGCCATCGCGGAGCTGCCCCAGCGGCGGCGCCAGCCGGTGCTCGACCGGCTCCCCCCGGGCCAGCAGGCCAAGGTGCTCACGCTGCTCGGCTACAACCCGGCGAGCGCCGGCGGGCTGATGGGAGTGGACTTCGTCACAGTGAGCGCCGCAGCCGCTGTCGCTGACGCCGTGGCGGCCGTCGCCGCCGCGGGCGCCCTTCAGCCCGAGGCGCTGACCAGCGTGTACCTGGTGAACCAGCGGAACCAGCTCGCGGGTGTAGCGCGGCTCGTGGCACTGGTCCAGGCCGATCCCGCCGCTCCGCTCGCCGACATCGCCGACACCGATCCGGTGCGCGTCCGGGCTGAGACCGATGTCGTGGACGTCGCCGTGCTCATGAGCGACTACAACCTGATCACAATCCCGGTCGTGGACCAGCGGCAGCGCATGCTCGGCGTGATCACCGTCGACGACGTACTAGAGGCGACGCTGCCGCCGGACTGGCGGCGGCGGGAGGCTGCTGAGCCGCCCGACGCCCATGGCGGGCGCGACTCATAACGGCTGGGACGCGCGGGGGTTCGTCGCCTGGGTCAGGCACAGCCGGGCTAGACGCGTACCGCCCCGGTCACGAGCCAGCGGGAACTGCGTGCTCGCAGCGTGAGGGTGAGGAACCTGGCCACCATCCACGCCGCATACGCGACCCACAGCCCGACCAGCCCGGCGCCGGCCGACATGGCTAGCGCCGCAGCGGCGCCGAAGACGGCCAGCGTGACGACGCCGGCCACCGCCAGATAATCCTGGTCGCCGGCGCCGATGAGCACGCCGTCGAGCACGAACACGACGCCTGCGGCCGGCTGCTGAACGATCACCACGAGCAGGACGGCGAGCAGCAGGTCACGCACCGCGGGCGTGACGCCGAACAGGCCAGGCAGGACGGGGCGGAGAGCCAGCAAGACCAGGGAGAACAAGGTGCCATACGCGGCCCCCCAGCCCACCGCCCGCCGCGTGGCTGCGCGCGCACCGGCGACGTCTCCGCCGCCGAGATACCGGCCGGTGATTGCCTGGGCCGCGATGGCGATGGCGTCCAGGGCGTACACAAACAGATTCCAGACGCGCATGGCGACCTGGCTGGCCGCGATTGCCATGTCGGACTGCCTCGCTGCGAGCGCTGTCATGAGCACCAGCACCGCCTGGAGCGCCAGCGTCCGCAGTACGAGAGAGATCCCAGCGCGCGCGGCCGTCTTGAGCCCGGCCAGGTCGGGCCGGAGCCCCACCCCGGCCCGTCGGGCACCGCGCGACACGACCGCGAGGTAGGCCGCGCCCGACCCAGTCTGCGCGATCGCCGTGCCCCACGCCGAGCCTGCGATGCCCCAGTGCAGGCCGAGGACCAGGGTGGCATTGAGCGCGACGTTGACCGCGTTGGCGACGGCGGCCACGATGAGGGGCGTGCGGGTGTCTTGCAAGCCGCGCAGCACGCCGGTGCCAGCGAGGACGGCCAGCATCGACGGCGCCCCGAGCAGGCTGATCCGCAAGTAGGTCACCGCCTGCCGGCTCACCGCCGGTGCCCCGCCGAAGGCCAGAACGATCCGCGGCGCGAGCGGCCAGGCGACCAGGAGGACGGCGAGCCCGATGCCCGCGGCGAGCCACAGTCCGTCGATGCCCTGCCTGATGGCTGCGTCGCGACGCCCGGCGCCGAGCTGACGCGCGACTGCCGCCGTCGTGCCGTAGGCGAGGAATATCGACATGCCGACCAGCGTGGTCAGTGCCTGGCTGGCCACGCCGAGACCGCCGAGCGGCACCGTACCGAGCCGACCGACGATGGCGGAGTCAGCGAGCAGGAAGAGCGGCTCGGCGACTAGCGCTCCGAAGGCGGGCAGGGCCAGCCGCAGGATCTCCGCATCCTGCGGGTTGCGTTTAACCAACCACGCCCCGGTCGCGAAGGTCGGCAATCTCGGTCGCAGACAGTCCGAGGCCCGCAAGCACGCTGTCGGTGTCGGCGCCTGGCCGGGGCGGAGCTGGCGGGACGTCGACCGCGTTCCGGCTGAACCGGGGGGCGGGCGCCGGCTGGGTCACTCCGCCGACCGCGACGAACGCATTCCGGGCGACAGCATGCGGGTGCGCCGGCGCCTCGGCCAAGGTCAGCACCGGCGACACGCAGGCGTCGGTGCCAGCGAAGACCTGCTCCCACTCGGCCCTGGTACGCCGGGCGAACGTCTCGGCGAACCGCTGCCGTAGCACCGGCCAGCCGACCCGGTCATGCTGCGCGGGCAGGCCGGCGTCGGTGAGGCCGAGACCGTGCAGCAGCGCCGCGTAGAACTGCGGCTCGAGCGCGCCCACCGCGACGTATTCGCCGTCGGCCGTGCCATAGGTGTCGTAGAAGGGCGCGCCGCCGTCGAGCAAGTTGATACCGCGACCGAGCTGCCAGGTGCCCATGGCCCGCAGCCCGTACACGAAGGAGGTGAGCAGCGCGGAGCCGTCGACCATCGCGGCGTCCACCACCTGCCCGAGACCGCTGCTCGCGCGCTCCACGAGCGCGGCCAGGATGCCGAGCGCCAGCAGCATGCCGCCGCCGCCGAAGTCACCGAGCAGGTTCACCGGCGGGACAGGCGACTCGCCGGCCCGGCCGACCATGCCAAGGGCGCCGGAGATGGCGATGTAGTCGATGTCGTGCCCGGCCGTGTGGGCCAGTGGCCCGTGCTGCCCCCAGCCCGTCATCCGGGCGAACACAAGGCCAGGATTGCGGCCGAAGCACACGTCGGGTCCGAAGCCGAGCCGTTCCGCCACGCCCGGCCGGAAGCCCTCGACCAGCACATCCGCGTCATCAGTCAGCCGCAGGAGGATGTCGATCGCGGCGCCGTCTTTGAGGTTCAGCCCGACGGAGCGGCGGCCCCGACTGAGCGGGTCGACCGGCTGCGCGGCAGTCGGCCCGCTCCGCTCCGCGCGGTCAACGCGCAGCACGTCAGCGCCGAGGTCGGCGAGGATCATGCAGCCGAACGGCGCAGGCGCCAGGCTGGCGATCTCGATCACGCGCACGCCGCTGAGTGGCCCCATATCGCCTCCACATCGCCGCCGGATCCTGGTCGGGCAGCCCCGTCCAGCGATCGTAGTGCCCGGCGGCTGTTGCGGCTGTCCGAGCTACCGCTCGGGCCTGGCGCGCCGTCGGTCTGGCCGCGGCGGGCTCGCCGGCTGCTCAGCGAGCCGGAGCGCCAGCGTCGGGCAGTCGGTGACGGCACGCCGCGCCAGCGACAGCAGCCGCAACGGCACCGGGCCCGGTCTGATGATCGGGTAGCCCCACGGGTCGGCAGCGATGAGCTCGGGTAGCAGCCCGATGCACACCCCGTGCGCCTCGCAGGCGATCGGGTTGACGCGCAGCGCCAGCTCGCGCGGCCCGGTGGCCGCGGGGCGGTCGTGACCCTGGGTCACCCGTAACTCCGCGGCGGGATCGGCAGGATCGCGGTCCGGTGAGCTCGCTCGCACGGTCCAGCCTGCGCGTGCAGCCGCACCTCCGCGGCGAAAACCGCGAGCGCGCTGGTCACCAGCGCGCCAGCGCCATCCGGGAGGTGGCACGCGCCGCGCCCGGCCATCAGGGCGGTGAGCTGGCGCGCCCAGCCGACGATGTCAGCGTCGGGCTGGCCAAAGGCGATCCAGTTCATCGCTTCCGCGAGAGCCGGCATGCCGTTGCGGCACGGCCCGCACTGGTCCGCGATCTGACCGGCGAGATAGCCGGTGACGCGGGCCGTCTCGGCCAGGCCGCACGCGCTGTCGGGCAGCACGGCCAGCATCCCGGCCCCGAGCGCTGCCCCGGCGGCACGCAAGCCCGGCTCGCTGACCGGCACGTGCTGCGCGGCTGGTAGCGGCAGCCAGCTGCCGAAGTAGCCGCCGGCCAGTACCGCCTGGGCCGGCGCGGCAAGGCCCGAGCGATGCAGCACCTCGCGGAGTGGGGTACCCAGCGGGATCTCGCGTACGCCTGGCCGGCCTACCGCGCCGGTCACGGTGACGAGGGCAGATCCGGGCGACGCGTCGGTGCCGACCGCGCGAAACCACGCCGCGCCGTAGCGGGCAATCAGCGCCACATGGGCCAGCGTCTCGACGTTGAGCACCAGCGTCGGCTGGCGGCGGACGCCCCGGTCGGATGGCCGTGGCGGAACGAAGGTGGGCACCGGCCTGCCGCCGTTGAGGACACTGATGAGCGCGGTCTCCTGACCCGCTAGGTAGCTGTCGGGCCCGCCGATGATTTCGACCGGCACGCTGCTCGGCCCAGCCTGGTCCCGCTCGGCCAGGGCATCGTGCAGTGCTCGCGCGAGGGCGGCACGCGGACCGACACACACGTAGGCCTGGGTTGCGCCCACCGCCTCGGCTGCGAGCGCGACGCCGTCCAGTACGAGGTGCGGCGAGCGGGATAGGAGCACCGCGTCCTTGCTGCTCGCCGGCTCGGACTCCGAGCCGTTGGCAATGACCACGGCAGCCCCGCGGCCGGCGTTGGCCTCCGCGACGGCCCGGAGCTTGCGGCCGGTCGGGAAGGCGCCGCCGCCGCGACCGGTGAGCCCGGCTCGCTCCACCTCGGTCACGAGCCCAGCGGACCTGGCGGAGTGCAGCGGCACCTGCCCATAGCGCGCCACGTGTGCGGCGAATGACATTGGCAGATCGCGCACGATGAGCCGCAGGTCACCGGGCTGCGGCGGCGGGACGGCGCCAGCGGCCGCTCGGAGGTGGTCGGTGGTCACCCGCCGGTCCCAGCTGAGGTACCTGACGCGGCGCGAGACTGCGAGGTGTGGGTGCCCGATCGGCTACTCCAGTGCGGTGCCAGCGGGCCGGCCCGGAGCCACGCGCCGCCCGCGATGACGGCCACCACGACGAGGACGACTCCGGCCGTCACCCAGCCCGGCCGCTGCGGCCAGCTCAACGCCAGCCGCCACAGCGTCAGCACGATGACGACGAGCACGCAGGCGGCGGTCAGCGCCAGCACCCAGCGCGCGGGGGTGTCGGTGCCAGTACCGAGGCCGTGCACGACCGCGATCGGCCAGCACGCGTATGCGGTCCAGTGCACCAGCCGCCAGCTGCGCAGGCCCATCCTGGCCCGCACCAGGCTCGTGATGATCAGCGCGAGCGTCAGGTCGAACGCGATGGCGCCGAGGCCCAGCCAGAACGGCCGGTACGACCCGATGAACGGGATGAAGGCGTCTTGGATGGGGATCGAGACGAAGCTGTCCAGCACCGTCGTCAGCACGTGCACCACGGTGAACGCCAGCGCGAGAAGCGAGAGGTTCCGGTGCAGCCCCAGCGTGACGAAGCGCGGCCAGGCGCGGCTGTCGAACCGGACCGATGACAGCAGCCCGGCTGCCATCGACGCCGTCAGCAGCACCAGAGCGACCAAACCGGTCGCCCTGGTCGTGTACCACAGCGGGGTTGAGGACGTGACCACGATCGCAACGGGGTGGGCTCCGGTCATGCGGCACCCGGATCGTTGTCGGTTGGCCAGCCCGCGGTCGTGACCGCCGTGCCGTCGTGTCGCACCAGCCGGGCGGGCAGGCCAAGATCGTGCAACCAGTCCGGTGCGGCGGCGCCGCGGATGATCGCCGCCGTGCTGGCGGTGTTGGCATCCGTGCAACTCCCTGCCGCCACGCTGACGGTGCGCCAGCACGACGTCGCCGGCCCGCCAGTGGCCGGGTTGATGATGTGGTGCACCTGCTGGCTGCCGAGCGCCCACCGGCGGATGGTCGTGCTGGATGTCGCGAGTCCGCCGGAGACTATGGTCACGGTTTGTCCGGGGGCCGAGTCAGGCGCGGCCTGGTCGTCGGTGACGCGGACCCGCCAGCCGCCGGGTGGCGGCGGACCGGCGACGGCCACGTCCCCGCCGAGGCTGACCAGGACGCCGCACTCGAGCTCGTCGGCAATCTGCTCGGCGCACCGGTCAGACGCCCAGGCCTTGGCGGTCGCACCGAGGTCGAGCTGAGCCTCGTGGGTCAGCTGGACCCGCCCGGAGCCGGGCTCCAGCTGTACCGAGCGCCATCCAGGTACGGGCCCGACGGCGCCGACTGGGCCGGCGGCAGCGCTTGTGCGCGCCGCCGTCTCGACCTCGCCGAAATCCCGGTCGTAGCCCAGCGCGGTCAGGGCGGTGCCGCAGGTGGGGTCGACGTCGCCGCCGGTCAGCTGGGCGGCTCGCAGCGCGGCGGCCAGCAGGCTGGCGAATATTGGGCTGGCGATCACGGGCGCACCGCTCGCGGCATTGAGCCGGGTCAGCTCGGAGTCGGGCCGGAAGCGGCTGCACGCGAGGTCCACCTCGGCTAGCAGCTCGTCGGCGATGGCGCGGGCCCGCTCCGCCATCTCGGGGGCTGTTATCACCAGCACCGCCGTCGTGCCGAACACGCCAAATGTGTCCGTGGCGATGGTCTCGGTGTTCATGCTCGGTCCGTCACGGGATCGACGTGCCGCCGGAGGTAGCGTGACTCGGTCCGCTCGCAGACTGCGGCGGCTGGCTGGGGATGACGATGTTCCCGCCGCCCTGGTTGTTCGTCGCTGGACTAGTGCTGGCGCTGCCGCCGCCGCTGGTGCTACCGCCGCCGCTGCTAGTGCTGCTGCTGCTGCCACTGGTGCCGCTGCTGGGCGAACTTGTCGCCTCTGCGGCTTGATGGCTGAACGCCAGGGCCATCACGGCTGAGCAGGCGGCCCCCGCCAGCCCGGCGCGCCACGTCACGCGGCCGATCTTGCGTATCCCCAGGTCCCGCTCGCGCGCAGCGCCGCGCGGGTCTTGCTGGAGCACGACTGCCATCCTTCCCTGCCCGGCGGCCGGCGGCGCCAGGCTGCTGCGGCTAGCTTCGCTGCCTCGTCCTAAGAATCGCTGAAGCGCGGCTCTAGGTTCACCATGACATCGCTGTCGGTCTGCTTACCTCAGTTCTACCGCGCCTGCGGCCGGTGTGCCGCCCGTCTAAAACTCCGTTCTGCCGCGCCCGCGGCCGGTGTGCCGGCTGCCTGAAGCCCAGTTGTGTCGCGTGTGCGGGCCGTCTAGAACCGCGCTCTGTCGCGCTGACGGCCGGTGTGTCGCCCGGCTAAAACCCCATTACCTAGATAGGAAAGTCAGTCACGCGGCTTCGGGATGCGGCAGCGGCCGTGTACCGTCGGATCATGCGCGGATACACGCAGGACAAGGATGCCTACCTTCGCCGGCTGCGCCGGATCGAAGGCCAGGTCCGCGGCCTGCAGCGAATGGTCGAGGACGACACCTACTGCATCGACGTGCTGACCCAGATCTCGGCCGTGACACGGGCGCTGCAGGCGGTGGCAGTCGGACTGCTGGAGGACCATCTCGGGCACTGCGTCGCCCAGGCGGTCGAGCAAGGCGGACCAGAGGCCGAAGCGAAGGTTAAGGAGGCCGCGCAGGCCGTGTCCAGGCTCGTGCGCTCCTAGGTCTCGTGCGCTCCTAGGTCTCGCGGAACCGGGGCTGGTCGGACCCGCCAGTCACCGACGGACCGGTGAGGCGGCCGAACGCCCGCAGGTTGGCGAGGCTCTCGCCCCGCTTCACGCGCCAGGCGTACTCTTTCCGGATTGCGCTCGCGAAACCGATCATGAGGGCCTGATCGAACGTGTCGTCGGCGTAGCTGAGCACGCAGCCGAGCAGCCGGTCTATCTCGTCCACGCTGATGGCGGCCAGCGGCTGCCTGCCGACGAGATAGACGTCGCCGACAGGGTCGACCGCGAAGTGCACTCCGTACATGCGCGCGTTGTGATCGAGCAGGAACCGGTAGAACGCCGCGTGGTTCTCATCTGGCTGACGGCAGAAGAACGCCTCGATCAGCAGGCTGTGCGTCCCGGCGATGAGCCAGGTCATCGTCTGCAGCCTGTGCTCGCCTCGCAACCTGACCAGGTAGCTCGCTGGCTCGGGCGACTCGTACTCGACGCCTAGATCATCGAGCGCGGCGCCCAGCAGCTCGGCGGCTGGCAGGCCTGGGTCGACTCCGGCGCCGCCGGCTGTGGTGTGCTCGGTCACGCCTCGACCGCCGCGGCAGCCTCCGCGGTGACGGCCGTATACAGCTGCAGCAGCGAGTCAACGGTGGCTGACCAGCCGAACCGGGACGCGTGCTCGCGCGCACCGTTGGCGAGCCGTGCCAGCTTGGCCGGCGCTTCGATGAGCTCGCGCACGGCTCTGGCGTAGTGGCCAGGGTCGCGCGACTCCACCAGGATGCCCGAGTAGCCGTGCCGCACCGCAGTGCGCAGTCCACCGACCGCGGCCGCCACGACGGGCGTACCGCACGCCTGCGCCTCCATGGCGACCAGCCCGAAGGACTCGGAGTAAGACGGCACCATCACGACGGTGGCGGCCCGGTACCAGTCCGCCAGCTCGGGCTGCGGGCATGGCGGTTCGAGCCGTACCTGGCTGGCTAGGCCGAGCCGTCCGGCCAGCTGGAGCAGGCCGTCCGGGTCGTTTCGGCCGGTGCCGCTAGGCCCGCCGACGAACGCGATGGTGAGCTGCTTCGTCAGGCCCGGGAAATCGGCAATGAGCCGTGCCGCCGCGTGCAGCACGACATCGGGCGCTTTCAGCGGCTGAACCCGCCCGGCGAAGACGATGACGACGCCGTCCTGAGGCAGGCCTAGCTGGCGGCGCGCTGCAGCCTGTGAGCCCGGCCGGAACACTGACAGGTCGACACCGGGGTTGATAACGGCGACCCGGCTCGGCTCGGCGGCGTAGTAGCCGATGAGCTGCCGGGCCTCGTCGTCGGTGTTCGCGACGAGGCGGTCGGCGGACGCGACGACTTCGGCCTCGCCACGCAATCTGACGTCGGGCTCGACGGAGTCGCCGACCGCAAGCGCGGCGTTCTTGACGCGGCCGAGGGTGTGCATGGACTGCACGAGCGGGACGCCCCAGCGTTCCTTCGCCACGGCGCCGACCTGGCCCGACAGCCAGTAGTGGCCGTGCACCAGGTCGTACCGGCCAGGCGCGTGCGCCGCCTCGGTCCGCAGCAGCTCGAAGGTGAACTGGCAGAGCTGACCGGGAAGATCCGATTTATCTAGATCCTCGAACGGGCCGGCCGCAAGGTGCCGGACGAGTACGCCCGGCGCCAGCTCGGCTACCTGCGGCTGGTCGCGGGACACCGCCCGCGTGAAGATGTCTACTTCCACGCCGCGGTCGGCCAGTCGCTTGGCTACCTCGACGACGTAAACGTTGAGTCCGCCCGCGTCGCCGGTTCCCGGCTGCTCGAGCGGCGACGTATGGACGCTGACTGTCGCGATCCGGCGGAGCTGGGGTCGCGGCACGGGCATGCACCTCCGGAAGGCTCGAACCCCGAATCCGGCCGTCGTGTTCCCCGCCCGGCGACCGCGGCCTGGGTAGGCACTGCGACCTGATATGACCATGTTTCCTGCCTGATTTATAGGCAATTGGCCACGGGCCGGCCTAGGAGGCCCTGCACGTGCGCGGGCGGGGCCGCTAGCATCGGGACCATGAGCACGCTGATCATGATCAGGCACGGCGAGAGTGAATGGAACGACAAGGGACTGTTCACCGGGTGGGTCGACGCCGGCCTATCCGAGCGCGGCAAGCTGGAGGCAGCCCGCGCCGGACAGCAGCTTTCCGACGCGGGCCTGCGGCCCGACGTCGTTCACACCTCCGTGCTCAATCGCGCCATCCAGACCGCGAACATCGCACTGGAAGTCGCGGACCTGGCCTGGCTGCCCGTGCGCCGATCCTGGCGGCTGAACGAGCGCCACTACGGCGCGTTGCAGGGCAAGGACAAGGCACAGACCAAGGCGCAATTCGGCGGCGAGCAGTTCATGCTGTGGCGAAGGTCATACGACGTGCCGCCGCCCCCGCTTCCCGACGACGATCCACTGTCACAGGCCGGCGACCCCCGCTACGCGCTGCTGCCCGATGAGTTGCTCCCGCGGACCGAGTGCCTGCGTGACGTAGTCGAGCGGATGCTGCCCTACTGGTATGACGCCATCATTCCCGATCTCGCAGCCGGCCGGACGCCGCTGATCGTCGCGCACGGCAACTCGCTGCGCGCGCTGGTCAAGCACCTGGACCACATCAGCGATGCGGACATCGCCGAGCTGAACATCCCGACTGGCATGCCACTGGTGTACGAGCTCGACGCCAGATTCCGGCCTACCGGGCTAGGGAGGTACCTCGACCCGGAGGCCGCGGCAGCCGCGGCCGAGGCGGTCCGGGCGCAGGGCAGCGGCCCGGCCTGACAGGGCAGCTCTCGCCTGCCATTCAGCGCCGTGGCGGCAGCGATGCCGCGGTTCGTCGCTGAGTCGCGCGCCGCCGGGGCTCCGCGGGTGTGTGTCCTCAGCGCGCGGAACGGCCTGGCCACTGGTTTCCGCCAGGCACAATCAATGTTGACGCCAGAAGTTGCGCGGGTGAACATCGGGCGAAGAACCGCTGGTACGGGCAGCACGCGGTGGGCGGCGACGTGGCCGCGCTAATACGATCAGGATCGTGGAGTTGGGGGTGCAAGCCGTCATGTCCTCGGACATGTCCGTCAGCGAGTTCAACGCGGACGCGAAGTTGCCCCCAGGTGTCGGCGCGGTGCTCGCCGTGCTGTTGTCGTCTGCGGTTGTCCTGGACAGTGACGACCGCGTGCTCACTTCAAGCAACGCGGCGCGTGAGTTCGGCCTGGTCGAGGACGGCCGGCTCGCAGTCGGCGAGCTGCTAGCCCTGGCGCGGCAGGTTCGCCGCGAGGGCATGCCGCGCGAGGGCGAGATCGACATCATGACCAACCGCTTCAACGGCCGAGCGACCAGCTTCGCGGTGCGGATCGCGCCGCTCGGCGCTGAGGTGGGAGACGGCGGACTGATCCTGCTGCTGGCGGAGGACCAGACCGAGAGCCGCCGAGTGGACGAGGTCCGCAGGGATTTCGTCGCCAACATCAGCCACGAGCTCAAGACGCCGGTCGGTGCGCTGGCCCTGCTGGCCGAGACCGTAGAAGAGGCCGCCGACGATCCCGAGGCCGTGCTGCGCTTCGCCGGCCGCATGCGTCAGGAGGCAGCGCGGCTGACCGACCTGGTTCAGGACCTCATCATGCTGTCCCGCATCCAGGCGGCGGAGCCGGTCCCAGATCCGCGTCCAGTTCTGCTCGACGACGTCCAGGCAGAGGCGGTCGACCGCTGCCGGATGCGCGCTAGCGTTCGCGGCATCTCGCTCGAGGTCAGCGGTGAGCGCGGCATCGCCGTCCTCGGTGATGAGGACCTGCTTGTCACCGCGCTCCGCAACCTGCTGGAGAACGCGATCGCCTACAGCCCGGACAAGACCAGAGTGCTGATCACAACGAAGGTCCTGTCCGGGGGGACGGCCGAGATCAGCGTCACCGACCAGGGCATCGGCATCCCGGAGCGCGACCGGGAGCGCATCTTCGAGCGCTTCTACCGCGTCGACCCGGCCCGGTCGCGAGCGACCGGCGGTACTGGCCTCGGCCTCGCCATCGTGAAGCACGTGACGGCCGCGCACGGCGGCAATGTCACGGTGTGGAGCGAGGAAGGTGCCGGCTCCACCTTCACCCTGTGCCTTCCGCTGCGTCCGCGACGCAGCATGCAGAACGGCACGGACCGCGGTAGTCAAGACCAGCGAGCGCGGACGGACCACGCTGCCGCGCGATCTGCCAGGGAGGCAGGCACGTGACTCGGGTGCTCGTAGTAGAGGACGAGGAGTCCTTCAGCG
The DNA here is from genome assembly GCA_030041275.1 of Streptosporangiaceae bacterium. Classification (GTDB taxonomy): domain Bacteria; phylum Actinomycetota; class Actinomycetes; order Streptosporangiales; family Streptosporangiaceae; genus JAJYUU01. The sequence goes on from JASHOE010000302.1 coordinate 18,035, forward strand.
ACGCGCTGTCCTACATGCTGCGCAAGGAGGGATTCGAGGTCGCCGTCTGCCCGACGGGCCCGGACGCCATCGAGACCTTCGACCGCACCGGCGCCGACCTCGTGCTGCTCGACCTCATGCTGCCGGGGCTGCCGGGCAGCGAGGTGTGCCGCAGCCTGCGCGAGCGGTCCAGCGTGCCGGTCATCATGCTGACCGCCAAGGACAGCGAGATCGACAAGGTGGTGGGTCTCGAACTCGGCGCGGACGACTACGTCACCAAGCCGTTCTCGTCCCGCGAGCTCGTGGCCAGGATGCGCGCGGTCCTGCGCCGTCGCGGCGACGTGAGCGAGCCGGTCAGCTCGATCATGGAGTCGGGGCCAGTGCGCATGGACGTTGATCGGCACGTCGTCACGGTGCGCAGCAAGCAGGTGCAGCTGCCGCTGAAGGAGTTCGAGCTGCTCGAGGTGCTGCTGCGCAACGCCGGTCGGGTGCTGACCCGGATGCAGCTCATCGACCGGGTCTGGGGCGCAGACTATGTCGGTGACACCAAGACGCTAGATGTGCACGTAAAGCGGCTGCGCGCAAAGATCGAGACCGAGCCGACTAACCCGCGCCACATCGTGACGGTGCGCGGGCTCGGCTACAAATTCGAGCCGATCGGCTAGCTCACGGCGAAGGTGAGGCGCTGGCCGACGGCGTCGCGCTGGGCGTCGGCGTCGTCTGGGCGCTCGCGTGCGCCGCGACGGTTGGCGTGGCGGCCGGGAGCGGCGGCTGCAGGGTGGCGTACTGGGCCGCCCGCGGCATGACCGGCACCTGCAGCGTGACCGTCCCCGCGTTCTTGAAATTGAGCTTGAGCTTAATGTCGGAGCCGCTCATCAACGGCCTAGTCAGGTCGCGGAGCACGATCTCCGGCTTCGGGCCCGCGAGATACACCGGATGACCATCGATGATCGGGATGCCGCCGGCCGGGAGCGTCACCGAGCTCGCCGTGCCGGGAGCGGAGATGCTGAGCAGCGTGTCGTTGGCTCCGGTGTTCACCAGGGCCAGGAAGATGCTCGCTGAGTCGCCGCTCGCGAGGTCACGGCCAATCGGAGCACCCAGCACGAAGACGTTCCTGATGGACAAGTCGCCGACAACCGTGCCGGCCGCGTCGGTCGGGTAGTGGAAGTCCAGCGTCGGCGCGTTGTTGCCGGCCTCGCAGCCGGCGATAGCCGGAATCAGCGCGACTGCCGCCACGAGCACCAGCCGATGTGACAGTGCGCCTGCCCAGCGGCTCCGGATCACGGCATGCCCTCCTTGATGGGATGACCGACAGACGCGGCACAGCGTAACTAAACCACGAATGGCAGCTCGCGCCGGCCCGGCCGATCGGCCTGGCGGCGGCCTGGATGGCAGCCGCATGGGCAAGGTCAGTTGACCACGGCCCGTATCAGCGAGGCCGGGCTCTCCGCGGGAGCAAGCCGGTCGGCGTAGCGCGCCGTCCTGTTGTGGGATATCAGGATGGCCGTCAATTGGGCCGCCGGGAAGCCTCGCGGGTAGTTGACCCGCGTCGTCAATATCGTGTCGAAGTCGTAGGTCAGGATCACTTCTGACTGGCGCCGGGCGTCTAGTCGGCTGTACAGACGCTGGACCTCTGCCACGGTCTGCTGGTTGTAGACCACGAAGGCCTCCACCCCGGCCCGCCCTGCCGCGTCAGCCAGCCAGGCCACCGTGGCGGCGCAGCTCGTGCCGCACCGCTGTGGTACGAGCACGAGCATGGCGCTGCTGAGCTCGGCGACCGGGACCAGGCCATAACGTGTTGCGATCATCGCGCCGGGCGGCACGCGAGCCCGGGCGATGTGCGCGGCCGGGCTAGCCGGGATCTGTTCCGTCCGAACCCTGGGTGACGGGGCCGGGCTAGTCGGCCGGGCCGGGGAGGAGCCTGAATGGGGCAGACCGGTCACACCCTGGTCGGACGTCGCGGTGAACACCGTCAGGAGGGTTCCCGTGATCAGCGCCAGGATCAGGCAGCAGGCGAGCAGCGGCAGCACGATGCCGTCCTTGCCGAGCGAGCGGTGCCAGCGGGTCCGCCGCTGGTGGCGTCGCTGGGCGCGGGCCTCCCGGTAGTACGCCTGCACGTCACGATCGAGTTCCCGCGCATCGTCGGGAATCTCGATGTCGACCGGTGGCAGGCCACTATCGTCCCGTTCCGGTTCGCTGCCTGGGCTCACGGCTTCCTCTCCGACAGGAGCGAACGTCTCTTCTCAGTATGAGCCAGCGCGAGCCGGCGGGGTCAGCCGGACGCCAGGAGCGTCCGCCGACCTGGGAAAGCCCACCCGGCTAGGCGGCCGGCCAGCGGCGACGCAATTTGACGATCATCAACTGCGCCATTGACCTGCACCTTTGCCGCTAACGACAGCGAATCGCCCTGGCTGCCCGTGGTAAGCTGGTATCCAGCGGAAGGGGTACGTGCCACATGTCATTTAAGGTCGGCGACACCGTTGTCTACCCCCATCATGGGGCTGCTCGGATCGAGGAAATCGAAACTCGTGTGATCAAGGGCGAGGACAGAACCTACCTCGTGCTGAAGGTCGACAAGGGTGACCTGACGGTGCGTGTTCCCGCGGACAATGCCGAGCTCGTAGGCGTCCGTGACGTGGTCGGACAGGAAGGGCTAGAGCGCGTTTTTGACGTGCTGAGGGCCCCCTACACCGAGGAGCCCACGAACTGGTCTCGCCGGTACAAGGCCAACCTGGAGAAGCTCGCCTCGGGCGACGTGAACAAGGTGGCCGAGGTAGTGCGTGACCTGTGGCGCCGCGACCGCGAGCGCGGCCTGTCGGCCGGTGAGAAGCGCATGTTGGCCAAGGCGAGGCAGATTCTGGTTAGCGAGCTGGCTCTCGCCGAGAAGACCAACGAGGACAAGGCCGAGGCTCTGCTCGACGAGATTCTCGCTTCCTGACGCTGTGGTCGACGTGCTGCCGCGAGTCGGCATCGGCGTCGATGTTCATCCCCTCGAGGCGGGCAGGCCGCTTTATCTGGCTGGCCTGTTGTGGCCTGGCGAGGATGGCCTGAGCGGCCACTCGGACGGTGACGTGGCCGCTCACGCAGCGTGCAGCGCGTTGTTGTCCGCAGCCAGCCTCGGTGACCTGGGCAGCCAGTTCGGCACGAGCCGGCCGGAATGGGCGGGCGCCTCGGGCTCCGCGCTGCTGGCTGAGAGCGCGCGGCTCATCGAAGCAGCTGGCTTTCGCATCGGAAATGTCGCTGTGCAGGTCATCTGCAACCGTCCGCGCGTCTCGACCCGGCGTGCCGAAGCAGAGCAGGCGCTCGCGGCAGCTCTAGGCGGCGCGGAGGTTAGCTTGGCCGCGACCACGAGCGACGGACTCGGCCTGACCGGTCGCGGCGAGGGAATCGCCGCGATCGCCACCGCGATGGTCATCCGCGCGTAGTCAGGGCCTCGCTCCGGCCGGAATTCCGACGATCAGGTTCCCGGCGGAGTGGGTGAGCTGCGCACGCGGTGGAACACCGGCATGTCCTCATCCTCGGCGTCGCCGCTGACTTGAGCCATCTCAGGTTCGGCCCGCTCAGGAACGCCATCGTCCGCCGCTCTCGGAGCTGGGACTCTGTCGGCTTCGCTGTCAGTGGAAGCTGGATCTGTCTTCTCCGGGCCCTGGGCTCCGGCGCCGCCGGTCCCGGCTGCCGTGGCAGCCGGAGCGCTGTCGGCGCCGGCGTCGGCGTTGCGGTCGGCTGGGTCAGCTGTTCCTGGAGCTTCTGTTCCCGGCTCCTCCGTCTCTGGCTCTTCTGCCTCTGACTCCTCGGTTCCCGGCCGGCCGTCCTCGACGGCAGAGGGGGCGACGGTGCTATCGGCCTCAGCGACTGTGTCGCTGGCACCAGCAGACGACACGTCGGCCTGATCTGCCGGGTTGGTGTCGGGCTGCTGCTCGTCGGTCTGCGCTGCTGGCTCCTCGGCAACGGCGGCCACAGTCATGCGGGTGTGATCGGGCCCGTCTGTGGCCCGATCGGTGTCGGCCGTGCCTTCGTCGCTGCCGGGGCTGGCCTCGCCCTGAGATGGGCCAGGTTGCCCCGCCGCCGCGGCGGCGCCAGCCGCAGCGCCCGCAGCCGCGGACGATACGAGCTGCGAGTTGAACCCCGGCACGATGGACGAGGAGTTCCACGGCTGCGGCGTCCGCACTGGCAGCGGAGACACAAGCCTGGACGGTGCCTGCTGACCGCCCTGAACGGGCTGACCCGCGGCCACGTACAAGTCAGCCGGCATGCGCAGGTCAGTACCCGCGTGACGGCGCAGCCTGACATGTCGCAGCAGGGCGAGCATCAACAGGAATGCGATGAGCACAAGCGCCCATGGCAGCACCGCCGCGGTGGTGGCCGCGGCGTTGTGCGGCAATCTGCGGCCGGTCGCATGCAGGGTGTCAGCGCCCGCGGCGGCTCCCAGCACGGCAAGCAAGGCGACCCAGGAGAGCACGCGGCTCGGCAGTCCGGCGCCGCGCAGCGCGAGCACGGCCGCCAGCGCGATCACCAGCATCGCGTCCAGCATCAGCGGGTAGTCCTTGGCGTATTGCGACGTGACACCGGCCTGCAGCGCGACGGTGTGGATCCCGGTGTACGACAGCACGAAGGTTGCGGCGGCGAGGGCGGCGACGCCGACGGACACAGCTACCACGCCAACCAGCCGCAGCGTGTGTCCTGAACCGCGCCGCGCGCTGGCACGTTCGGCGGGCCGTTGCTGTGGTCCAGCCGGGTTGTCCAGTATCGGATCTTGTCCGCTCATCGGCCTGGCCGTTCCTTCCTGGGTGGCCCGGCGGGCGTCGGCGGCGTCAGGGCGTTGCCTGACCGCCGATTGGGGGCGGGAGAATGGGCTCATCGGCCAGCCCGCGTCAAAGGAGACGATATGCCGTACTACCGGGTTGCAGGCGACGTTCCGGCAAAGCGCCATGTCCGCTTCCGCGGGCCAGACGGCAGCCTGTATGCCGAGGAATTGATGGGCGAGGAGGGCTTCGTCTCGGATTCCTCGCTGCTGTATCACCAGCACCCGCCCACGGCGATCGTCAAGAGCGAGGGCCTCGCGACCGCCACCGACACTCGCCTGGTGGCCAACCACCCGCTGCTACCGCGCCACTTCCGAACCCAGGACCTGGCTACTGGTGGCGACCTCGTGCTCGGCAGGCAGCTGCTGATGGCAAACGAAGACGTACGCATCTCGTTCGCCGCGGCCGACGCGGACTCCGAGTTGTACCGCAACTCCGTTGGCGACGAGGCCGTCTATCTGCGGTCCGGCACCGCTGCATTCGACTCGGTGTACGGAAGCATCGCCGCGGGTCCCGGCGATTATGTCATCGTGCCGCGCGGCACTATTCACCGCTGGCGGCCCGGCACTGGTGGCGTCCACGCTCTCATCGTCGAGGCGCGAGGCCACATCAGGCCGCCGCGGCGGTACCTGTCGCAGTACGGCCAGTTTCTCGAGCACGCCCCGTACTGTGAGCGCGATCTGCGCGGTCCGGCTGGTCCGCTGCTCGCCGACGGCGAGGATGTCCCCGTGGTCGTGCGGACCATCGCGGGCCTGACGAGGCTGACGTATGCGTACCACCCGTTCGACGTGATCGGCTGGGACGGCTACCTGTACCCGTACGCGTTTAACATCGCGGACTTCGAGCCGATCGTGAAGCGGACGCACGCGCCACCGCCGGTGCACCAGACGTTCGAGGGGCCGAACTTCGTGATCTGCTCGTTCTGCCCACGGCCGCTGGACTTTGATCCGGAGGCTGTGCCGATCCCGTACAACCATCACAACGTCGACTCCGACGAGATGATGTACTACGTCGCCGGCGACTACTCGGCGCGCAAGGGCTCGGGGGTGGGACTCGGCTCGATCACGCTGCACCCGTCCGGATTCACGCATGGGCCGCAGCCGGGCGCGGTGGAGGCGGTCATCCGCGGCATGAGCGAGGGCGCGACCAGGACGGACGAGACGGCCGTCATGATCGACACGTTCCGCCCGCTGATGATCGCCGATCCGGCTCGCGCCGCAGAGGATCCCGAGTACGCCTGGACCTGGGCGGGAGCAGCCCGCGGCCAGCGCAGCGCGGAGCAGGCGGACCGCGGGCCCGGATTCTGAGCCGCCGCCCACGGCAAGGCCAGTGAATCCCGGCTGACCGATGACATCGGGCGAACAATAACGGCAAACGGGGCGTTGGGCTTCCTAGCCGCGCTCATGAGTGCCGGCCTGGGGCACCTAGACTGCACCAGACGTCCATTCATGACGCCGTGTCGACAGTCCGCCACGTCAGCAGCGTCTGCCGCTGGTTGCGGAGCGGGCTTCCGCAGCGTGTGCTGCCGGGTGCGGAGCGGGCTTCCGCAGCGTCGCTGCCGGCTTCGGAGCGGCTACACCATCACCTTGCCGCCGGCGACGTCAAGCGTGACTCCGGTGATCCAAGCGGACGCGTCGGAAGCCAGGAACAGCGCGGCTGCGACGACGTCCGCGGGTTGCCCGATCCGGCCGAGCGGGAAGCTGGCGCCGAGTTGCGCCCGCTGGTCAGCCGACATCCACGCGCGCATCTTGTCGTTCTCGGTTGCGGACGGCGCAAGGCAGTTGACCCTGATCCCGCGCGGCGCCAGTTCGGCAGCCAGGTGCCGGGTCAGCGCGATGACGCCGGCCTTGGCCGCCGCGTACGCAGCCGCGGACCTCGCAGCCTGCCGGCCTGCGGCTGACGACATGGTGACAATGGCGCCGCGGCGATCCGGCATGCTCGGCAGAACGGCGCGAATCGTATAGAAGACGGAGTTGAGGTCCGTCTCCACGACCTCGCGCCAGTGCTCCGCCGTCTCGGCGTCGGTCGGGACTGGCATGCCGTTGCCGCCCGCGAACGCGGCGAGGATGCCGGGCGCCCCGAGCTGCGCGCAAACCGTCTCGGTCATGCGGCTCAGATCGGCGGGCACCGTGCAGTCGGCCCGCACCCAGATGGCTCGGCCGCCACGCTCGGCTATACCGGCCGCCACAGTGGCAAGCGCTGCCTCGTCTCGGCCGGCGATCGCCACCGCGGCGCCGTTAGCCGCGAAGGCAGCCGCGGTCGCTGCGCCGATGCCGCGAGATCCGCCAGTGACGATGGCAACCCGGCCGGCCAGATCTGGATGGCTGCCCGGCACCGCGGCCGGGGTGGCGATCCCATGTACCGCGTCAGTCACTTTGCTCCCCCGGACTAGTAGGTCGTTCAGGTGATCGGCCCTGACGGCCGCCCATCGCCAAATGTTAGATAGCTAATCATTTGATGTCAAACGTTTGGCCGCGGACCGCTGAGCGAGCAGGCAGACGTAATGTTGGTTCGTGCCTGCCCGACCCCGCCCGACCTGCTGATGCGAGTCGTCAGCCGTCAGGCGTTCGGCCGCTGGACATTCGTGGCGGCTGGGACTGCGCTGCTCTGCGGGCTTCCTGCGCTGATCGCGGCCTGGCCGGTGCCGGCCGCGACCGTGTCGGCCACGCAGCTGCGGGATCGGATCATCTCGTCGGGCGACGTTCCCTATCAGGGTTACGTTGAGAGCAACGTCGACCTGGGGCTGCCCAGCCTGCCCGACCTGGGCGACGTCACCTCGCTGCTGGATGGCACGACCGATCAGTACGCCTGGTACCGGTCCGTTGATCAGTGGCGCGCGGACGTGCTGACGAGCGCGGGCGAGAGCGACACCTATCAGTCGGGCGCCTACGGCACGTATGAGTGGAACTACAGCGACAACCTGCTGACTCAGATCGTTGGCAGTCAGCCGGTGCGGCTGCCGCGCCCGGCCGACCTGCTGCCGCCTGCGCTAGCTGAGCGACTGGTGAGTTATGCCGAGTCGGGAACCAGGGTCTCCACACTGCCAGCCCGGCGGGTGGCAGGCGTGGATGCGGCTGGGCTCCGGCTGACGCCCGCCGGCACCACCTCGACCATCAGCGCTGTCGATGTGTGGGCAGACCCGCACACCGGAGTGGCTGTCGAAGTGCAGATCTTCGGCCGCAACTCGGCGGCCCCTGTACTGGTCAGTCAATTCCTGGACGTCAGCTTCACTCCGCCGACGCTAGCGGTCGTGTCCCCGGACCTGGGCGTCGGCGTGGACTACGCAAGCAGCAGCCTGCCCGACGTATCCCGGATCCTGCACGGCTACGGGCCCGAGCTGCCGAGCAGCCTCGGTGACGTGGGCGAGGTTACGGGCGTGCCCGGCTTGCCGGACCTCGCCGCGTACGGCACCGGGTTTGCCAGGTTCGCCGTGGTCCCGCTGCCGCCCAGTACCGGTCAGTCCCTGATCCAGGCCGCCAGCTCGGCGGGTGTCACCGTGCAACTCGGCGGCGGCACGGCGGTCATCATTCTGACGCCATTGATGACAGTCCTGGCGTGGCAGCCACCCGCCGGGCCGATCTACCTGCTCACCGGCACCGTCACCGCCAGCGTTCTTGAGCGCGCCGCCCAGCAGCTTCCGGAGTACCCGTGATCGTTACCTCCGGACTCACCAAGCGCTACGGCTCGCTGCTCGTCGTCGACGACGTCAATCTCGATGTGCGCGAGGGTGACCGCTACGGTTTCCTCGGCCCGAACGGGTCAGGCAAGACCACCGTCGTGCGCATGCTGCTTGGCCTCGTGTACGCCACGAGCGGCACGATCGAGGTGCTCGGCCGACCGGTACCTCGGCAGATCTCCGCGGTGCTGCCGCGGATCGGAGCCCTCGTCGAGGCCCCAGGTGCATACGGCCATCTGTCCGGCCGCGCGAACCTGGCAATGATCGACGCGGCCGGCCCACGGTCGGCCGGGCGTCGCCGGGAGCGGCGGCGGCGCATCGGGGACGCGCTTGACCGCGTCGGGCTCGGCGGGATCGACGACAGGCCGGTGCGTAAGTACTCGCTCGGCATGCGCCAGCGTCTCGGCCTCGCGGCGGCGCTGCTGCGCTCCCCGCGGCTCCTCATCCTCGATGAGCCGACGAATGGCCTGGACCCACGCGGCATCCACGAGATCCGCACGCTGCTCGGTGAGCTCAACGCTGCTGGAACGACCGTGTTCATGTCCAGCCACCAGCTCATGGAGGTGGAGCAGCTGTGCTCACGGATTGGCGTCCTGGATCGCGGCCGCCTGGTGCTGCAAGATGACCTCACAGCGCTGCGCGGACCGACCGGCCGAGTCGTGGTGCACAGCGCCGATGCCGACCGGGCCGCAGCAGCGCTCGGCAGCCGGGTGGCCGAGCGGGACGGCGACCGGCTCGTCATCGCCGACGCCGATCCGGCCGCGGTGAACGCCCAGCTCGCCGCCGCTGGCCTGCGAATCAGCGAGATAGGACCCGAGCGCCGCTCACTCGAAGACCTGGTCTTGTCCGTGACGACAGGCAGCTCCGACCGGTTCGACGGCGCTGCCGGGCCTACCACGCGCGAGCCCGCGAAGCGAACAACAGGGGCAGAGAAGAACGCTGCAAGCACGACGACGGCGGCGGTCCCGGTAGCAGAGGAACCGGCGGCGGAACACCCGGCGGCGGCACACCGGGCGGCGGAGGTCCCGGTCGCGGCGGCGGCGGACCCGGCGGCGCGAGAGACAGCGGCGTCGGGCGAGGCGGCGGCACCCGACACAGCCGCTGGAGCAGGCGAGACGGCAGGTCGATGATCCGAGTAGAGCTGACGAAGCTGGCCCGGCGGCCCCGAAGCTGGATCACCGTCGCGCTGTTGTGCCTCCTGCCGATCGTGGTGGCCGTGTTCGTGGCCGTGACACACGTCGCGCCGCCGCCCGGTCAAGGTCCGGCCCTACTGTCTGCCGTGCTGTCGAACGGATCGCTGTTCCCGGCCGCCGCGCTCGCCGTCGTGCTGCCGATCTTCCTGCCCGTCGCGGTCGCCGTCGTCGCTGGTGACGCGGTCGCGGGCGAAGCAAGCTCCGGCATGCTGCGCTACCTGCTTGCCCGGCCGGTCGGCCGCACCCGGCTGCTCGTCGCGAAGCTGATCACGCTCGTGGTGTTCGTCCTCATCGCGGTCCTCGCCGTCGCGGGGACGTCCTACCTAACCGGGCGCGTGTTGTTCGGCGACAAGCCGGTCGCGGTGGGCTCGAACGGGATCACCACCAACGTGATCGCTACGTCGCTATCGGGTACCAGCCTGACCCCGGCGGACATACTCGTGCGCACCGCGGGCGCGATCACCTTCATCGCGGTGTCGATGCTGGGCGTCGGCGCGATCGCGCTGTTCTTGTCTACGCTGACCGACTCGGCGCTGGCGGCGACGCTTGGCGCGCTCGCCGCGCTGATTACCAGCGGTGTGCTCGTCGCGCTCAACTCGGCAGCGGCGATTAGCCCGTACCTGCCCACCCGGTACTGGCTGGCCTGGGTCGATTTCTTCCGGCAGCCGATCCTCTGGCGGCCAATCGACCAGGGATACGCGATCCAGGGCGTCTACGTGCTGGTATTCCTGGCCGCCGCGTGGGCCAATTTCGCGACCAAGGACGTCACGAGCTGAGAGGCCGGCGTTAGCCGCAGTCGGCTGCGGTCGGCTGCGTCATCGGCCCGGTGCCGAGCGCGCGCAGGACCATCGCGATCACCGCAGGACTGGTGGGCAGCTCAGAGTGGCTCACAGACGCGGCCGGGCAGACGGACTGCAGCTGCACGTCGAGCGCGCCTGGCAGCCGGGCCGAGTCGGGCGGCGTCACCACCTGATCGTCGGTCGTCCACACCGACATCCACCGCGGCAGCCCGGCCGGATCCGCGACGTCGAGGCTGTCCAGCAGCGGGCTGCCGGGGACGAGCTGCTGGCACGCTGCTGGGCAGGCGCCGGGCACCATCGCCTCCGCGGCGGCGGCGAGCTGGGTGCCGTGGAACGGCGAGCCCAGGGTGATGATGCGCCGAGCACTGGCGGCTCCGTCGTCGCGGCGCGCCCAGATGAGTGCGACCACGCCGCCGGCCGAGTAGCCGACCACGTCGACCGACGGTGCGCCGAGTCGCAGGTCGCTGTCGACGGCGGCGTTGAGCAGGGCGGCGTCCGCGATCAGGCTGCCGGTGCCGGTGCCGGGCAGGCGCAGGACCGTCGCGGTCCTGCCGGTGGCCTGAATCCGGCTGGCGAGCACGTTCAGCGCGCTGGTGCTGCCGCCGTAGCCGGGCACCAAGATGACTGGGCCCGGCTGGTCCTGCGCCGGTACGTGAGTGCGCGCCGCGATCGGCTGGGTCGGCTGGCGGGTGCTTGTCACGGCGGCGATCGTCGCGCCGGCCGCGACAACAGCGGCGGTAACCCCGATGATGAGCAACCGCCGGCGGCGGGAAAGGCCCGCGAAGCGGGTGACCAGACGAGCCCGTTCCGCTCGCTTATCGGGCCTGTCCACTCCACCAAGGTATGAGACAAGCGGCACCAGCCGGCCCTGCGGGCATATCGCCGCCATGGGGCCCGCCGATCCGCGGGCGGCGGACCGCCTGGTTGGCTGCACGACGCTACCCGTACATACGTCTCATGTGACTTCATTGCCATATTTTTCGCCCATCGGGCACGACGACACAGTCCCGCTTGGGTCGGCTCGTCCCGCGTCCGGCACGCGCGGCACGCACGCGGACGCATCCCGTAGCCTTGGGCCGTGACGCTTCGCCTCTACGACACCGCAACGCGCACGGTCCGCGAGTTCCGGCCTCTGCAGCCGGGCAAGGTCTCGCTGTACCTGTGTGGCGCGACCGTGCAGGCGCCACCGCACATCGGTCACATCCGGTCTGGCGTCAGCTTCGACATCCTGGTGCGCTGGCTGCGGGCGTCCCACTACCAGGTGACTTACTGCCGGAATGTCACCGACATCGACGACAAGATTCTGGCGGTGGCCATCCACGAGGAGATTCCCTGGTGGGCCGTCGCCGAGCGGAATCAGCGCGCCTTCACTCGTGCGTACGACGTGCTGGGCTGCCTGCCGCCGGACGTGGAGCCGCGGGCTACCGGGCACGTGCCCGAGATGGTGGAGCTGATGCGGCGGCTGATCGACGCCGGGCACGCGTACGCGCAACGCGGCGACGTCTACTTCGACGTGCTCTCCTTCCCTGCCTACGGCGAGCTTTCTGGCCAGCGCATCGAGCACATGAAGGCGGCCGCCGACACCGAGGACAACGCGGCAAAGCGCGACGCGCGTGACTTCGCGCTCTGGAAAGGCGCCAAAGCGGGCGAGCCGTCCTGGCCGACACCGTGGGGCCCTGGGCGGCCGGGCTGGCACCTCGAGTGCTCGGCGATGTCGACCAAGTACCTCGGCTCGACCTTTGACATCCACGCCGGCGGACTCGACCTGCTGTTTCCGCATCACGAGAACGAGGTGGCTCAGTCGCACGCCGCCGGCGACGGCTTTGCCCGGTACTGGATGCACAACGGGCTGGTGCGCGTAGGCGGCGAGAAAATGAGCAAGTCGCTCGGCAACTCGCTGCTCGTCGACCGGATGATCACCGAGGTCCGTCCGGTGGAGCTGCGGTACTACCTCGGTCAGGTGCACTACCGCTCGGAGATCGAGTACTCGGCCGCGGCGCTGGCCGAGGCCGCGACGGCATACCGCCGCATCGAGGGGTTCATGACAAGGGCCGCGGAACTGGTCGGACCCGATGATCCGAGCACCGGGGTGGTGGTTGCTGACAGCGCGTCGCTGCCCGCCGCGTTTACCGCGGCGATGGACGACGACCTTGCCGTGCCGCAGGCGCTCGCGCTGGTGCACGATGCGATCAGGGAGGGGAACGCGGCGGTAGCCGTCGCTGACGCTGCTGGCACTGCCAAGTGGCTCGGCGCCGCCAGGGCGATGCTCGCGGTGCTCGGCCTCGACCCGCTCGCGCCGCCGTGGGCTGACACTGGGGCCGCCACGGACCTGCGGTCCGTCGTGGACGCGCTGGTGAGCGTCGCCCTCGAGCAGCGGGAGGCGGCGCGGGCGCGCAAGGACTACGCGGCCGCAGACGCGATCAGGGCGCAGCTTTCTGAGGCCGGCGTCACGGTCGAGGACACGCCGCGCGGGCCGCGCTGGGAGCTGAGCACGTGACGCCGCCGCGGCGAACTCCCGGCGCTCGTCCCGCGGCGGCCGCCAAGGTGTCAGGGGGCGGGTGGACCAAGTCCGGTAAGCCTCGGCCTGGTACGGGTGGGCACGGCAGGCGAGCCCTCGAAGGCAAGGGCCCCACTCCGCCGGCCGAGCTGCGCCCTGGCCATCCCGCCCAGCGGCGCGCCGCGGCGAAGGCCAAGCGCGCGGCGCAGAACAAGGGAAGCTCGGCCGCGCAGACGAGTCCTGCTCAGGCGGGGGGAGGCCGGGCAGGCACTGGCCGGCCAGGCAGTGGCGGGGCCGAGGGTGGCCGCGCGGGCGCTGGCAGGGCGGTAGGTGGCCGGGCAGGGGGTGG
>JASHOE010000043.1 GCA_030041275.1 Streptosporangiaceae bacterium
GGAGGTACAACGGCTAAGCCCGGCAGCTCCGCGAGTAATGCCGGTCACTTGCGAGCGAGCATCGCCGCTGCCCCGCGCTCCAGGTCAAGGTAGGGCTGGCCACTGACGTCGACTGCGACTCGGTTGATGGTGCCGGCGCCCAGGCGTGCGTGCTGGTGCTAGGCCCGAGCCCGGCGGAGGCGTTCAGCTGCCTGGGCGCGGAGCGCGGTGCGGCCCACCGCCGTGTCCCAGCGCAGTGCTTCCTCGCGGGCGTTATACGCCGCCATCCACACGCTGGCCGCCCACGCGATCTCCAGTTCTGCGGCCGTGAACCCGCGCCTGCGGATCTCCTGATAGGTCGTCAGGAAGACCTCGGAGCTTTCGATCGGCGCCAGCGTTGGCGGCCCGTCACTGGCGAAAGACCCGCTCGCCGCTCCCGCCAGCGCCGCCTCCGGCTGCCACGCCAGGCTGTCCCAGTCGTGCACCGCCCACACCTGCTGACCGTGCCACCGGAGGTTCTGCGCCTCGAAGTCGGCGTGGCCAAGAACGCAAGGTAGCCCAGCGCTCAGTAGCCGCCGCCGAGCCCGTTCGGCCGTGTCCACCACAAACCAGGGAACGACGCTCTGGTCCTGGCCATCGAGGCAGTCGATCGCCGGCCACAGCCCGGGATCGGTGTGGTCCCATCGCACCCAGGGCGGGTTCGGCAGCGGTGGCGCGACGGTCACTCCGGCCAGTTCGGCCATGAGCCAGGCGAACACCTCCGCGGTCCGCGCGGCCACCTCCGGCGAGTCCCCGTGCAGCACCTCACCGCCGGGCCGGAGCTCCTCCGCGTGCACAGCCAGCGAACCGACGGGGACTGCCGACGTGAGCGGCCGGGCGCATGGAAAGCCGCGCACGGCCAAGCCGGCCTGAGCCGCGACACACGCCTGGGTCCGGCCATCGTCGGCGCGCGCCTTGACTACCACGTCCGTGCCACTGGTCAGCCGCAGGCCGAACACCATCGAGACCTGATGCAGCCGGAACAGCACGTCGGCGGGTTCGCCGCCTAGATAATCCCGGCACCAAGCCCACAGCCAGTCCGGCAAACCATCCAACGACACAGTGAGCACTGTGTCATGGGACCGAGCGCACCGGAAGCCAGGTCCGGCCGCCGGTCAGCCTGACTTGCCGACCAGCCTGCGCGCAGCCTCGGCGATGTGGCTGGCGTTGATGCCGGCCGCGTTCAGCAGCTCCGCGGGCGTGCCCGAACCGGGCATCTCCCGCACGGCAAGGTGCTCGAGCGACAGCTCCACCCGGCCGGCCTCGGTGAGCGCGTCCACGACGGCCGAGCCGATCCCGCCTTCGGGGTGGTGGTCCTCGGCGACCACGAGCCGACCGCCCGTCGCCGCCACCGCCGCGGACAGCACGTCCACGTCGACCGGCTTGACTGAATACAGGTCGATGACCCGTGCGCTGATTCCCTCGGACCGCAGCGTGTCGGCAGCGGCCAGGCACTCGTGCAGGGTCACGCCCGCCCCGATCAGGGCGACCTGATCAGCGTCGCTGCTGCGGAGCACTTTTGCACCGCCGACCGGGAACGACTCGCTGGCGGCGTACAGCACCGGATAGGAGCCGCGGGTGGTGCGCAGGTAAGAGACGCCATCGCGGTCAGCCATGGCAGCAACCAGCGCCGTCGCGCTGGTCGCGTCGCTCGGATATAGCACGGCGGAGCCGTGCACGGCGCGCATCATCGCCAGGTCTTCCAGCGCCATCTGCGACGGGCCGTCGGCGCCTATCTCCACGCCAGCGTGCGAGCCGGACAGCCGGATGTTGGCCTGCGAGATCGAGGCCATCCGGATGAAGTCGTAGGCCCGAGTCAAGAACGCGGCGAACGTCGACGCGAACGGCCGATATCCGCGGACGCTGAAGCCGACCGCAGCCGCGATCAGCTGCTGCTCGGCGATGTACATCTCGAAGTAGCGCTCGGGATACTTGTGCGCGAACTCGTCGGCGAAGGTCGAGTTGCTCACCTCGCCGTCCATCGCCACCACGTCGCGGCGCGCGCCGAGCGCTGCCAGCGCGTCGCCGTAGGCCTTCCGGGTGGCAACCTTGTCGCCCACCTTGTACACGGGTAGCTGCACGTCGGCCGCCCCATCGGCGCGAACAGCTGGGCGACCGGCGGGCTTCGGTCCGCGGACGATCAGATTCCGCTCACCGCCGAGCTCGATGATGGCGCGCTCGGCCATCTCCGGCGGTAGCGGCTTGCCGTGCCAGTCCTCCTTGTCCTCGACCTCGGAGAAGCCGCGGCCCTTGCGGGTGCGGGCCAAGATGACGGCCGGCTGGTCTCGACTGACGTCGGCCGCCTCGCGCATGGCGCGATCGATCGCGCTGAGGTCGTGTCCGTCGATCGAGAACACCCGGGCGCCGAACGCGGACAGCCGCCGGCTGTAGGTCTCGGTATCCCACGACAGTTCGGTCGGCCCACGCTGGCCGAGGCGGTTCACGTCCACCATCACGATGAGGTTGTTCAGCTTGTAGTGCGAGGCCTTGTCCAGCGCCTCCCAGATCGAGCCCTCCGCCATTTCGCTGTCACCGCACAGCACCCAGACCCGGAACGGAATCTCGTCGACATACTTTCCGGCGAGTGCGACCCCGACCCCGTCGGGCAGGCCCTGCCCGAGCGAGCCGGTCGCCACGTCCACCCACGGCAGCTCGGGCGTGGGGTGGCCCTCCAGCCGAGACCCGAATCTGCGGTAACCGGTCATCAGCTCTTCGTCCGAGACCACGCCGACCGCCTTGAACACCGAGTAGAGCAGCGGCGAGGCGTGCCCCTTGGAGAAGATCAGGTGGTCGTTGCCCGGATTCGCCGGGTCATCCCAGTCGTAACGCAGGTGCCGGCCGACCAGCACCGCCAGCAGGTCCGCCGCGGACATGCTTGACGTCGGGTGCCCCGAGCCGGCGGACGTGCTCGAGCGGATGGAGTCGACGCGCAACTGCTGGGCGAGCTCACCGGCTTCGGCGAGATCAATGTCGGTCTTGGCGGCGGTTGGGACAGCCACGAGTACCTCCCGGTCTCCAGGCGCACCTTCTACCCAAGGCTAGGCCGCCACGCCTCTCGGCGTGCGACTAGCCCTAGTGTCGACCCATGGCCTTCGATGGGAACGAGGCCGATCGGCTCCGCGGTTTGCTCGCTCGCTGGCGGTCTGACCTCGCGGCCTGGGCCATACCGGACCACATCACCGCCGCGGCCCCGCAGTCACCGTGGGTGCTGCCACGGCAGGTCTTTACGCGGCGGGCCGACCGGCTCGCCGCGGCCCCGGCCGGGCCGTCCTACCAGCGGGCCTGGGCAGCGCTCGACCCGCCGGGCAGCATCCTCGATGTCGGTTCCGGCGCGGGAGCGGCCTGCCTGCCGCTGCTGCCCCGGTGCACCAGCCTCACCGCGGTCGACGCCGAACCGGACATGCTCGGCCTGCTCGCCGAGCGAGCCGCGGCTGCGGGCATCCGGGCCGCGCTGGTGCCCGGCCGGTGGCCGGGCGTCGCCGCCGAGGCTGGCCGCGCCGACGTCGTGGCCTGCCATCACGTGCTCTATAACGTGCCCGACATCGAGCCGTTTCTGGCAGCACTCACCGCTGCCGCCCGCCGGCTCGTTGTGGTCGAGATCACGGCCGTCCACCCACTGGAGAGCCTCAACTCGCTGTGGCTGCGCTTCCACGGCCTGGTGCGGCCCGAGCGTCCGACCGCCGACGACCTGCTCGCCATTCTCGCCGCGATGGGCATTCACGCCAGATCGGAGCGCTGGCGGCGGACCAGCGGCCGGGATTACGGGAGCTTCGCCGAGCTGACCGACATCACCAGGCGGCGGCTTTGCGTCCCGCCCGAGCGGGCAGCCGAGGTGGCGGCCGCGCTGACCGACCTCGGAATCGACCCCGACCGCCCGGTTGACCTGGGCTCGTCCGGCCGTGACCTGGTCACGATC
This sequence comes from Streptosporangiaceae bacterium, assembly GCA_030041275.1. Classification (GTDB taxonomy): domain Bacteria; phylum Actinomycetota; class Actinomycetes; order Streptosporangiales; family Streptosporangiaceae; genus JAJYUU01. The sequence continues at coordinate 3,935 of JASHOE010000043.1, forward strand.
TCGTGGGGAGGGATCCCCAACGATTTGGATCCGGGGGCGTCTTCCGGGTAGAGACGATGAGGACAGCGCACGGCGATGGGCGGACTCTCATGAGCGAATGGCCAGAGGGCTGGTTCCGCGGTGAACAGAGCGCGTACCGACCATCGGGCGGTGACGCCGACCCGGGCAGTTCCCTCGGCGGCTCAGCCGGGCGGCGGTCCGCTCCACCTGGATCCTGGCCGGATCAGCCCCCGACGTCCAGCCGAGGCGGGCTCGCGACGCCATCCCGCTCCCCCGCCAGGTACTCGCAGGGTCCTGGCGGACCGGGCAGCTACGGCGGACGCCGATGGCTGCGGCCGCGGCGCATCTTCGGCGCGCTGGCGGTGCTGGTCGTGCTGGCGCTGATCGGAACGGTGGCGACGTACTTCTACCTCAACAGCAAGCTCACCCGCAGCGCCATCCTGGTCGACTACCCAGGCCGGCCGGTGCCGGGCTCGGGAACGAACTGGCTGATCGCCGGCTCCGACAGCCGGCAGGGTCTGACCACGGCGGAGGAGCACGCGTACTCGACCGGCAACCTCGACGCCACCGGACCCGGCCGCTCGGACACGATCATGATCCTGCATATCCCCGCAGGCGGCGGCAGGCCGATTCTGATCAGCGTGCCGCGGGACTCGTACGTGAACATCCCTGGCTACGGCTACAACAAGATCAACGCAGCCTTCTCCTACGGCGGGCCGGCACTGCTCGCGAAGACCATTCAGAGCGACACCGGGCTCTACATCAACCACTTCATGGACATCGGCTTCGGCGGCTTCGTCAACGTGGTGAACGCGGTCGGCGGTGTGCGGATGTGCTTGCCGAGCCCGATCCACGATCAGGCCTCGGGCCTGAACCTCAACGCCGGATGCCAGGTGCTGAGCGGCGGCGAGGCGCTCGCCTGGGTCCGTGACCGGCACAGCTTCGCCACCCAGGACCTGCAGCGCGAGCAGGACCAGCGACTCTTCCTGTCCGCGCTGCTGAAGAAGATGACCAGCGCCGGGGTGATCCTTAACCCGTTTTCGGCGTTGCCCGCGGCGTCCGGCGTGGCGAGCAACCTCACCGTCGACCAGGCCACCCAGCTGTACCAGCTGTTGTCGGCCGCCCGGGCGCTGCGCGACCCGATGACCACAACGGTGCCGATCGCGAACGCGAACTACTCCACGTCAGTCGGGGACGCCGTGCAGTGGAACCAGACGGCGGCAACGCAGTTGTTCACCGCGCTGCAAAAGGGTCAGCCTGTGCCCGCGAACCTCATCACCGGCTCGACGCTGGGCTGATCGCCTCGGCTGGGACCGGCGCGGGCGCCTGCAGCGGGAAGTGGCAGGCTGCGACGTGGCCTGGACCGAACGGCCGCAACGGCGGTTCCTCGACCGTGCACACCTCTTGCGCCAGCGGGCACCTGGTCCGGAACCGGCATCCCGACGGCGGGTTGATGGCGCTAGGCAGCTCGCCTGCGACTCCCGCCGCCTTGCTGTCGGCCCTACTCGGTTCGGGCTCGGGAATGGCGGAAATCAGCCCGGCCGTGTAGGGGTGCGCGGCGCGCTGGTAAATGCTCTCGGCCGGGCCGAGCTCGACGAGCTTGCCCAGATACATCACGCCGATGTTGTCAGCCATGTACTTCACTACGGCCAGATCGTGCGAGATCACCACGAAGGTGAGCCCGTGGTCGGCCTGCAGCCGCTTCATCAGGTTCAGCACCTGGGCCCGGATGGACACGTCGAGCGCGCTCACCGGCTCGTCCGCCACGATCACCTGCGGGTTCAGAGTGAGCGCGCGGGCGAGCCCGATGCGCTGCCGCTGGCCGCCGGAGAACTCGTGCGGGTAGCGCTCCACGGCGTTCCGCGGCAAGCCCACCTCATCGAGGAGCTCGTTGACCCGCTGCATCTGCTCCTGTCGATTGCCAATGTGCTGGACCTCGAGCGGCTCGCGGATGATCGACCCGACCCGCATCCGCGGGTCCAGCGAGGAATACGGGTCCTGAAACATCAACTGCAGGTTGCGCCGATGCTGGCGCAGATCACCGCCTCGGAGGCCGGACATGGTCTTGCCGCGCAGCCGGACTTCCCCGCCAGTCGGCCGCTCCAGCGCCACGATCACCTTGCCGATCGTCGTCTTGCCGCAGCCTGACTCGCCGACCAGCCCGAACGTCTCTCCGGCGCGAATCGAGAACGAGACGTCCGACACTGCGTGCACGGCACCGACCTTGCGCTGCAGGATCCCGAACGTGACCGGATACTCCTTGACCAGGTTGGCGATCTCGAGCAGCGGGGCGCCAGCGCCCGCACCGTTTGACACTGGCTCAGCGATAACGGCGCCGTCGACGACGGCCGCGCCATCCGCCGCGGCGGTGTCCTCCGGTCGCGGCGTCACGGTCAGCGCGGCCCTCGCCGCTGCGGGGGTCGCGTCGACGGCCGCGGGGCCGTCGACGGGGTGCCAGCACGCGAACGCGTGACCGGGATTCTCGCCGGCCAACTGCGGCTCTTCGGCGCGACAGCGGTCGGTGGCCAGGCTGCACCGGGCCGCGAACCGGCAACCGCTCGGCGGGTGCGCCAGGTCCGGTGGCAGCCCGGCGATCGCAAGCAGTCGCTGCGACTTGTCCTGGGTCAGCCGCGGGATGGAGGCCAGCAGCGCCTTGGTGTACGGGTGTCGCATGTGCCGGAAGATCGTGGTGGTATCCGACGTCTCCACGATGCGGCCCGCGTACATGACGTTGACCCGGTCCGCGTGCGTGCCGATGACCCCCATGTCGTGGGTGACCAGCAGCATCGCCATGCCCAGCCGAGCCTGCAGGTCGTCGAGGAGGCTGAGGATCTGGGCCTGGATCGTCACGTCGAGCGCTGTCGTCGGCTCGTCGGCGATCAGCAGCTTCGGTTCGCACGCGAGCGCCATCGCTATCATCACGCGCTGCCGCATGCCGCCGGACAGCTGGTGCGGGTAGTCGGTGAGCCGCTCCTTCGGTCGCGGCAAGCCCACCAACGTGAGCACCTCGGTAGCCCGGTCGAGCGCCTCCTCCTTGGTGACGTTCCGGTGCAGCCGCACGGGCTCGGCCACCTGATAGCCAATCGTCTTGGTCGGGTCGAGTGACGTCAGCGGGTCCTGGAAGATCATCGCGACCTCGTTGCCGCGGTACTTCCTGAGTTCGCTGTCGGGCATACCGACGAGTTCCTGGCCCCCGAGCTTGACCGACCCGTTGACGATCTTGCCGCCGGGTGGCAGCAGGCCCATGATCGACAGGCCGGTCATCGACTTGCCGCAGCCAGACTCGCCAACCAGGCCGAGCGTCTCACCCTCCTCGATGTGCAGGCTAACGTTCCCGACCGCCTGCACGACGGACTTGGTGAGCTGAATATGGGTCGACAGGTCGTCGACCTCGAGAACGGGTGCCACTAGCGCCGCCGCAGCCGGACGTCGAGCGAGTCGCGCAGGGCGTCGCCGATCAGGTTGCACGCCATCACGACCAGGACGATGCAGGCGCCGACCGGGTACACCAGCCACCAGTAGCCGTCCTGCATGAACTGGATGCCGTTCGAGAGCATGTCGCCCCAGTCCTGATTCGGGTAGTGCAGCCCGAAGCCCAGGTAGCCGAGCGCCGCCACGTAGAGAATCGCGTCAGCGACGTTGAACGTGACGTTAACGATCATCACCCCGAGCGCGTTCGGGATGAGGTGGCGCCTGATCAGCCGCAGCCTGCCCGCGCCGGCGATCCGGGCCGCGGACACGAAGTCCCGCTCTCGCAGCGTGAGCACCTCGCCGCGAACGAGCCGGGCCGGGACCAGCCAGAAGTAGGAGCCGATGATAACGCTGAGGCCGATCACGGACGCGCCATAGCGGACCGCGATGATCAGCACGACGAACAGGAGCGGGACCGACAGAAAGACGTCGACGACTCGCATCATCACCGAGTCGATGAACCCGCCACTCAGGCCGGCGACCGAGCCGTAGATCGCGCCAATCACGATGCCGATGATCGCGGCGAAGAACCCGACCTCGAGCGCAGCCTGGCCGCCCTTCATGAGCAGGCCGAGCTCGTCGAATCCCTGGTTGGTGGTGCCGAGCGGATGACCGCCGCTCGGTGCCAGGTTCGTCGAGATGAGATTGGAGTTAACTGTGTTGCCGTGGTAGATCAGGGGCCCGAGAAAGCAGAAGATCACGAAGAAGGCCAGCATGGCCAGGCCGAGGATGGCCAGCCGGTTCCGGACGAACTCGCGAACGGCAAGGCGCCAGCCACTCTGTACGGGGCCGACCTCACCGCCCTCGGGTCCGCGCGTCACCTCCAGGGGCGAGAGCGCGGGGGCCATGTTAGTCATCGTGGGCTCCTCTGGTTGCGGTCACCGTCAGGCCAGCCGGATGCGCGGGTCAGCGACCGTCAGCGCGATGTCGGCGATCAGGTTGCCGACGACGGTGAGGATCGCGCCCAGCAACGTGTAGGCGAGCAGCACGGGGTAGTCAACGTTTTGGAGGCTGGTGAAGAACAGCAGACCAAGCCCCTGGAAGTTGAACACCTGCTCGGTGATTAGGTTGCCAGCCAGCAGCACCGGGATGGACAGGCCAATCAGCGTGACCATCGGCAGGCACGCGTTGCGCACCAGGTGCCGCCAGAGCACGAGCCGCTCCGGCAGACCCTTAGCCCGCGCTGCCTTGATGTAGTCCTGCGCGAGAGCGTCCATAGCCGTCGAACGCATGTATCGAGAGTATCCGGCCACTTGGATCAGCGTCAGCGTAGCGATGGGTAGCGTCATCGCGTGCCAGTCACCGATGACGACCAGCACGTTGGTTGACTGGCTCGCCTCGTAGCTGAAGATGGGGAGCGACAGCGCGAACACCTGGATGAGGATCAGCGCGAGGAAGAACACCGGCATCGCGTACGTGACGAATGCCAGCGTGGTAACGACGTTGTCGCCGAGAGTGTTCCGCCGTACCGCCTGGTAGATGCCGAGCGGCACCGCGATCAGCACGGCGAAGATCAGCGATATCCCTGATAGGTACAGGCTGCGTGCCCACCGTTCCTGAAATAGCGCCGACACGCTCTGGTTGACCTTGTAGGAGTAACCGAAATCGCCGTGCAGCACACCGACGATGTAGCTCCAGTACTGCACGATCCAGGGCCGGTCAAAGCCGTGCGACTTGTTCCACGCCACGATCGCGACGTGCGTCGACCGCGGTCCGAGGACGTCGATAGCGGGCGACGGATAGACGATGTGCAGCAGCAGGAACACGAAGATCGATACGCCGAAGACGACCACGATGGACGTCCCCACCCGGCGGATCAGGTAGGCGGTCATCGCCTGTTCCCTTCTTCACGGCGACCTGGCATGTGTGCCGGATCGCATGCACCCGCTGCTGCCCTGGTATCACGACTGAGCGTGGCCCGTCCAGCCCTCCGGCCGGAGAAGCTCCGCTTCCCCGGCCGTCGGACTGGTCGGACTGGTCGTGCTGGCCCGTCTGGCCTCTGGGCGGGGGAAGTCATTCCCCCGCCCAGAGGACGTCCCGAGTCGTTACTTCGTGAAGTACATGAACTCGGGGTTCATCTGGAACTGCGTAAGCGACTCGAAGGCCGTGGGCGGACCTGAGATGCCCTTCTTCCAGACCAGGATGTTGTCGACGACGGGCTCGAAGAGGCTCGGCTGCACCGTGGTGATGTAGGACGCCTCGTTCTTCACCGCGGTCGCGCTGCTGCCGGTCACCGACAGCTTGATCAGCGAGTCAACCTTGGAGTTGGAGAACTCGCCGATGTTGAACGTGCCGCCGGTGTTGAAGATCTCGTT
>JASHOE010000303.1 GCA_030041275.1 Streptosporangiaceae bacterium
TGGCGGCCGCTCGTGCACATCGAAGACATCAGCCGGGCCTTCCAGGCCGTGCTCGAGGCCCCGCGTGAGCTGGTCCACGACGAGGCCTTCAACGTCGGCCGCTCGGAAGACAACGTGCAGGTCAAGGACATTGCCGACCTGGTGCGCGACGCGGTGCCGGGTTCGAAGGTGTCGCTCGCCGAAAACGCCGGGCCGGACCTGCGCAACTACCGCGTCGACTTCTCCAAGCTGGATGCGACTTTCCCGGACCTGAACCTGCAATGGAGCGTTCGCGACGGGGTGGATGAACTGGTCGCCGCCTACTCCAAGTACGGGCTGACCTACGACGACTTCGTGTCGTCGCGGTTTGTCCGACTGCGCCGGATCCGTGAGCTCATATCCGCCGGGATCGTGGACGAGATGTTGCGTCGGCTCGCCCCCGATGACGTCTCGATTCCAGGCGCCGAGCTCGCATAAGAGGCTGTTGATGGCCCTGGCGGTCAGGAGGTTTCCGGCCGCGATGTCCGCCTGGCGGCTAGCGCGCCAGACGGGCCGTCGCCTTAGCTGGGGTGTCGCTGACCAGGCGATGTCCAGCATTAGCAACTTCGCAGTGAACATCTACATCGCCCGTACCTTGGGAGCCGTGCAGTACGGGGCCTTCGCGCTGGCGTACGTCACCTACGGATTCGCGGTCAATGCATCGCGAGGTCTTGGCACCGACCCGCTATTGGTCAGATTCAGCGGCACGAACCTCACGACGTGGAAGCATGCGGTCGCCAGGTGTACCGGCACTGCCACCGCCATGGGACTAGTTACCGGCGCGTGCGTGCTCACCGCGAGCATGCTCTGCACCGGCACGACCAGCCTGGCTTTCCTTGCCCTTGGACTCACACTGCCGGGGCTTCTCCTGCAGGACAGCTGGCGGTTTGCGTTCTTCGCCCACGGGCGTGGCGGTCAGGCATTCCTCAACGACACCATCTGGACGGTGGCGCTGATCCCGGCGCTGCTGCTGTTGCGGCGGACGGGGCACGCGGACGTATTCTGGCTGGTCTTCGCGTGGGGCGCCGCGGCAGCCGTCGCGGCTGGCGCTGGCGCGTTGCAGGCCCGGGTCCTGCCGAGGCTGACGGGCGTGTCGGCATGGGTCTGGAGACACCGGGATCTTGGGCCGCGCTACTTTGCTGAAGGCACCATCAACAGCAGCCAGAACCAGGTTCGGAACTACGGCATCGGCTTGATCCTGGGTCTGGCCGCCCTTGGCTATGTCCAGGCGGCCAGCACCCTGATGGGGCCGTTCATGGTCATCTTCTTCGGGATGGGCCTCGTTCTGATACCGGAAGCCGCTCGGATTCTGCGGAACTCGCCACGCCACTTCGTGCTGTTCTGTGCCTGCGCAGCCGCTGGACTCGCGCTGCTCGCAGTCGGCTGGGGTGTCGTGCTGCTGGTAGCGCTGCCCAGAGGCCTCGGGCACCTCATGCTTGGATCGCTGTGGCGGCCGACGTATCGGCTGGTACTACCGAGCATCCTCAGCGTCATAGGCGCGTGCGTCCAGACGGGCGCCGGGGCAGGTTTGCACGCCCTGGGGACCGCCCGGCGCAGCCTGCGGGCGATGGCCATCGCTTCGGCGTTCCTCGTCGCATTCGCCCTGGCTGGTGCAGTCACCCACGGGACGCTCGGGGCGATGTACGGCACCGCGGCGGGTTCATGGGTTGGAGCGGTGCTGTACTGGCTGCAGTTGCGCCGTGCGCTCCGGGAGTCCGACAGCGTTCCCGGACTGATCCGCGACCACGGCCGACACCGCAGACCCATGGCCGCTCAATCCCCAGACGGCGCCGCATCGCCCCCGGCTTGACGCCGGGAGACGGCCCGCAACTGCGCGACTACCGCGGCCATGAGGGCCGCCGCTTAAGCGAGAAGCGTCGCTTGAGCGGCTTGTTTATGCCACGCTCGGCTGCCGCCTTTCGGCCGCGCCTACCGTCGGGGGCTGCAGATGAAGAGATATTCGACCGCGAGCTTTCGGCTGATGATCGGAATGCGCACGTTGAGGTGCATATTAATGGTTCTGACCAGCTTCTGGCTCGGCTCCCAGTGTCCCCAGTTGTGGGATGTCGGGAAGAACCTGCGAATCCTGAAGTGCTCGGCGAGGCTACGTCGGAAGTCGTCGAACGCCTGAACGTTGCTATAGGGCCAGTAGATCACTCGCTCGCGGTGATCGAAATTCACGTAGGACACGACAAAGGTACCGCCATCGGCGATGATGCTTGCCACGTCGGCAAACTTCTGGCTCTGAAATTTGCCGACGTACTCGAAAACACCCTGGGCGACGACAACATCAAACTGACGACCGTCAAACGCGATCGGCGACCTGAGAAAGTCAGTCTCGCGAAGGTTCGGTGACCGACTCTGTATCGCGATGTCGATGCCGTAATAGTCGATATTGGGCTGCAGGAGCGACGCCAGCGTCGCCGGCCCGCAGCCGACGTCCAGGAGCGTGCACTCCCGGCCAGCAACCATCTTGTTAACCAGGCGCGCCACTTTGTCCATGCGATAATGCGGCCGACTGTAATTCAGATTCTCTGTGATCCAGAAGTCCCGTTTGTAGAGCATACCTGCCGGGCCACTGCTGCTACGGTCCGCCGGCTCAGCGCCCAGAGGAGATTCGATCATGGCGTCTTCCTGTGACTAGTGTTACTAGCTGCGGGCGGTGACAGTCGCTGGTCCGGAGAACTCGGAAGGCGTGGCTGAGAAGAGTACTGCAGACAATTCAGCGAACTGCTCGCGCAGTAGACGCTCATTCCGGATATTACAGTCGTCCAGCGTCTTTCGCAGCTCGGCTGAACGGCTCTCCAGCTCCTTAAATTGCCCGATCAGCAACTGAGCATCGAGCGTATGGACTGACAGGCAGAACTCAGCCAGACCCATGTCTGCCATCAGGGCAGTGTGTTTGGCCGAGTAACCTATTGCGATGGTCGGCTTACGAAGCTTCAAGGCGCCAAGGACATTGTGGAAGCGAATGGCTACAACGCTGGACGCCGGTTGAATGGCAGCCAGAACATCGTCGAAAGTGGCTACTTGTGCCGCGACGATCTGCGATGGATCCAGATCCGGGCGGTACTGGCGCAGGTCCGCGATAATTTCTTGAACGATGTGATCATCAGAGGCGTGGGTGTCGCCGATGAGGAGCCGGACCTGCCGGCCGTCATCCACCAGCCAGCGGACGAATGTTTTCATCTGCTCCACGTACCGCGAGTGGATCTCGTCGGCTTCGCGGCGGTCGTCATTGGACCCGTAGTACCCCATGACACCAACACATACGACGCTGGGATCCCCGAGATCCTGCCCCGGCGTTGGCAGAGCAAAGGCGACATCCGGGTAGACGCGGTCGGCCGCGGTATCGACGCCCTGTTGTTGCATGGCGGTGCGCGACGGGATATTCCGATAGGAGCGGTAGGCAGCCAGCTGCGCTGACCGGGTATAGAACCAGCGAATCCAGCGCTGCTGAATCACCCCGGCCCCGACACTCACGAAGGCGACTTTGGTTCCGAAGACCCGCCCGCTGATGCTGAGCAGGAACATGGCGTAGGGAAAGCCCCAGGCGCGTATGGGCAAGCTGGTCTCGAGTACGCCCATGCCGGGAATGATGACCGCGTCGTGACGCCGGACCCACCAGCTGATCCGGACTATATCGATACCTTTACCCAGCAGCTTCATCATCGTGGTAGCGGCGCCGTCGGCATCGTCGGCGAAGCGCTGGTGCCAGAGCATGGGCACAGCCGGGATGCCATAGGCAGCTGTCAGCTCGTTGAAGCCACCGGTCATGGCGTCCACGATGGCGTCGGGAAAGTCGTCGTGCAGGTAGTTGAGTATGGCGTCCATCGAGGCATCGTTGCCGATGTTGCCAGTGCCCAGATTTCCAAAAAGGCCGACTCGCGGCGCGCTGCTGGACGGCTGGCGCTGCAACCGCGTCCTTCTGCTCACGACGGGGACATCCTCCGAGGTCAGGAAGCGGCAGCCAGCACGGCGCCGCAGAAATCAAGATCCGAGACAGCCGAGTCCTGATACGCCCAGCCTCGAGCTGTCGTGATCTTTACGATTTCATGGAAAGGGATTGATGCGCGGACAATCCACCGGGGCGTGTTCCGGAGCGGCCGCCGTGGCGGTGCCGCCTGGGTGCCGCGCGGCGGCGAGCGCTTGACTGGCCGCTAGCAGATCCAGGGCAGGTCGCCATGGTCCGTATCACCGGCGCGGCTAGAAGCTCTCATGCCTGGGGGGACATGACGTGGCAGGGCTCAACTGGCCGGCACCGGCGAACTGGGTCCGTGGGCTGCGCCGCGCCCTGTCGAGCCTCACGCCACCATGTTGCTCGCCGGACGGAGCAGGTTGAATGGACGCCAAGCAGGGCACGCGCTTGCGGCCCGGCATCCTGCTCGATCGCGACGGCACGATCATCGTTGACCACGGATACGTTGGCTCGGTCGACCGGGTCGAATTCATCGACGGCGCTCCGGATGCGATTGCCGCATTCAATAAGGCGGGCATCCCCGTTGCCGTGGTGACCAACCAGTCGGGGGTCGCCCGGGGTCTGTACGGAATCGACGACGTTGACCGAGTGCACCAGCACATCGAAGCTCAGCTGGCAACGTACGGCGCGCACATCGACCTCTTTCTGTATTGCCCGTACCATCCGGCGGGAATAGTGGCGGCATTCGCTCGTGGCAGCGAGGACCGTAAGCCAAGACCCGGCATGGCGAACGCCGCGGCCTGCGCGCTGAACCTTGACCTGAGCGCGTCGTGGGTGGTCGGCGACCGGCCGGAGGACATCGGACTCGCCAAGGCAGTCGGGGCATCCGCGGTCTATCTGGGCGCTGACAATTACCAGTGCAAGGGAGTGTGGTCGTTCCCTGGACTTGCCGCCGCGGCCCCGTTCATCGTCAAGCAGGTCACACAATGAGTGCTGGATACGATGTTCGGGCTCTCGAATCGGCCGCCGGGAGCTCGGTCAAGTTTCCGATCGGACCGTATGCGAACGCGCAGTCCTACTTCGACGCCTACGCCGAGGAGATGGCCAGGGCCGCCAAGTCAATCGACCCCGCGATGTTTGACCGGGCCGCGGCGACCTTGCTCGATGCCTACCAGCGCGGTGCTCGCATCTTCGCCTGCGGGAACGGGGGGTCCGCGTCCATCGCGAACCACATGCAGTGCGACCATACGAAGGGTGTCCGGACGGCCACCGACCTCAGCCCGCACGTGCTCAGCCTCAGCGCGAACGTCGAGCTGATCACCGCGATCGCGAACGACAACGGCTACGAGAACGTCTTCGTTTACCAGCTTCAGTCTCAGTCGGAGCCGGGTGACGTCCTCCTCGCAGTCTCCTCGTCAGGTCGTTCGCCCAATATCGTCCGCGCGCTCACCTGGGCTCGCGACAACGGGCTGCGGACCATCGCCATCACCGGCTTTGACGGCGGCCCCGCGCGGACTGCCGCCGAGGTCAGCGTCCACATCGAGTGCGCGAACTACGGCATCGTGGAGGACTTGCACCAGGCCATGATGCACGCCCTGGCGCAGTACATCCGGCAGTCGCGAATGACGGCAGACGCGATTTCGGTGACCGTGTTCTGAATGACAACAGCCGGCGGAAAGCCCGGCACCAGGCGAACGCCGGGTGCCTCGAGATACCCAGAGCGCAACCGCGAACGCAGGGAGGACAGCGCGGAATGAAGATCCTGGTGACTGGCGGCGCCGGGTTTATCGGTTCGCACACGTGCGATCGGCTGCTGTCCATGGGCCACGAAGTGGTCGTGCTCGACGCGCTAACCCCGCCGGTTCACCGGGACGGGCAGCCGGCGTATCTGAGCATGGAAGCCGACTTCTACGTCGGCGATGTACGCAACCGCGATCTTGTTACTAACCTTCTCCGCCGGGTCGACGCCGTTTACCACTTCGCCGCCTACCAGGACTACTTGCCCGATTTCTCAAGATTCTCCGACGTGAACGTCGTGTCAACGGCTCTGCTGTACGAGATCATCGTGGCCGAGCGGCTCGACCTCGCCCGGGTCGTGGTCGCCTCGTCGCAGTCGGCGATGGGTGAAGGGCTCTACTGGTGCCCAGTCGATGGCGAGCAGACGCCCGGTATGCGGCCCGAGAGCGCTCTTGCGGCGAGCCAGTGGGACATCCCCTGCCCGGCCTGTGGCGGCCCGCTCGAACTCCGGCCCACCCCTGAGCGCGTCTCGCATCCGCAGAACGCCTACGGCATGTCCAAGCTCGGCGAGGAAATGGTCGCCATCAACCTAGGGCGGCGGTACGACATCCCCACCGTCGCGCTCAGGTACAGCATCGTCCAGGGTCCGCGACAGTCGGTGTACAACGCCTACTCGGGGGCGTGCCGTATCTTCTGTCTGAGCTACCTGCTGGGCCGGGCCCCCACGCTCTATGAGGACGGCGGGGCAATCCGCGACTACGTCAACATCGACGACGTCGTGGACGCGAACGTTCTTGTGCTGTCAGACGACCGCGCCGTGGGATGCGTCTTCAACGTCGGCGGTGGCCAGGCGGTGACCACGAGGGAGTTTGCGGACGTCGTCATGCGCCAGTACGGGTCCGCGCTGCCTGGCGTGGTGACCGGGGAGTACCGCTTCGGCGACACCCGCCACATCCTGTCGGAGATCGCAGCGCTGCGGGCGCTGGGCTGGGAACCCCGCCGGACTCCGGCGGACTCGGTGGCGGCGTACGCCGCGTGGCTCGACGGCATGGACGGTCTCGACGGGGTGCTTGCCGAAGCCGACCGACGGATGCGGGCTCTTGGCGTGGTCAGGAAGGCGGGGACATGAAGGCCTTCCTGCTCGCGGCCGGTCTGGGGAGCAGGCTGAGACCGCTCACCGACACGATCCCCAAATGCATGGTGCCGATCGACGGCCGGCCGATGCTCGACATCTGGCTCGACTCGCTGGATCACGCGGGGGTCGACGAGGTCCTCGTCAACCTCCATCACCTGCCGGACGCGGTGCGCCGCCACCTAGACGGGCGGGACGCGCCGCCGGCCGTGCGGGCGTTCTTCGAGCCGGAACTCCTCGGCAGCGCCGGTACGCTCGCCGCCAACCGCGCGTGGGTCGCGTCCGACGAGATGTTCCTGGCCTGCTATGCCGACAACCTCACTGACTTCGACCTGCGGACCCTCGTCCAAACGCACCGGGAGCGCGGCCTGCTCGCGACGCTGACCGTCTTCCATTCCGACCGGCCGTCCGCCGGGGGCGTCGTGGAAATCGACGCATCGGGATTGGTGATCGGCTTCGCCGAGAAGCCGGTCCATCCGGTCTCCGATCTGGTCAACGCCGGGATGTACGCCTTCCACCCGGACGTGCTCGATGAGATCGGCGACCCACCGCGTGACATCGGCTACGACCTGCTGCCGCGGCTGGTGGGCCGGGCCGTTGCCATCCCGGTCGAGGGCTACCTCCGCGACGTCGGAACGCTCGAGGGGTACGAGCGGGCCCAGCAGGAATGGCTAGCGCGAGCTCGGGTCCGGGCATGATTATCACCCAGACGCCGCTGCGAATCGGCCTGCTGGGCGGCGGCACGGACTTGCCCGATTACTACCGCACGCACGGCGGCAGGGTACTCAACTGCGCCATCGACAAGTACATCTATGTGATCGTCAAGCAGCGGTTCGATGACGAGATTTACGTCAACTACTCGAAGAAGGAGATCGTCTCCCGCGTCGAGGACCTGGAGCACGAGCTGGTCCGCGAGGCGATGTGGATGACGGGAGTGACGAGCGGCGTGGAGATCACCACGCTGGCGGATATCCCTTCTGCGGGCGGCTCTGGCCTCGGCTCTTCGTCTGCGGTGACTGTCGGCTTGCTACACGCGCTATTCGCCTACCGCGGCCGGCAGGTGACGGCCGAAGAACTGGCCGATCGCGCCTGTACCATCGAAATCGACCGCCGCGGCAAGCCCATCGGCAAGCAGGACCAGTACATCGCCGCCTACGGCGGTATCCGGGACATCCGGTTCGGGCCCGGCGATCAGGTGGTTGCCGAGGAACTCGAGCTCGCTCCGGCCGACCGCCGCGACTTGCAACGGCACATCATGCTCTTCTACACCGGGGTCACCAGGAGCGCGAACTCGATCCTGGCCGAGCAGACTGCCAATATCGGAACGACGCGTGATCAGCTCGACACGCTCCGAGATCTCGCCGGTCTGGCCGTCGAGCGACTACGCTGCGGGGACGTGGACGCGGTCGGGGAGGCGATGCGCAAGGGCTGGGAGGCCAAGCGGCAGCTGGCCGCTGGCATCTCGAACGCTCACGTGGACTCAGCGGTCGAGCGCGCGCTGGCAGCCGGCGCGACTGGCGCGAAGCTGACTGGGGCAGGCGGGGGCGGCTTTTTGCTGGTGATGTGCCCTATAGAGCGGCAGCGGGCGGTCCGGCTGAGCTTGGCGGACATGCGGGAACTGCCGGTGAAGCTGGACCGGCTCGGATCTCGGATCGTGCTCAACGTGACAAGGGACATTTGGGGCTAACGACGACGACGGGTCCCGATTAACATGCGAATCGGTCGCCGCGGCTGGGCATTACTGGCCGCAGGACTCGTGGTTGCGGCGGGAGCAGTGCTGGTTCCTTTGCTCCACGGATCCGCTGCGCCGCGCTCTGCCACGCAGCACTCCGTCACGCCGCACTCCGCCACGTCGGCTGGGTCAACGGTTCCCGGACAGAACTACCAGATCTGCTCCGAACCATCCCGGTACCTGACGAGTCCATGGACGTACCACTCACTGAAGTCGGGCAGCCGGAGCTACACGGTGTCGCAGTACAGGGCGCTGGCCGGTTACGGAAGAACACTGCCCCCGCTGCCGTCATATATCGCGGGCGAGAAGTCCACGACTAAAGCCGCGGTGATTTACGCGGCCGGGAGCTCGGTCAACCAGCCGGCTTACGACTTTCCTGAGACGCCCCTGCTCTATTTCTTTGAGGGCGGGTCTTACGGACGGATCGGCTTTGACACGGTGCCCGGTGACCAGTTCATCGGCGGGTCCAGCCCCGGCTATCGCGAGCCCGCCTTCGACGACGGCGGCGTGGCGGCGGGCATCGACGCGCAGAATGCGACCTACGACTTCTCCGGCGGCGCCAGCACGCTCGCTGCCACGGCACCGGTCGGGGCGACGAAGATCGCCACCAGGTCACCCATCGGCGGTTACATTGGCTGGCTGACCTTTGACGGCGGCAAGACTTACCCGATCGCGCGCGTCTCGGGCACCACGATCACGCTTGCCTCCAAGCTGACGACCGCGGCGAGCGCGGGCGCGGCCGTGTACGCCAACAGGCAACCTGCGATCGCCTACGTACTGACAGCGGCCAAGCAGGGCGCGACAGCAGTGCGGGTCGGTACGGCCACCACGCCGCTTCTTAGCGACACTAGCGTGGTGATCGGGGCAGACTCTTACCCGATCGGGCAGGTTGCAAGCCAGCCCGGAGGCTCTTCCCTGACCTTGACCGGCGGGCTGGATTTCCCCGTCGCTGCGGGCACCCCCGTCTACTACGGCGGTCCTGCTGCTGACGTGAGCGTCGAGTACCTCGACATCTCTCATGATCTCCACGTCACTACCGGCACCATCGACACGGGCACGGGCTGGACGATCACCCACGACGACATCCACGACAGCTACTCGACTCCGGGTTACGGCGTCGCCATCTACGGCGGCGACCAGGGCACCATCGAGTACAACTGCTTGTCGAGGATGGGTGACTACGGGGTCAACATCTTCGGGTCCGACAGCAAGTTCGACTACAACGAGGTCTACGAGTCGAACTACAAACCAGACCCGGGCTGCGGCTGCTCAGGCGGAGGGAAGTGGTGGGGCACGCTCAATGCCGACATCGTCGGCAACGCCTTCGTTGACGACAGTCCCGGCGGCGGGGTGCCAGTCTGGCTCGACAACGGGAACTCCGGGACGCTCATCGCAGGCAATTACTTTGCTCTGAGCTACGGTTCGTCGATCGATAGCGAGACTGGCTTCGACCTCGATGTCACGGGCAATCTCTTCAGCGACGGCGGCTGGGGATCTGGTTCAGGTGGCTGCCAGAACAACTGCGATGGCGCAGTGAACCTGAACAGCTCGGGAGGCTGGAACGTGCCAGGCAGCCGCTACGAGAACCAGGTTCTCATTTCGGACAACAACTTTGTGGATGACTGGGAAGGCATCGACGTCTGGCAGGCCGGGGCTCGCTCCTGCGAGAACTCGGGTGAGGGCTGGCCCGACGACGCGGCTTATTGCTCTGGCGGTTTCCCTAACACGGCCTCAGTAGCCTCGGGCGGGAGCTACTTCTTCTCTCACGAGGGCGACGAGGCCCATTCGGGGGCCAGTGCACTGGCAGCACCCGCGACGGCGGGAAGCTCAACGATCCTCGTTGCGGGCAGTGAAGCGATAGCCGATCAGGTTGGCTTCGGTAATCCCAAGTCGACCACCACGGCAGACCGGACAGCCGTAGCAAGCCTGACGGGCTCGGGGACCATCCGCGCAGCGACAGCGGGGTTCCCGTCTTCGGGCGAGCTTCGCGTCGGAACGTCGGCGGCGTGGGCCGACGGTGGCGGGAGTTACACGGGCGCCATCTTGGCCTATCGCGGGATCACCCCGAGGAGCTTCACCGGTGTCTCGCTGGTCCGCGGCGCCGGGACGCTGGCCGGCCCGATCCGGGCGGTCCAGCCTTACAAAGTCACTGCCGAGAAGTGCTATACCAATGACTGCGCGCTCACGGTCGCTCCTCCGCTCGCTGCACGGGAACCGGCCGGCACTGAGGTCAGCAACGCCGGCACCTGCCAGCTCTATGCAACGAGCGCGGCGCTGCCCTCCGGTCCCCTCGCTCCCGACGGAATCTCCTACTGGGACGGCTGCCAGTGGGAGGCAAAAAACATCTCCGTGGCAGGCAATGAGTTCCTGTTCGACCCATCGGCCATCGCATCGAGCGCTCCGCTGACCGGCGGGGGCGCAAAAACGTCGTGTACCGCGGCACACGAAGACTCTTGCGGGACCAACTTCATCGCCTACCAGGTATCCGGAGAGGCGCCGTTTGACACGCAGCGGGGCGCCAACGCGATGATGAGCAGTTCTTCGTTCAGCATGTGCCCATCATGGGATCACCGCTGCAAGAAGAGCCCGCTCTCCAACCTCAACGCCCTCTCGACCATGCCGGGAACACCGCCGGACAATGGCGAAATGCCGGACAACAATATGTGGTCGCATAACGTCTACAGCGGTCCTTGGGGTTGGTACGCGTACTTGTACGGTTCGTGTCAGCCACTGCCTGCTGACCCCACGACGCACGCCAGCATGCCGTCTGGCGCCTGCGGGATCCTCAGCTTCTCGAGATGGAAAGCGACCTGGCAGCAAGATGTTTCCTCTGCCTACAGCGCAACAACAGGGACCACGGGCTCATGACCAGGACACGTAGAAATGTGATTGCCATCACGGTCACGGCTGCCGTTGCGGCCGGTGCCGTCATTGCCGTGGGGCTGGCCTATCTCGCACACGGCTCCCGCACGATACCGCTGTACGCACGTGCTGGCTCAGAAAGCGGAACCCTCAAGGCAGCCACTGGCAGCAGCTGTGCCGATCCCACAGTTGTACCGATGAATGACGGCGACGCCCAGAAGGGCATCACCAAGGGTGACTATTACATTACGAACGATAGCTGGAACGCGCAAGGTTACACCGGCTTGTCGCAGGCTATTTACGTTTGTAACTACAATAACTGGTATGCGATCGCGACCATGAACAACGATCGCGGTGACGGCGCCGTTAAGACCTCGCCAAATGTTCAGGAGACCTGGTACCCGACTCCCACGAAGCTCAGCAGGTGGCGGTCCATAACTACCCAGTTTTCGGACGTGCCGCCAGGTATCGGACCGAACTATGGTATCTGGGAGTTTGAGTACGACATCTGGCTTAACGGTCTCGCTGACAGCAAGTCGACCGAGGTCATGATCTGGACCTACGATAATGGCCAGAGTCCGGGTGGCACGCCCAGCGGGTCATTTAAGAGCGGTGGCCAGACCTACGACGTCTACCGTAGTTCACCACCTTATCAATACATCGCATTTGTAGACCGGAGCTACAAGCTATCCGGTCAGCTCAACCTGCTCGCTTTCTTCGACTATGTGATTGCGAAGGGCTGGATACCGAGTTCATCGACGTTGTATCAGATCTGCAACGGCGTTGAGCTGGTGTCCACGAATAGTAAGCCAGAGAGGTTTACTATCAACAATTTTGATGTTGACATGAAGGCAATTAACAAGGCCGGCTGAGCTGGCCTCAGGCAGCGCTGTGCCGGCGTGGATCCGCGCCGACTGGTGGAGGTCCGTGCTCGGGGGGGGCGGCCGCCTTGTCTCGTGACCGCCAAGAGGGCGGCTTTGTCGAAGCTATGGCGCTAGAAGAGCGAACTGTGTGTATCAAATCCTCCCCTTCAGCGATCGTTTTGAGCGTCGTGTCGATTGGGGACTCCGGCGATCCGACCCGCAGGGGACCGCGGAGGGGGGAGTACGTGGGTTCAGTTACACGGACGGCAACTACGGGTCCGAGAGACAGCGGCCCGCACGAGCTGGACGAAGGGTCAGCCATGGCTTCGCTTGGCCCGCGCGTGGCACCGATGATCACGGACCCGAATTCTGCCGTCGGGGCCCGGATAAATCGGTCGCAACGGTCTATTCGGCAGCAGCTCTTCTTTGGTGACCTCACCGCGGTCTCCCTGGCCTGGGGGATTCCGATGCCGTTCCAGAGCCAGCTGCGCCCGGACCAGTCGGCAGTCGTGTGGCTGGCGGCTGTTGTTTCGACGCTCGTGGTCATTCAAATGGCCGGTCTGTACCGATCCTGGGTGTGCTCTGAGTTCTCTCGCCAGGCCGCGCGGATAGTCGCGGCAACTGCGGTGGGCGGATTCGCGCTATCGGTCGCTGGCTGGCTCGCGGGCTCTATCTCCGCCATCCCGGCGGCGCCCGCCGTCGAGGGCGCGGTTTGTGCCGCTGTATTGATCATCGTTTTGCGCTGGCGTTACGGCAGGTGGCTCAGGAGCAAGCGGGCGAACGGGTACTTCCTGCAGACAGTGTTGCTCGTGGGCACCAACGAAGACGCAGCGGCCATCTGGCGAATGCTCTGCGACGAGCCGGAGCTCGGTTACCGAGTCGGCGGCGTCGTGGGCAAAGAGGCGCAGGTCGCACCCTGGATCGGCATCCCGCGCCGGTCGGCCCTTGCGGACCTTCCGCAGCTCGCCGCCGAGGTCGGCGCCGAGGGCGTCATCCTGGTCGCGAGCGCGGTGACCGCAGCCGAGAGCGCCACCGCGGTGCGGGACAGTCTGGCTTGCGGGCTGCACGTTCAGCTCTGGCCTGGCCTTGCCGGAGTGCTCAGCAGCCGGATCCGCACCGCTCCAGTGTCCGGACTTCCGATGCTGTATATAGAGACGCACCGTGCTCCGGCCTGGCATCACGCGGCTAAGCGAGCCATCGACATTCTGACCGCAGCCATCCTGCTTCCGCTGGCCCTGCCCGTACTGCTCGTGGCCGCGATCGCCATCCGCCTGGAAGATCGTGGACCGGTCCTCTACCGGCACGCCGTAATTGGCAGGTACGGGGTGCAAACTGCCGTGCTCAAGCTCCGCACTATGGTGCCGAATGCTGCCCAGATGCAAGACGAGATCGCAGACATGAACGAGCGGGAGGGCGGTCCGCTCTTTAAGGCGACCAACGACCCGCGGGTGACCCGGATCGGCCGCCTCCTGCGAGACACGAGCATCGACGAGCTCCCTCAGCTCTGGGATGTGCTGACGGGCCGGATGAGCCTGGTAGGACCGAGATTCGCCATGCCCAAGGAAGCCGCTCAGTTCGACGAGGAGTTGCAGCGCCGAACCGTCATGCGCCCCGGGATAACCGGCCTGTGGCAGACCGAAGCTCGGGATAACCCGTCCTTCAGCGCGTACCGGCGGCTGGACCTGCTCTACGTCGACAACTGGTCCCTCGGCCTGGACCTGGCCATTATCGCCAACACCGGTCACGCTGTGACCGCCCGGGCGGTGCGGGCACTGCTCCCTGGGCGCGCCCAGCGCAAGGAAGGGCTCCCTTCCGGCGCGTCGGCCAAGCCTTCGCTCGCCGAAACGCTGAGGGCTGATCGTTGAAGGCAAAGGTGCAGGGGAACGGTTCGACCCGCATCCTGATCATCGTCCAGAATCTGCCGGTGCCGTTCGACCGCCGGGTCTGGTTGGAGTGCCGTACTCTCACCCGAGCCGGCTACCAGGTCGCCGTGGTATGCCCGAAGGGTCCAGGTGACCCTTCCTACCAGGTCATCGACGGCGTCCAGATCTACAAGTACCGGCCGTACAGCCCTGGGGGTGGCGCTGCTTCGTTCTTCCTCGAATACGTCTACTCGTTCGCGGCCACGCTCATGCTGGCGCTCAAGGCTGCCAGGGGCGGTCGATTCGGCGCAGTCCAGAGCTGCAACCCTCCGGACATCTTCTGGCCCATAGGCCTCCTGTTCCGGCTGTGGCACGGTGCACGTTTCGTGTTCGATCATCATGACCTCTGCCCAGAGACGTTCGAGTCGCGATTCCCCGGCGGCTCCCGGCTGCTGTACCGGGGCCTCCGCCTTCTCGAGCGCTGCACCACTCGGACCGCCGATCACGTGGTATCCACCAACGAGTCCTATCGGAATCTCGTGATGGAGCGCGATGGAGTCGAACCGGAGCGGGTGACCGTCGTGCGCACGGGACCCGACCCCGACAAACTGCGGGCAGCCGAAGCCGTAACCTCGCTGCGGCGAGGACGGACGCATCTGGCGGCCTACATCGGTGTCATGGGCCCGCAGGACGGGGTCGACATCGTCATCAAGATGGCGGACTTCGTGGTACGGACGCTGAAGCGCACCGACATCTCGTTCACCCTGATTGGGTCGGGCGACTCTTTCGATGACCTCGTCGCACTGCGCGACGAGCTGGACCTGGGGGACTACGTCGAGTTCACCGGCCGAGTGCCTGACGAGGCGGTGAAGGACATCCTTTCGACGGCGGACATTGGCCTGTCGCCAGACCCCAAGAACCCCCTCAACGACGTGTCCACGATGAATAAGACGATGGAGTACATGGCCTTCGGACTCCCTGTCCTCGCCTTCGACCTCCGCGAAACACGCGCGTCGGCGGCGGAGGCGGGTGCCTATGCCACGCCTAACGACGTCGAGGAAATGGCGGGCCTGCTTGTCGAGCTCATCGACGACGAGCCCCGGCGGCGGCGCATGGGCTCGGCGGGGCGGCGCAGGATCGAGCAGCAGCTGGCGTGGAACCATCAGGAGCCGCACTACCTGGCCGTCTACGACCGACTGCTTGGACGTGAGCCCGACGCGGAGCGTGTGGGCGTCGGCCATGCAGCTTGAGGCGGCCGACCGATCTTCGCCGTCCACCGCAGGGTCAGCGCCGCGGGCAGAATCAGCAGAACCAGCCGGACATCCGACCAGCCCGTCGGTCCAGCGGCCGGGCAGCCGTGCGCGTATCGAGTGGTACGTGCGTCGGCTGCAGTGCATGTCACCGCAGGAAGTGCGCTGGCGGATCTCCGACGCCCTCAGGAAGCGAGCATGGCGGCCACGGCAGGTTCACCCCCAGGCGTCGGCGGCGCCGAACCCGGGACGCCCTGCGCTGACTGGATACCGAGCGAAGCCGACGCTGGCGGTGAACCCTCGATTTGCGTCGTCTCTTCCGGCCGCAGCTGTGGCGGCCGTCCCCGCAGATGACATACGACGGCTTGTCCGTGCAGCTGACGAGATTCTGGCCGGCCGGTGGGAATTGCTGGGAGTAACCAGGCAGGACATGGTTGCCCCGGACTGGTTCCTTGATCCGCTGAGCGGTCGGCGCGCACCTCAGGCCCAGTACTGCTTCAGCATTAATCACCGCAGTGCGGCGGTCACCGGCAACGTCAAACAGGTGTGGGAGCTCTCTCGCCACCATCACCTGACCGTGCTTGCCGCTGCCTACGTGCTGACGGGCGACCGACGCTACGCCGAGCGCGCCGCCGCCCACCTTCAGTCGTGGTGGCAGGAAAACCCATTCCTGTCGGGGATTCACTGGACGAGCGGGATCGAACTCGGGATCCGGCTGATCTCATGGGTGTGGACCCGTCGGCTGCTGGACGGCTGGGACGGTGTCAAGAGCCTGTTCGATGACAACCCTCTTGCCCATCGGCAAATCTGGTGGCACCAGACCTACTTGTCCGGATTCCGTAGCCGCGGCTCGTCTGCGAACAACCACGTTGTCGCCGAGGCGGCCGGACAACTGATTGCCGCGCTCGCGTTTCCGTGGTTTGAGGACAGCAACGCGTGGGCTCGTGATTCGGCCAGCTTGCTGCAGCGCGAACTCGCCAAGAATACATTTCCCAGCGGAGTGAACCGCGAGCTGGCTTTCGACTATCACGGCCTGGTCGCCGAACTGGGCCTGCTCGCGGCAGCCGAAGCCGACCACGCCGGCCGTCCCCTGCCAGACCTGACCTGGCGGTCCCTCGCCAGCATGCTCGACGCGATCGCGGCTGTCCTCGACTGCGGCTTCCGCGCACCGCGTCAAGGTGACAGCGACGATGGCCGGGCCCTTGTGATCGCATCGCCGGAGACCAACCGCTGGTCGGCGCTGCTGGCACTCGGGCAGGCGTTGCTCAACGCCCCCGAGTGGTGGCCGGCGGCGCAACCCGGAGTCGCCAGCACGCTCGTGCCGGCGCTCGCCAGGCGTCGTCCGCTGACCGATCGGCCGAGAAGCCGCCCGTGGCACTTCGACGATGCCGGCGTCACGATCTTCCGGTCCGAGCCGACGGACGGACCCGAGATCTGGTGTCGGTGCGACAGCGGGCCGCACGGGTTCCTCTCTATAGCGGCGCACGCCCACGCCGACGCTCTGGCTATCGAGGTCCGGCACAATGGAACCGACATCCTCACTGACCCCGGCACCTATTGCTACGGCAGTGATCCGGATTTCCGCCGCTACTTCCGCTCCACGATCGGACACAACACACTCGAGGTACTCGGCCGCGACCAGTCAACCTCCGGTGGCCCGACAATGTGGATACGCCACGCTCAGTCCCAGCTCACTGGCCTCGAGTCGGCCACTGAAGGTGCCTCGGGCCGCTGGGTGGCCGAGCACTACGGCTACCGGACCCTTGACACCCCGGTGACACACCGCCGGACGGTGCAGTTCGACGGACGCCGGCGTCTCATCGAGATCGCGGACGACGTTGACGGCCAGGGCAGTCCCCCCATTCGGCTCGCATTCCACCTAGGCCCGGCCGTCGATGCCGAACTGGACGGCTGCAACCTGACCTTGCGGTGGCAGGACCGGAACGGCAATGACGCGTTGGCCACGATGACGCTGCCACCATCGCTGAGCTGGTCGATGATCTGCGGCGCGAGCGACCCGGTACTCGGCTGGTACTCTCCCGCGTTCGGGCAGAAGGTCCCGGCCATCGACGTGATCGGAGTGGGGACCGCGCCGCCCGCGGGCTCGTCGCTGCGTACCCGGCTCGCGTTCTGAATCCGGGTCGGCGGCCCGGGCCTAACCCTTCGTCACCTGTCTCTCGGTATCCGCCGGCCCCGACTTCACAGCAGGCTGCTGCTCTCCGGGGATGTGGCGAGTGATGGCACGAGCAGCGACGCAGCCACGGTGAGGTCCAGGAGGTACGGCGACACGTCTGTAAAGCCGACCTCGGTAAACGACGCCACCAGGCAGTACGTCACCAGGAAAATCGCCAGTGCGCGCTGCACTCCCTGCGGCCGGAAATAGGCATTCACAAGCAGGAACACCAGGATCGCTGCGCAGACGATCACTCCGAACAGTCCCAGCATGTTGTAAGAAGCAAACCAGTTGCTGTCAATGGGAAGGCCATTGAAGTTACTGTTCGACAGGCCAAAGCCGAAGATCACTTGGAATTTGTTACGCGGAGCGGCGAGGAGAGGGCCCCAGACCTCAGTGCGGCCGGTCAGGTTCTCCAGCCCCTGCGAGCTCTGGCCCCGCTCGAGCCACGTCGCAATGAAAGCGGACGACGTTAGTACCGCGACCGCGGCCAGGGCCCCGCCGATCGCGAAGAGCTTTCGTACCCGAGCCTTGGCTACGACCAGGCTCAAGCCTGCGACCAGAGTGCCAGCGACCAGCCCCACGAGGGCCGTCCTGGTATGAGTGAGGAGCAAGATCGCCAGCGCGCACGCCGCAATGATCGCCGTGGTCTGGCCACGCATCCGCCCGCAGAGCCAGAGCACCACCACCAGTCCGGTTGTGACGGCTGCATAATGCGCAACTTGTGTCGGCGGCATCGGCCACAGCGCGCCTGCGAGCCTGCCCGCACTGTAGGCGCCTTCGAGAGCCGTGTGCGGCGCGATCATGATGCCGAGCACCACGGAGCCGAGTATCGCGTACAGCACGGCAAGATGGCAGCGGAGGATCAGCATGTCACGTCTGCCCCACCACGGCGTGAGGAGCCACAGGCCGACGACAAAGCCAGCGAGGCGCAAGGTCCGGAGGATGGTCCCAAAGTGCTCCGGCTGGAAGCAGGTCAGGCAAGCTCCGAGCACGATCAAGGTCACGAGGCAGAGGAAGACGTTCGGCCGAACGACGCCGCGGCGATTCAGGTAGACCACGCACAGCAAAGCGAACGGCAAGGCCGACTCAGCAATGACCTTACCGATGGTCGACGGAATGTGGATGAACGAGTAACCTGGGTAGAAGGTCAGGGCGTTGAAGAACAGCAAGCTCCAGGCCAGATAGACCCGGTGCCGGGTCTGGCGCTCGCTCGTCAATGGCGGTGCGGCCGGCAGTATGCCGCGCCGCGGCCGCAGTATCGTGGCGGGCGAACTCATTGGCTCATGATCGTCCGGGTCGGCGCGTCCCCGCCTGGAATCCCCATCATGTCCCCTGAGGCTCGTTCACTGGAGTGTCCACGGCGCTAACAGGCGCGCGATCATACGAACGCGCGTTGCCCCGCGTTGATACGGTGCAGCGGGCGGTCGCGCTGAAGAAGTGGGCGGCGCGTTGCAGACGGGTCTCCAACCTTGCTGGGGTGCCTATCGCGGGCCTTCGTCGGCCCTCGAGCCGGAAGCGGACGAAAGCGTCCCACCGCGCCCAGCAACGATCAAGTCGATCGGGATTTCGGGATCGGTTACTGACCCGGGTTCGGCCTGTGTTCCGGCACCAGGGAGCCCCCGGCTGACGAGCCATTGCGCCAGGTAGCGGTAGCAATCTCGGCGGTCAGGGACGGACAGCGGAGCGCGCTGGATCGCCGCGACGTAGGCCCAGATGTATTCTCCGTACAATCGCGCAGCCGGATGCCGCCACCGGTTCGCCCGCCGCGGGTCCATGTTCGCGCACCGGCGTCGCATCGGAGCGCGACCATTCTGGTCTGGATGCTCCCGCCGGAAGTACAACCAGTCCGGGACCTGGTAGAACGGGCCATACAGGGCGATCTCGGCTGTGAGGGTGCGGTCCGAGTGATGGTGGCTCCCCATCAGCGCCATCCTGCGACGCACCTCGGTCCGCATCACGCCGTAGTCGTCGTCGCCACCGCTGTCGAACAGCATGCTCCGGAAGCGCTCCGGCGTATGCGGGGTTGCTGTGGTCAGCGGGTACTTTTGGGCCTCCGTCAAGTTCCCCAAGCCGTCCACCTTCGCCGTCCACGAATGGGCAAGCACGACTTGCGGGTATTCGTCGAGCGCTGCGACGCAGCTCTCGAGCAGGCTGGTCGCGTAAAGGTCATCATGCGACGCTTCCTTGTACAGCTCGCCCCTAGCCTGACCAAAAATGAAATTCACATTCGGAGCGAGACCGATATTCCGTTCCTGGCGGAAGTAGCGCACCCGGGAGTCCTGCTGTTGGTAGCGACGGCAGATGTCACCGGTGCCGTCGGTCGAGGCATTGTCGGAAATGATGAGCTCAAAATCGGTGAAGCTCTGGCCGAGCAAGGCCTCAAGCGACTCTGCGACGTATTCCTCGCCGTTATAGACCGGGAGCGCGATGGTGAGCCGGGGTGCCGTGTTCATGTCGCAGTTGCTCTAGGCTGGACGGCGGGCGGAAACGAGACGACAACGTCCCGGGCCGAAAGCCGACCGGCCGCGGCAGGGAGCCTCATTTATCCTCCTGGATTCTGCAGACTGCCCGGCAGGGCTGGCACGGGCACTACCACCAGATAAGGGGACCTGCTCAGCGCCCGCGTGATACTTCCGCGGCGGACTTTGCTGGGCCGGCCCGAGCACGGTGTGCCTGCCCGGTATCAGAGAGCGCCAAAGGTTCTCCAGTGAATGGGTCCGATAGCACGGTGCAGGCTGAGCTACAGCGAATGAGCTGGAGGAATGCCACGTCGCCGGTGCAGTCCCGAAGGCGGGCTCCGCAGCTAGGCGTACCACTCGTCGGTGAGGTGAGGTGACCCGCCAGGATGAGGATCCTGCTTGTCCACAACCGCTACCGCTCGGCTGCGCCCAGCGGCGAGAACCGTGTCGTGGACCAAGAGGGCGAAGCGCTCGCCGCCCTCGGACATGACGTTGTGCGGTTTGGCCGCAACAGCGACGAGATTGCCCAGTGGTCGGCGCGGGCGAAGGCTTCGCTGCCAGCTCGGACCATCTGGAGCCGTGAAACATACCGTGACCTGAGCGCGGTGCTTGCCGAGCGCCGCCCCGAAGTCGTCCACGTCCACAACACGTTTCCACTGCTGAGCGCCGCAGTGCTCTACGCATGCCGCGATGCGCGTGTTCCTGTTGTCGCCACCCTTCACAATTACAGACTGGCGTGCGCCAACGGCGGGTTCTTCCGCGATGGCGCTGTCTGCCATGACTGCGATCGCGGCCTTCGAGCCCGGGCGGTCCTGCATGGTTGCTATCGCGAATCGCGGGCGGCGACCCTGCCCAGGGTGCTGGACACGGGCCTGCACCGGCGAGCATGGAAGTCCTTGGTATCGGCCTACGTACTCATCTCGGCGTCCCAGCGTGACCTGCTAGCGGGCGTCGATCTCCCGCCCGACCGCGTCTTCGTCAGGTACAACCTCATCCCGCACCGCAGCTGGTCGCGGTCGGCTCCGACGTCGAGCGTCGTTTATGCGGGACGGCTTGACGAGGCAAAAGGAGCGCGCCTGCTGATGGCGGGCTGGGACCGCTACGAGCGCAACTCGAGTGAGCCGCGGCTCAATCTGGTCATTGTCGGAGGGGGGCCGCTCGAAGACGAGGTCGCCGCCTGGGCTTCGGTCCGGCCGTCCGTTGCAATGACCGGAACGGTGAGCAGCGACAGGTGCGCGGAACTCATCTCGTATGCTCGCGCTGTTCTGCTGCCCTCCACGTGGGAGGAGACGTTCGGCCTCGTCGCGGTCGAGGCCATGGCCGCGGGCGTACCTCCCATCGCTGCGGCCCATGGGTCGTTCCCAGAGCTCATCACGCACGGAGTCGACGGCGTCCTCTTCAATCCGGGCGATCCAGCTGCCTTGGCGCTCGCCATCGCGGACGTTGAGCGGAACCCCGAACAGTACGAGGTTCTCGGCGAGCAGGCACGTAAGACCTACGAGCAGCGTTTCGACCCGCAGCAAAGCGTCGAGGACCTGCTTGAGATCTACCGCTTTGCTATCTCGCACCCGGTCTGATGCCCGCTGAGGCAGGCAGTCTGCCGGCGTGGTGCGTCGCTGAGCACTCCGGCACCGATCGACCTCCCGCGCTGCCGGACGGAGGGCCGGCATCGATATACCGCCGGACCCGGTATCAGCGCTGTCGGCTCGAGGTTCTGATGAGGACCAGTGTCGGAGTCCTGGCGCAACTCGGCTACTGAACTTCGAGGTCGGTTGCAGCCTCGCTCGCGGCAGGCAGGAGCAGGTGTGAGCAGTATCGAGACGTCGCGCATCGGCTGGTACGCGCACAGAGCCAGCCGGATGTCACCTGCAGAGGTGCTGTGGCGGAGCCGCGATAAGGCTGTGCAAGCACTCTGGCTGGGGCGCCGAGTCAGCCGCGACCAGCTTGCTGCTGCGGTCATTGGCCTGCCGGGGGAGCGCCGCTTTACCGCGGTTCTTCCGCCGGCCACGCCCGCACGGGTACCGGAGGTCGCGAGGAAGGCAGTGCTGGCGGCAGCCGACGAGCTCATGGCGGGCCGCTGGCTCATGCTCGGGGTTGCCCGCAGCGACATGGAGGTGCCGGACTGGTTTAGTGATCCGGCCACGGGCGACCGGGCTCCCGCCGATCGCTACGCGTTCCGCATCAACCATCGCGGCGAGTCTGACACAGGCAACGTCAGGAATGTCCGGGAGGCGTCCCGGCTGCAGCATCTCACCCTGTTGTCAAGTGCATGGATGCTAAGCAAGGACGAGGTCTACGCGCAACGGGTTGCCGATCATCTCCAGTCCTGGTGGCAGCAAAACCCGTTTCTGTCGGGTGTGCACTGGACCAGCGGGACGGAGATCGGTATTCGTCTCATCAGCCTCACCTGGATCCGACGGTTGCTGGCCGGCTGGTCAGGCGTTGCTGACCTCTTCGAAAGAAACGACCTCGCTGTACAGCAGATCCTGTGGCACCAGCAGTACTTGGCTCAGTTCCGTAGCCGCGGGTCTTCGGCAGACAGCCACGTGATCGCCGAGGCGGCCGGACAGCTGATCGCGAGCTGCGCTTTTCCCTGGTTTGCGGGCAGCGCCGGGTGGCGCCAGTCAGCCGCTCGGTTGCTGGAACGCGAACTGATTCGCAACACGTTCCCTTCGGGCATAGGTCGCGAGCAGGCGTCCGATTACCAGTCCTTCGTCGCGGAGCTCGGAATCCTCGCTGCCGTCGAGTCGGCAGCTGCCGGTTACCCCCTCGACCAGAAGGTGTGGCGGCGACTGAGCGCAATGCTGGACAGCGGTGCGGCGCTGCTTGACGAGCGGCTACGACCGCCGCGCCAAGGGGACGGCGATGAGGGTCGAGCGTTGCTGCTCGATGCGCCGACTGACGACAGGTGGCCCACGTTGCTCGCTCTCGGCGAGGCGCTGTGCGGTCGGCTCGATTGGTGGCCGCGGACGGTGCAAAGCGCGGCGAGCACGATGGTCGCCGCGATGCCCGCCGTGGCTTGCCAGGTTACCGGCAGGCCAGCGGAGCGGCCGTGGCACTTCGGGGACGCCGGTGTCACGCTGCTACGGACAACAAATAAGCGCGACCCGGAAATCTGGTGCCGGTGCGACGGCGGCCCGCACGGCTTTCTGAGAATCGCTGCGCGTGCTCATGCTGATGCGCTGTCGGTCGAGGTTCGTTACGGCGGGGTTGATGTGCTGGCCGATCCTGGTACGTACTGCCATCATGGCGAGCTGGCTTGGCGGTCCTACTTCCGATCGACGATCGGCCACAACACCATCGAACTGGGGGGCCGGAACCAGTCCACCGCGGCCGGCCCGTGTCTGTGGCTGCGGCACGCGAATGCGCGGCTCCTCGACGTGACGGACATCGGTGACGCAGCCGAGTGGACCGCTGAACATGACGGCTATAGAACGCTCGATCCGCCCGCCTGGCATCGCCGCTGCGTAAGACTAGACCGGGCGTCCAGGGCGGTCGACATCGTTGATGAGATCCGCAGCAGCGGCCATGAGCTGCGACTGGCTTTTCACCTGGGGCCGGAAGTCACTGCTGAGCTAGACGAAACCGGTGCTTACCTGAGCTGGCCAGGGGCCGGGGCACCGGCGACAGCGCGGATGGAACTGCCGCGAGCTCTCCGGTGGAGCCTTTACCGGGGCTCAGACCGGCCGATACTCGGTTGGTATTCCAGCGGCCTCGGCCAGCGCGTTCCGGCCACGACGCTGATTGGTGCCGGACGGTCCGTGGCAGCACAACCGATTATCACGCGGCTCGAATTCAACGACGTGGCCGCAGAGACTAGCTGCTGAGTATCAGCTTCGAGCAGGTAAAAGCCTCGGCATAAGGCGCACGGCACTCCATGCCACGCAACCGGGCCAGTCCGAGGAAGACCTCGTCATCCCACCAGTCGCGACCGCGCTGGGATGGGTAGGACTTGTGCAGTAGCTCCACCTTGCGCCTCGCGGCGTCGGGCGACAGCGGCCAGTAGACCGACGGTCGGCCGCGGCCGAGGTCGCCATCCCATTTGGGCACCTCATACCCCAGGTGGATCTGGTCCCTGAACACAGTAGGGATGATCTCTCCGATCGTACGGTGATCTTGGTGAGCGTCATGCTCGTGCGGCGCGATGATCAAGTTGGGAACGCACGACCGAGCAGTCTCGGTCAGGATGTCCTTCACCTGGTCCCAGACCGCTGGCAGCCGGCCTTCGGGCAGGCTGTGCAGCGACACAGTGAGGTCCGCGCCGGCGAAGAAGGATCTCGCCGCCTGCCGGGCCTCGTCCTGACGCTCTGTGCTGCCCGTGAGCAGGACGTATCTCACCCGCAGGCCGGGATGGCTGTCCGCAAGCGACAACGCGAGGCCACCCGCTCCGATCTCGATGTCATCGGGGTGCGCGCCAACAGCGAGGATCGAGAGATTTTCCCCTGGCGGGATCGCCAGGTGCAGCGGCAACATGGCTAGTCACCCAGTTGAGGTGCCGGCACGGAGGTGCTGAGGTCCCCGCCAGCGTCCAGGTGCATGCCCTGCGGCGCGACCGCCGCCGACCGATCCGCATCCCAGATCATCCACGGGCAGTATCCCCGGTGATACATCTCCTCGAGCTGAGCCCGTTCCTTGACGGTATCGGCGGGCGACCAGTAGCCCTTGTAGGGGTACGCCAGGACGCGCCGCTGCGGGACCAGCCGCCGCATGATGGCATCCTCAACGAGGTCTTCGCCCTCGTTCAGGAAGTCGAAAATCTCCGGCCGGAGCACGAAGTACCCGCCGTTCTCCCACTGGCGTAGGTCGCGCATCGGTGTCACCTGGCTGATCAGGCCGTCATCCCCGATCTCCACGACATGATGCGACGACTGCGGCGGAACGGCCAGCAGGCTCGCCACCGCGCTGCTGGCAGCGAACCGCGCGACGATGTCGGAGAGCGAGGCGTTGGTCAGGACGTCGGCGTAGTTGGCCAGGAACATCTCCTCACCCTCCACGAAGCGCCGCACGCGGCGGAGCCGCTCTCCGATCGGCGAGTTCAAGCCGGTGTCCACGAATGTGACCCGCCAGTCGGAGATGTCCGTACGGAATAGGCTGACTTCGCGCGCTCCTTTCTCCAGCACGAAGTCATTTGAGGTCGTCTCGTCGTAGTGCAGGAAGAAATCCTTGACGTACGAGGCGCCATAGCCGAGGCACAGCACAAAGTCGGTGTGGCCGAAGTGCGCGTAGTACCTCATCACGTGCCAGAGCAGCGGGCGTTCCCCGACCATAGCCATCGGTTTCGGCGCATTGGTAACGCCATCGCGCATGCGCATGCCCAGCCCGCCACAGAACAGGACTACTTTCATTGCCTGACCCCTCAACTGACTTCTAGCTCAGGTATGGGGAACACAAGCTGACCGCCCCACTGCCGGATGTAAGAGAGCTGCTCGGTGATCTCCTTGCGGAGATTCCACGGCAACACGAGGACATAGTCGGGCTTGGTTTCGGCCAGCCGGTCGGGCGAGTAAATCGGGATGTGCGTGCCGGGCAGGAACCTGCCCTGCTTGACCGGGCTGCGGTCCACTGTGTAAGCGAGCAGATCGGACCTGATTCCGCAGTGGTTGAGCAGCGTGTTGCCCTTGCCGGGGGCCCCATAGGCAGCCACGGATCGGCCATCTGCCGCGGCGCTGAGCAGGAATCCGAGCAGCTCACTCTTGATCTTCAGAACCTGCGCCGCAAAACCGGCGTGACCAGCGACGGTGTGCAGCCCGGCGGTTTCCTCAGCGCCGAGCACCGCCTTCACCCGGCTCGTCGGCTCACCCGCGGACTCGGCTGGACGGGCGTAGACCCGCAGCGATCCGCCGTGGGTTTCCAGTTCATCGACGTCCACCACCCGCAGCCCAGCTATGCCGAGGGCACGCGAGGAGGTGAGCAGCGACAGGTAGGAGAAGTGCTCGTGATAGATGGTGTCGTACTGACGCCGCTCGATGAGCCGCAGCAAGTGCGGGAACTCGAGGGTGACTACACCGGTGTCCTTCACCAGCGCGCGCAAGCCCATCGCGAAGCCCCGGATGTCAGGGACGTGGGCGAACACGTTGTTGGCGGCGACCAGGTCGGCCGGACCGTGACGATGTGCGATCTGCTTGCCGGTCTCGGGGCCCAGGAACTCGACTTCCGTCCTGATGCCGCGGGCGCGGGCGGCTGCCGCGACGTTCCCGGCCGGTTCGACTCCGAGGACTGGGATCCCGGCGGCCAGGAAATGCTGGAGCAGGTACCCGTCGTTGCTGGCCACCTCCGTGACCAAGCTGTCCGCGCCAAGGCCTAGCCGGTCGATCATGGCGTCCGAGTATCGCTTGGCGTGGGCGACCCACGAGTCAGAGTACGAAGAGAAGTAGGCGTAATCCGAGAAGATATCCTCGCCGGGCACGTAGGCGGGCAGCTGCACGAGCAGGCATGAATCGCACAAGCGGACGTGGAGTGGATAAAAGACCTCGGCGGAATCCAGATTTTCGGCCGGGACGTAGCTCTCGCACAGCGGTGACATTCCGAGGTCGACGAACGTCTTGGTGACGGATGCGTCACAGAGACGGCATGAATACTGCAAGGACACGCCCTGCCTCCCAACTCGCGAGCCCAATGCCGGGCGTGCCAATCTTGATAACGGAAGCGACAATCGCGGTGCACGGCTGACTTTGCGGGAAACGCCCGCAGTTATGCTGCAGCCCACCTAGCCTCGTGACTGAAATAGGATGTCGGTCATGATCAAGATTGCCTGCCGCGCCTGCCGAGAGCTGCGTGGCGCGGTCGTCCTTGATTTGGGTAACCAGCCCGCCTCCGACTTCTTCCCCGAGGCGACTGATCCGGGTCCCGACATACTCTATCCGCTGCAGATGTGGCTGTGCTCGGCGTGCGGGCTGGCTCAACTCGTCGCCGATCCGACCGTGTCGGCCGAGCCGCGCGGCGTCGAGCCGGCCGCGCTGGTCGCCCAGGCGGCTGAGGCCGTCGATCGTGTCCAGGCGGCCGGCCTGCTCCCCGCGGGAGCCGCCGTCGTCGAGTACGGCAGCCCGCACGGCGGTTCCTGGCTCCGACTCCTCGCCGACCGCGGTTTGGCGCCGGTCCCTGAGTCGGAGTCCGCGGGCGTGATCATCGACTGCTTCGGCATGATGCATGCTGCCGATCAGCACGCCGCGCTGGCAGCCCGGGCTGCGAGGCTGAGCAGCGGGGGAGTGCTGCTGCTTCAGTACCACTCCCTTGAGGCGATTATCCGCCATGGCCAGTGGAATGCGCTGCGGCACGGTCACTACGCCTACTACTCCACCACAGCGCTGACGAGCATGCTCAGCATGCACGGCCTGCGCCCGCGGACCGCGTGGCGTTTCGACCTCTACGGCGGGACCGTGCTGCTCGCCGCGAGCGCGGCCACGGACGGCTTCGGCGGCCCGGACGCCACGATCCGCTCGCTGCTGGCATCCGAAGCCCGAGCCGGGGTGCTCGACCCGGCGGTTCTTTCCGGCTTGCAGAGCGACACCGAGCGGCGTGCCGTCGGCCTGAGTAACTGGCTCGCGGCTGAGCGAGCCGCCGGACGCACCGTCCTTGGTTACGGTGCCGCGTCGCGCGCGGTGGCGCTGTTGTGTCAGGCAGGCGTTGACAGAGTCCTCCTGCCGGGAATCGTCGACGCCTCGCCAGGCAAACGCGGGCTGCGGATGCCCGGCACCGACATACCTGTGCTGGATACCGGCGTCTTGCGAGCCACTCGGCCGGATTCCGTGCTGCTGTTCGTCGCCGACCTGCTCACCGAGGTGCGCGCGGACTTCCCTTGGATTGAAGCCTCGGGCGGTCGCTGGGTGGTGGCGGACGCGATCGGCTCCTGACATTGGCGAGCTCAGACGGGCTGCAGGATCAGCCGAAGCCGTTCCAGGCAGCGACCGCGGGTCGGGCCGATGCTGCCTATCGGCAGGCCCAGCTGGTCTGAAATCTCCGTATAAGAGATCGGTGGGTCGGCCATCAGCAGCGCGAGCAGCTGCTGCGATCGGCCCGGCAGCGTGGAGACCGCCGCCCGAACCTCCTGCGCGCGCTCCCCGGCGAGCAGCCGCTCCTCGACGTCGGGCTGGTGCTCCGTGGATTGCCCGAACGTCGCGTCGTGATCGCTGACCAACAGGACCCTCTTGCTCGCAGCGAGATGGCGCAGGCACTCGTGCCGCGCCGTCGTCGCGAGCCAGCTGCCGATACGTTCCGGGTACTCGATCCTGTCGATGTGCTCGAGGAGCCGGAGCCACGTGGTTTGGACCACATCGGCGGCGTCGATTTCGGCCAGCCTGAAATCTCTGGTCATGGCCCAGATGAGCCTGGAGTACTGATCGACGAGGCGTTCCCACGCAGACTTGTCGCCGGCCGCTGCTTGCCGCACGAGGCTCGCGACATCAGGGGAGCTGCGGTAATCGGGCGCAGTCATCGTCGCCGTGTCGGCGAGCGTCGAAGGCGCCACGCGCCGAGTCCTGTCGGCCGACCTGTTCAATCGACACCGCCCGCGCGCATCACGCAGGGCGCGGTTCGACCCGTGCCACTGCGGAAGCGATCCGAGCGCGCAGGCGGCCTTGCCGCCAGCGCCCAGCCGACATCGATGCGCGCGACCGGCTGACAACTTGCGCCGGTCCCGGCAGTTCGGCCGTGCGTTGGGATTCGAACGAAATGTCCGAATCCCAAGCGTTCGGGGACAATCAAGTACTCCGCCACGCGCCCTCCCACACATTTCAGCGGCGCGCAGCGGCCCCGTACCGCGCACTCGCTCCCCAGCCTTAGTTCTCAGTGGCATAGGAGGAGACGCACAGGTGAGCGGCAGGGTTGACACGCGCTCCCCCAAGACTTCGTTACAAACTTTGGAGT
Organism: Streptosporangiaceae bacterium; assembly: GCA_030041275.1. GTDB lineage: Bacteria > Actinomycetota > Actinomycetes > Streptosporangiales > Streptosporangiaceae > JAJYUU01. Next base: position 28,873 of record JASHOE010000303.1, read on the forward strand.
CGCGTTATTAACCGATTAGACAGAATTCTGTTGATGTGCCTGAAGTCGTGGGCTTTGGTGCTGTCGGCATGAGACCTCGTGTTTCGACCTCGCGTGATCGCCCCATTGCGGACTGACGCGGGCAGTTAGTATCGGCTGCGTGAGCGAGGCGGTGCCTGCGGAGCCCGGACCAGAGGACGTTAAGATCATCGCCCTCGCGAGGGCTGCCAGAGCCCGGGTAGCTGCAGCGGAGGGAGCGGCGGTGCGCGACGAGACCGGCCGCACCTATGCAGCAGCGGCGGTGGCGCTCCCGTCGCTCCAGCTTTCTGCGCTCCATCTCGCCGTTGCGATGGCGGTCTCGAGCGGCGCCGGCAGCCTCGAGGCGGCCGCCCTGGTGAGCGATGCGGCCGCGCCGGACCCTGGAGACGTGAAGGCGGTACGCGAACTAGGGCCGAGCGCCGTGGTCTTCCACGCGGCACCTGACGGCACAATCCTGGCAACACTGTTGCCCTGACGTCGTGGCTCAGATTGTGAATCGAGACGAAGCTGGCCCCGGCCGGGGTGATGCCGGCCCGAACGGGCCCACGCTCGATTTCAGCAGGCCCGCGGCGGCCACGCCGAAGCGCCCGTCCGTCGAGCGCTGGGACCCGAGCGGACCCACGCTCGATTTCGGCAGTTCCAAGACCGCGACGCCGAAGCGCCCGTCCATCGAGCGCTGGGACCCGAGCGGGCCCACGCTCGATTTCGGCAACCCATGGGTGGGTATGCAGCTACGCCCGCCTCTCGAGCGCTGGGATCCCGAGGCGCCGACGCTCGATTTCGGCGACCCCTGGGCGGCTGAGCCGACCCCACCACCCCCGCCCGTCGAACGCGCTGGGGGATGGCTAAAACGCTGGCCTCTCATCCTCGTCCCAGTGTGGGCCGCGCTGGCCGCCGTGAATATCGTGGTATTCGGCCTTGGCACCAGGGCACCGGAGGCCGCGGCCAGGACGACCACAGCACCACGCGTCACCGCTACGGTGCCGGCCTCGTCGGCGAGTACCCCGCCGAGCACTCCATCGCCATCGGTCCAGGCAACCGTGACACCAGAAGTCCTCGCGCCCGTTGGTGTCATCGCCTACGGGCCTACCGGACCAGGTTCAGGCGACGATTCGAGCCGTGCCGTCGACGTGATCGACGCGAGCGCGGGCAGCCCGTGGCAAACGGACTGGTACCGCACCGCCGCGTTCGGCAACCTGCAAGCCGGCACTGGGTTGCTCATTGACATGGGTCGGCCGGTGACTATCACGAGCGTTCGGATCATCCTGGGCTCAACACCCGGTACCGACCTGGAATTGCTGACTGGAAACGCCCCCGCGCAATCGCAAATGCTGATCCAGGCTAGTGCCAGCGATGCAGGTGGCAGTATCACTCTGCATGTGGCCCACCCCAAGTCAGCTCGATACCTGCTGATCTGGTTGACCCGGCTGCCACCGGACTCGGCCGGCACATTCCAGGCAGCCGTCTACAACGTGAGGCTTGATGGCACCCCGTGACCCGATCCGACGGGTAGCCGTGACCGTTCCATGATTGCGCTGCTTCCTGCCCACACTCGCCGAATCGCAAGGTCGGTCCTGGCCTGCTGCGTGATTCTCGTCGGCGGCGTCGGCGCACTCGTCCTGACACTGGGGGAGGCGCAGCGGCTGGACACCGCGGTCGACTCCGCCGTGCAGGCCTGGGTCGGCCAGCACGAGCGCGCGCTGACCCTGGTGGCCGGGCTCGGCGAGAAAGTCGACGTCGCCGCTGCCGTCGTTGTCCTCGTTGGGCTCTGCCTGGCCCGGCGCAGGCTCAATGGGGCCGTCCTCGCGGCTGTCGCCATTCCGGCCGCGCCAGCTCTCACCGAGTACGTGCTCAAGCCGCTTTTCACGAGACACCAGCCCTACGGCGCGTATCCGAGCGGGCACACAACGGCAGCGTTCGCCGTGGCGACTGTTGTGGCCGTCTTGGTCGCGACGCCTGCTGACCGGATTTCAGCTCGGTGGCGGATGGCGATCGCGCTGGCCGCGTTGCTCGCGGCGGCCGCGGTTGGCGTGGCGGTGATCGGGCTCGGACTCCACACGCTTGTTGATGCCGTGGGCGGGGCCGGGGTCGGTACGGGCGTGGCCTTGTCCGCAGCGCTGCTGCTCGACCTGCCGATCGCACTGCGGCTGCTGACTCTCGTGGCGGGCGCTGGGCGCGAACTGCTACGACGACTCCGTGGCGAGCGCGTCCAGCACGAGCGGCCCGGTTTCACCCGCGCCGCTGCGGCAGACTTGCCGGGTGCCAACCGACGAGACAGCCGAGATGAGCACGTCGGCAAGGACTGAAGGAAAGCCACAACTGGTCCCCACCGCAGCTGGCGGAACTGTCGCCGTGCTGGCGGCGGCCGCCGCGTGGGGCAGCACGGGTACGGCTGCCCACTTTGCTCCGGCGGGCGTGAGCTCGGCGTCCGTGGGTGCGGCCCGGATCGCGCTCGGCGGCGCGCTGCTGTTCGCGCTCGCCGTACGTACGAGTGACAGCAGGCGGACGGTCGCGCACCTCGCGGCCGGGGGCGACCAGCCCTGGCGCGCGCGAGCCGCGATCGCGCTGGCGGCCGCCGCGGTGGCCGGCTATCAGGTGTGTTTCTTTACCGCCGTACGGGTGACCGGCGTCGCGATCGGCACCGTGGTGGCAATCGGCGGCGCGCCGGTCCTCACCGGCTTGCTGACCCGGCTGACCGGGGGTGCGCCGCTCGGACGCCGCTGGATCATGGCCACCACGGCGGCGGTAGCGGGCTGCGTCGTGCTGGTCACCGGTGGCCGCGCGGCTGGCGTGCACCCTGAGGGCGTACTGCTGGCGTTGGCGGCCGGGCTCTGCTACGCGGTGTATGCCGTGGTCGCGGCACGCCTGATCACGCGAGGCAACCCAGAGACGGCAGTGATGGGCCTGCTCTTCGGCGGTGCCGCTGTGCTGCTCCTGCCGGTGCTCGTGGCGAGCCCGGCCGGCTGGCTAGCCACCGGGCGGGGCCTGGCCGTTGTCGGTTACCTAGGCGTCGTCACGACGGCTGTCGCGTACCTGCTCTACGGCAGCGGCCTGCGGACGGTCACGGCCCCCATGGCCGTCACGATCGGCCTCGCGGAGCCCGCCGTCGCGGCGCTGCTGGGCCTGATCGTGCTGAGCGAGCGGCTCAGCGTGACCGCGGTGATCGGCCTGATCCTGATCGGCCTCGCCCTGATCGGCCTCACCGGCGGTCGTACCAGTGCCCCGCTACCCTCCGGCCCGCCTGGCTAGAGCTATGTGTCGGTCACCTGGCGCGGTGCGGCAGAATCGCGACGTGGGAACCCCGTCACCGCAGCCGTCAGCCGAGTTCAGGTCCGGCTTCGCTTGCTTCGCCGGGCGGCCCAACGTGGGCAAGTCCACCCTTATGAATGCCCTGGTCGGCACGAAGGTCGCGATCACCAGCAGCCGTCCGCAGACGACCAGGCGGGCAATCCGCGGCATCGTGCACCGGCCGGATGCGCAGCTGGTCATCGTCGACACGCCCGGCCTGCACCGCCCGCGGACGCTGCTTGGCGAGCGCCTCGACAGCCTCGCCCGCTCGACGCTCACCGAAGTCGACGTCATCGGCTTCTGCGTCCCCGCTGCCGAGCGGATTGGACCTGGCGACAAATACCTGGCGGCTGAGCTCGCGAGCCTCGGCAAGACGCCGGTCGTGGCGATCGTGACCAAGACCGATCAGGCCGCCCGGCCGCAGGTAGCGGAGCAGCTCGCGGCTGTCGGCGCGCTCGGCGAGTGGGCCGACGTCGTCCCGGTGTCGGCGGCAACCGGCTTCCAGCTCGACGTCCTGGCGGACGTGCTGGTATCGCACCTGCCGCCCGGCCGACCGCTCTACCCGGACGGCGATCTCACCGACGAGCCTGAGCAGATCCTCGTCGCCGAACTCATCCGCGAGGCGATCCTCGAGGGGGTCACAGACGAACTGCCGCACTCGATCGCGGTCGTGGTCGAGGAGATGGGCCCGCGGCCCGACCGGGACGATCTCGTCGACGTGCACGCGGTGATGTACGTCGAGCGCCCTAGCCAGAAGGCCATCGTTCTGGGCGCGCGCGGGTCCCGGCTTAAGGAGGTGGGCACGGCGGCCCGGCGGCAGATCGAGGGCCTGCTCGGCAGCCGCGTCTATCTGGACTTGCGCGTCAAGGTCGCGAAGGACTGGCAGCGCGACCCGCGCCAGCTGCGTCGACTTGGCTTCTACGACTGAGTGAGGTCCAGCTGCCAGGTTCGAGTGACGCCGCTGACCTCGAACCCGAGCTGGGCGTTGATGTTGATCATGTAGTCGTTGGCGCCGGCGTTGTCGGTCACGAAATAGCTGATATCGGGCGCCGCCGAGGTGAGCAGTTCGAGCATCGCGACCTTGACCAGCAGTCCCAGGCGGTGCCCGCGGTGCGCCGGCAGCACGGCAGTGAGCTGCTGAATGCCGCAGTCCGGGGCGCTCGAATCGATGAGGACCTGGGTGATGGCGACGAGCTGGCCGCTCGCGTCATGGCGGGCGGCGACCGTGTAGGAGTCCATTCCGTACTCGGCGATGAGTTTCTCGGCCCGCCTGACCCGATCGGCGTCCCACACCGACGGTTCAACGCCGACGTTGCGCGGCGCGTCAGCGAGCGCGGCATGCACGGCCGCGACCTGCTCGAGCTGATTCTCCGGCGCCGGGCCGGCCCAGGACTGCAGCGAGTAACCGGCCGATCGTGCCTCCGCTGCCCGGCGCAGCCCGGGCAGCCTGGCGCGCGCGGCCGCGTCGAACCGCAGGCTTCGGTGCATGTTGGGGATTCCGGCGGTGGCGCCGACGGCAGCGGCGAAGGCCGCGCCCGACGATTCGTCCCACGCATCGGCCGCGAGCTGGGTCCGCCCGGACTGCCGGGCCCGGTCCGCGCAGTGGTGCAGCAGCGCGGTGCCGATCCCAGCCCGCCGCCGGTCCGGCGGCACGCGCAGCACGACGCTGGCCCGCGAGAGGTTCTCGCGGCTGGGCAGCGTCAGCAGGTAGCAGCCGACAACCTCGCCGGATGCATCGGACCCGGCCCAGCTCTCGTGCGGGTTGCCGTCAAAGCCCTCCACCCACTTGGCCGTGAACGACGCCAGCGACCAGGGCGGCTGGTCGGCCGGCTGGTCCGCCTTGATGCACGCCTGCACGATCCGGAAGCAGCGCTCCAGCCGCTCCGGGTCGTCCGCTCCGTCGAACCGCTTGATCTCCACCCCGGCATCCAACATCGGCGCGCCCGGGTCGGCAAACGGATTACCGGCCCGGCAGCCCGGCGGCCCGCTACGACCCCAGGCACTCGGTGGGCGCCATGCACGCCGGCTAGGCAGTGACCGCGAGCCTGACCGCCGCCGCGACAGGCAGCTCGTAGGACTGGAAGTAGTCGCTGATGCGGTGCCCGAGTGCTTCGTTGACAGCGATCATGTGCTGGTTGCCAGCTGCGTTGAACGTCGAGATCTGCCGGATCTGCGGCTCCGCCGTGGCGAGCCACTCCAGCATCGCCACCTTGATCAGCGTGCCGAGCCGATGGCCCCGGTGTGGCCGGGTCACGGCGGTGAGCTGCTGAAGCGCATAACCGGGCGCGCCGCCCGGGTCGACGGTGACCTGCGTCACCGCGGCCATCGCGCCGGTGCTGTCCTGGATCGCCGCGACGGAGTACTCGCGGGTGCCCTGCGTGACCGATCGCTGCTCGGCGGCCCGCAGCCGGTCCGCATCCCAGCTGATCGGCTCGTAGCTGGCGCTGTGTGGTGCGTCCGCCATCGCGGCGTTCAGGGCGCACGCGCTGGCGACGAGGTCATCCGGTGTGGGGCCTATCCACCGGCGGAGCGAGTAACCGGCCGTGTACGGCTCCGTCTGGGCCCGCAGCCCCGGCAGCCGGCCGAGCAGGTCTGCGCCGACGTCGAGGATGCGCCGCACGTCCTGAAGGCCAGCTCTCGCTCCCACCGCCGCAGCGAACGCCGCGCCGGGCGAGCCGATCCGTGCATCGCCCATCAGCAGCGTCCGCCCGGTCGCTTCTGCCTGGCGGCCGGCGTGTGCGAGCAGCGCTGTCCCGATCCCGCGCTGCCGCGAGCCGGCGCCGACGAGCAGATTGATGAACCCGTTCTGGCGGTTCTCGCGTTGCGGCAGTTCCAGGGCATAACAGCCGAGTGGCGACCCCGAGTCGGCGGTCGCCAGCCAGCACTCCTGCGGCTCGTCAGGGAAGCCGTGCGCCAGCCAGCCCCTGAGCATGCCGAGCGACGGCGGCGGCACGTTCGGGTCGTCCTCCGCCTGAGCACCCACGATCATGTCGTGACAGGCTCGCAGCCGCTCCTCGTCGCTGGCCGGGTCGTACTGCTCGATGCGCACGCCTGCCAGCCAATAACGATGAGTAGCGAGGTCGCAAGCGAATATCTGAGCTACCGCCGGCTCCGCTGGCGATTACCTTTGCCTCCCGCGTCAGCCAGAGGTCACACTGAAGCCGTTGACTTCAAAGTTCCTACCGCCGCCGTACGGAATTTCCATGCCGTATTCGACATCGAGGATTCCGTTGTCTGCCGTGGTGACGTAACCGAGCGCTTTGAGCTGGCTGATGAGACCCGCAATGTTGATCGTGGCGCTGGTTTCATTTCTCGGTAGCACAACGGAAACAGTGCCAGTGACGTTGTTGCCAGCGAACCAGACCTTCGAGCCATCGCTGAGGGTGGCGACCACGGATCCGAGCGGAGTCTGACCGTTGACGTACGTCCAGATCATCAGCTCCAGATCGTTATTCCAGTTGGCATTGGTGGCAGCCTGAGCCGTCGTCAGCCAGATGTCGTAGTCGTACTCGTAGTCGAGCCCGCTACTGTCGGCAGGCGGCGTGATGGCGAAGCTCGACGTCAGCGTCGAAGGCAGCGCGGAGTAGAGGATGCTTTGGTCGTCGGGGCCGCCGACCACCTCGGTAGTTCCCGGGTTGGCGTTCACCGCGATAGTGAATGAACACCGATTGCCGTTTGTTACCTGAATGTCCTCGATTGAATAACCGACGCTGCTCGCGTCACCAGACCACGTATTGTCTCGGTACTGACACGAGACATTGCCCACTGGAACCGAGGTAATCGGTGTCGACACCGGTGCTTGCGGCGCTGGAGCGGCCGCCGGTGGCGCGGCTGTCGAGTGTTTGGGTGCAGGTGATGGTGAAGCAGCCGGAGATGATGCGGAGATAGACGCGTGGGCGTTGGCCTGGGCTTCGCCGGCGACCGGCGGGTCGGATTTCACGGACGAACGGTCGGCTTGCGATGCTGGAGCTGCGGTGTGGGCGAGGGACGTTACCAGGACATATCCCACTGCGGCAACTATTACGGAGATCACCGCAAGCGCCGCGAACATAGGCTTTCGGCTCGTTTGCTGAGCTCGCCTAGCCATGAATATCGCCGCCCGTCCCAGGGTCACTCTGGCGCAGGTCTCGCACAGCGGACAGGCCCACGACGGCGCTTATGCCGCCGACATCGCGGCCTATCGTCAGTCCCAGGACCTGCACAGACGCAGACACTATGCTGCTCATCGCCATCTGGCCGCCTGTTTAGGATAAGTTTCGCTTGGCTTTGTCTTTTACCCTGCCGCAAATAGGGAGTAAGCCTGAGCAGGTGGGTCAAAGACTGGCAAGCGCCGCTGGCTTGGGTAAATCGAGATTAGGCCGCGGTTGGCATGCACGCTGGCACGCCAACGACCGCCGATAGCCGCCTGGTTCGCCTGGTCGACTGAGCCCAGGAAGCCGGCGTTCCCGGCCGAATTCCGGACCCGGCCGGGACGTCGGCGGGCAGATAATGGGCTCGTGGGTAGCTATCGGGACGACGGTATCGTGCTGCGCACCCACAAGCTGGGCGAGGCGGACCGGATCGTCACGGTGCTCGGCCGCAAGTCGGGCCGGATCCGCGCCGTCGCCAAGGGTGTGCGGCGCACCAAGTCTCGCTTCGGCGGCCGGCTCGAGCCGTTCACCCACGTGGACCTCCTGCTGTACGAGGGCCGGTCCTTGGACGTGATCACCCAGGCGGACACGGTGCGACCGTACGGCGAGCCGCTCATTGCTGACTACCCCCGGTACACGGCCGGCACGGCGATGCTCGAGACGGCCGAGAAGCTCACCCCGGTGGAGAAGGAGCCCTCGCTGCGGCAGTTCCTGCTGCTCGTCGGCGGCTTGCGAGCGCTCACCGCGGGGGAGCACGAGCCGCGACTGGTGCTTGACGCGTTCCTGCTGCGATCGCTCGCGGTAGCCGGCTACCCGCCGGCGCTGACCGAGTGCGCGGTGTGCGGCACTACCGCAGCCGAGGCGCAGCCGTCCGGCGGGCTGCGGGCGTTTGGGCTGGCCGCGGGTGGTCTGACCTGCCAAAAGTGCCGGGTGCCTGGCTCGGCGACGCCGTCGGTGGCGACCATGGGCCTGATGGATGCGCTGCTGCGGGGTGACTGGGCGGTCGCCGACGTCAGCGAGCGGAGGCACCGAGTAGAGTGCAGCGGCCTGACGGCTGCCTATCTGCAGTGGCACCTGGAGCACTCGATCAGGTCGTTGAAGCATGTGGAGCACGCGTGAGGGCAACGCGGCCGCGCCCCGCGCGAGAATCGCCGACCAGGAGGACGCCTAGCCGATGAACCGCCCGGTCGCCCCGCCGTACCCGCACCCGGCAGGGGCACAGCCGCCCAAGATCCCTGGCGAGCTCGTTCCGCGGCACGTGGCACTCGTCATGGATGGCAACGGCCGGTGGGCGAAGAAACGGGGGCTGCCACGGACCGAGGGTCACAAGGCCGGCGAGTACGCGCTGTTCGACGTCATCATGGGCGCGATCGAGCTCGGCATCCCGTACCTGTCGGCGTACGCGTTCTCCACCGAGAACTGGCGCCGATCGCCCGAGGAGGTCCGCTTCCTCATGGGCTTCAACCGGGACGTGATCCGCCGGCGGCGAGACCAGCTGAACTCGATGGGGGTCAGGATCCGGTGGGCTGGCCGACGGCAGCGGCTATGGCGCAGCGTCATCTCGGAGCTGGAGGACGCGGAGCGAATGACCGTCGGCAACGACGTGCTGACGCTCCAGTTCTGTGTCAACTACGGCGGCCAGGCGGAAATCGCCGATGCCGCGAAGGCGCTGGCCTTTGACGTCGCGGCCGGAAAGCTCAGCCCGGACAAGGTAAGCGAGAAGGTGCTGCGCCGCTACCTGGACGAGCCGGAGATCCCGGACGTCGACCTGTTCATCCGGTCGTCGGGGGAGCAGCGGTTCTCCAACTTCCTGCTCTGGCAGTCCGCGTACGCCGAGATGGTGTTTCTCGACACGCTGTTCCCCGACTTCGACCGGCGGCACCTGTGGCACGCCTGCGAGATCTTCGCCAGCCGCGACCGCCGCTACGGCGGCGCGGTGCCCAACCCGCCGCCTACCGCCCCCTAGCCAGCCACCTTCGACGTCCCGGAAGCCTCGGCAGTTTCGCCGCCTCGGCCGGCGCCGCTCTTGCGCACCACGCCTGCAGCGCCGCGGCCAGCCCAGCCACCGGGTCGGCGGCGCCCGGCCCGCTTGCCCACGCTACGTAGCCGTCCGGGCGGACCAGCATCCCGTCCGCCGGCGGGGGTCCGGACAGCGGCTTGGAGATCAGGAGGGTAACGGGGCCGTCCCAGCCAGTCGCAGCGGCAACGACGCGGCCGTCCGAGGTGAAATCCAGCAGCACCGGCCGGGCCGGCCGCATCAGCTCGGCAACACTCGTCCGCCCCTCGGCCGTGCGCAGGCGCAGGTCAGGGGCAAGCCGGCCGGTCAGGGTGTGTGGTTCCTGGGTCGGCTGGCCAGGTCCGGCCATGTTGTATCGCACGTCCGAGCCGGCGATCAGCTCACCGACGTGCCGCTGCGGCTCTGCGAACTCCAGCAGTTCGCCGAGCAGTTCGCGCATCGCCCGGGTATACGGGTCGTCCGCCTGCAACGCGCGCTGCGCCCTGCTCTGCAAGAGGCTGCGCTGTCCCGCCGTGTGCCGCTCGGCGTGGTAGCTGTCCAGCAGCCCTGCTGGCGCGCCACCGCGCACCTCGGCGGCCAGCTTCCAGCCCAGGTTCAGAGCGTCGAGAAGGCCCGCGTTAATTGAGCCGCCCTGGCCGAAGACGTGCGCTGCGTCGCCCGCCAGCAGGATCCGGCCCTCGCGGTACCGGTCGGCCTGCCGGCTGTTACCAGCCAGCCTGGTCAGCCAGCTCGCATCGTTCATCGGCAACTCGGCCCCCAGCACCCGACGCACACTGGCCCGCAGCTCATCGAGTGTCATCGGCGCAGCCAGGTCAGCGTCGGGCTGTTCTTCGTGGGTGGACACGATGTAGGCGTCCCTCGGCGCTGTCTTGTCGAGACTCGCCTGGGGTGAGAGCGTGTACATGCCCCGCGGCGTGGTGACCTGCCGCATCATGGGGAGCCGCCCGGCGCCTGGCACGTCGAGCTCGCCGGTGCCGCGCACGATGAGGTCCTTGGGAACGCGCACCCGGCCGATTCGAGCCACCGCGCCGGACGTGAGACCGGGGAAGTCGATTCCGGCCAGCTTGCGGACCGCGCTGTGTGCCCCGTCGCAGCCAGCCACGTACCCGGCGCGCAGCCGGTAGCTGCCGTCCGGCCCTGTCACCTCGACCGTCACGCCATCGTCGTGCTGGGAAAACCCGGTCAGCTCGTGTCCGCGGCGCACCGTGCCGCCGAGCTGTCCGAGCCGCTCCGCGAGCTTCCGCTCGACCTGCCGCTGTGGCAGCGCAAGGACCTGCAGCGGGCTGACCGCCAGCCGTGAGAACGTGAGCTGCAGCGGGCCGAAGAAGAACTGCGGCACCGGGCCGGCGAACGTGGCCTCGGCGCGCAGCGGCTCTAGCAGGCCCCGATAGTCGAGCACGGGCACGATGAGGCCGAAGATCCCGTTGCCCTTCGGAATCTCGCTGACGTCTGGCAGCTGCTCGAGTACGACGGGAGTGACGCCGCCTAGACACAGCTCGATGGCCAGCATGAGCCCGGTCGGCCCGGCCCCTGCGATCACGACGTCGGTGGTCGGCTCCACGTCCCTGCTCACAGCGTCAACCTATATTGACGCCAGAAGGCTTGTCAACCAACGTTGACGTGACGTCGATTCCGCTGACCCTCGCCCTGCATTCCTCGCCCTGCATTCCTCGCCCTGCATTCCTCGCCCCTGCCTCAGCCATGCCCAGCGCAGCCCCGGCGAGCCAGCCCGAGCTCAGTCACGGCGAGCCGGGCTAGCCCAGCTCAGCTCCGGCGGGCCAGCTCGGCGAACCAGCTAAGCCCCGGCCTGGCGGAACCCCGGCCCACCCCCGGCCTGGCGGAACCCGGCCCACCCCGGCCTGGCGGAACCCGGCCCACCCCGGCCTGGCGGAACCCGGCCCACCCCCGGCCGTCGGCATGATGATCTTCATGGGTGGACGATTGGTACTGCTAGAGCGATAGCAATCTTCCACCCATCCACGTTTCGGCCTGCCCCAGGCTGGCGACCCCGGCATGATGATCTTTATGGGTGGACGATTGGTACTGCTAGAGCGATAGCAATCTTCCACCCATGGGGGCCGCGGCCATGGTGCGCGGTCATCACGGGCGGCAAGGGCGTCCCTGCGGCCGCTGGCGGGTGGTCGATCTTGCTAATGCGTCGATCTTGCTAATGCGTGGCGCGGACGCCGTTCATGTTCATGGGCCGCATCGCTGTGACCCGGCGGATCCTGGTCGTCCTCACGCCAGGCGGCCCGCCGGTCGGTGCCGCGGACCTCGGGTTGCTGATCGAGATGATCGCCGTCTTCGTGGCCGGCCTGATCGCGGTCAGCATCGTGGAGAAGTGAGCCGACCACGACCCCACCGGGTCACCGATTTAGCGGGCGGCCTGGTAACCAGCGACGGCGAGCAGGCCAACAATCACCAGCACCCGGCCGGCCTGCCCGCTTGCGGCCAGCCGCGGCCAGGACAGGGCAGCCAGCCAGCCGAGCACGGCCGCGACGCCGAGCAGGGCGATCGCCCCGATCGGTCCTTTGACGGCCAGACCGACGACCAGCAGCACCGCGAGCACCACTGGCGGCACCCAGCGGGGGAGCTGATGGAGGTACAGCAGGGGCTTGGCGCTGCGCCGTTCCGCCGATTGCCTGGCCGTCGACGCGTTGGGCGTGTACAGGGTGCTGCCCTTCGGCAGCGGCCGGACGCGCCGCCTGCCTTGCCGGTTCGTGCTCACGCTCGTTCCCCCTGGCCAGCGTCGCTGGCCTTGCTACAGGCGCGCGTCCTGGTCGGCACGCGCCGCTGTCAGGCTACCCGCGGCGGCCACCGGCGGAGGCTCGCCTGTGCCGAGGGCAGCACGGGGAAACTGGTGCGACGTCGCCGCTGGCCTGCGGATAGGCTGGGCCCACCGCCGCTGCCCTGCCCAGGGTTGCGCATGTCACAGCAGGCCACCGACCGCCAGCCGGATGGAGAAACAGTCATGGCACGACGCAGCGATCGCATGGAAACCATCGTCAGCTTGTCGAAGCGGCGGGGCATCGTCTACCCGTCGAGTGAGATCTACGGCGGCCTGCGGGCTGCGTGGGACTACGGCCCGCTGGGCGTGGAGATCAAGAACAACATCAAGCGCCAGTGGTGGCGGTCGATGGTGCAGGCTCGCGACGACATCGTCGGGATCGACTCCAGCGTCATCCTCGCGACGGAGGTCTGGCAGGCCAGCGGGCACGTCACCCAGTTCACCGATCCGCTGACGGAGTGCCAGTCGTGCCACTTCCGGTTCCGTGCTGACCACCTGATCGAGGCGTACGAGGAGAAGCACGGCAGCGCGCCTGAGCATGGACTGGCGGATCTGTCCTGCCCGCACTGCGGGACCAAGGGAGCGTTTACCGAGCCGCGGATGTTCAACGGCATGCTGCGCACCTACCTGGGCGCCACGGAAGACGAGTCCGGCCTGGCTTACCTGCGGCCGGAGACCGCGCAGGGCATCTTCATCAACTACCGGAACGTGCTGCAGACTTCTCGCAAGAAGGTGCCGTTCGGCATCGGCCAGATCGGCAAGTCGTTCCGGAACGAGATCACGCCAGGGAACTTCATCTTCCGCACCCGCGAGTTCGAGCAGATGGAGATGGAGTTCTTCGTCCGGCCGGGCACCGACGAGGAGTGGCACGACTACTGGCTCGACACGAGGGAGGCGTGGTTCCTCGACCTTGGCCTGAGCAAGGAGAATCTGCGCCGCCACGAGCACTCGCCGGAGAAGCGGTCGTTCTATTCCAAGCGGACGGTCGACCTGGAGTACCGGTTCGACTTTCCCGGCCGGGAGTGGGACGAGCTGGAGGGGATCGCGAACCGAACGGACTACGACCTCGGGGTGCACGCCAAGGCGTCAGGTGCGGACATGACCTACCTCGACCCGGAGACCAGCGAGCGCTACATCCCGTACGTCATCGAGCCAGCGGTCGGAGTCGACCGCTCGATGCTCGCGTTCCTGCTCGAGGCGTATGCGGAGGATGAGGCGCCCGACGCGCAGGGCAAGATGGAAAAGCGCACCGTCATGCGGCTGAACTACCGGCTGGCCCCTGTGAAGGTGGCCGTCTTGCCGCTGTCCAGGAACGCCGACCTGTCGCCCAAGGCGAAGGACATCGCCACGGCGCTGCGGCAGCACTGGAACTGCGACTTCGACGACGCTAGCGCGATCGGCCGCCGGTACCGTCGTCAGGACGAGATCGGTACTCCCTACTGCATCACCGTCGACTTCGACTCGCTGCAGGACCAGGCCGTGACCGTTCGCGAGCGCGACTCGATGATGCAAGAGCGGATCGGCATCGACGGCCTGGTTCCCTACCTGTCTGAACGGCTCGCCGGCTGCTGAGACAAGCGGCGAGCGGACAGTTGCCTTGATCGGCTAGCCGAGCTGCCCCGCAGCCTGATCGACCAACCCCGCGAGCACCGCGTCGGTCAGGTCGTCGACGCCCGCCGAGCCGGGAAGCCGTGGCGAGCGACGGTAGATCTCAGCCGCTGCCTCGTGGAAGCCATCCGGCAGGCCGGCATCGGCCATGGTGTGCGCGATCTCCTCCATCTCGCCGACCCAGCGCCAGCCCTTCGTGACGGCGGCCCTGGCTGATCGCTGGACCTGGTCGGCGAGCCGTGGCTGGGACTGCGCCCACTCGGCGAGCAGCGTCTCCTCGACGCCTTCGGCTCGCGCGAGCGCGCGCGCAGCGAGCAGGAGCGCCGAGCTCCCCTTGGTCCAGGCTGCGTAGGCCATCTTGACGGCCGACGCGGCCGTCGGAGCCCCTGCGACGATCCGCGCCGCCAGCGGCGTCCCGGCGAAAAGATCGTGCACGTGGCGCACCGCGGGCTCGTCGTCGCCGGACAGATACAGCCGGGCAGCGCCCGGCGTGGTTGGCGGCGAGCCGATGATGCCGCCGTCGACATACCGGCCGCCACCCGCGGCGATGAGCTCGGCGACCCGCCGCGCGGTGCCGGGTGCGATCGCGTTGGCGTCCACATACACGCCGGCGAATCCGTGCACGGCCCACGCGACGTCGAGCGCCGCGTGCGGCGGGCAGACCGAGAGGATCACGCTGGCCTGGGCCGCCAGCTCGCGCGGCGTGCCGACGTTGGCGAGGCCTGCCGCCTTGGCCCGGTCGGCTGTCTCTGCGCTGCGTCCCTCGGCGGCCCAGAGCACGTCCAGCCCGCGGCCGGTGAGGCACTGTCCGACCGCAGCGCCCATCTCGCCGGGATTCAGCAGACCGATGATCGTTCGCTGTGTCATGGCTGCCATTGTCGGCGGTGACAGTCCGCTCGACCAGCCGGATCTGCCGCAGCGAGGTCACCAGACGACTGCGGGGACTTCGGGCTGGTCGGCCAGCGGCAGCAGCGTCAACTGCCCTGTTGTGAGAACTGACACCCGATTCAAGTAGGGCAACGCGGATTCGGTGATGAGCTCGCTGCCCGACGCGCTGCTCCACAGAACCTGCTGGGTGAGGGGATTCGTGCTGGCCATGTTCTGCTCGTCGAGCATCCTGAGCAGCGCACCCGTGCGGGTCGAGAACTCGGCGAATCCCACCTGAATGTCTGACGGCTGAACAGAAACCGTGCTGATCGGACCTGGGGTTGATCGCGCCGGTTTCACGGCCCCCGTCCCGGACGGCAGCCAGCTAACCGGGCACACAATCGCGCTGCCATCGGGCGTGATCATCGCGTCGCCCGCGCAGCTCTCCGGGCGTTGCGGAACCACGAGGTGGCTGTCGGCTAGCAGGGACCCAGGGGCGCCCGCGACGTTCAGGAGCTCGACGCCGGGCGTCGGGCCCGACCAGTCGTAGGCGAGCGTGCTGCCGTCGGCGGTCCATGACAGCCCCTGCATATCGACCATGTTCTGGGCACCGGCCGCGCCGCCCAGGGTTGAGTTGGGGGCGTGTGCTGTCCAGGTCCGCGCCGCCCCAGTGGTGAGGGAGTAGACGGTGATCTGCTGCGTGGTGATGCCCCCTTGGATTGCTACCGCCAGCAGCGACCCATCCGGCGCGAGGGATAGGCCAGCGACCTGCTCGGACGCCGGGATCGCCGGGATAGGCAGCCGCGTCAGCGCAGGCCGCGCGTCACCCGGAACGAAGCGCAGCAGGAAGAACGCCACCTGGCCGGAGTTGATGCCAACCGCATAGGGGGTGTCGGTCGGCTGCCAGGTCTCTGCCGCGAGCACGAAGGTCCGATCGTCCGCGGCGGCTGTCCCGCCAATGAACGTTCCGTAGGGAGCCGGCGGCGAGATCGCTGCCAGTATCTTGCCGGAGGCGGTGTCATCGATCGCCGCGTGCAGCGGATTGTCGTAGTACGGATTGCCTGTTCCCGTCAGTTCGAGGAAGTACGGCGGGAGCGGCTGCGGCGTGGCAGCCTCCTGGCTCGGGTCTGGCCGGACCGACTGCCGTGCTGCCCCGGCGGCACGGCCGTGCGGGCGGGAGTGGGCCGCCAGCGCAGCGGACGCCACTACGACAGCCGCGACGGCGGCCGCCGCGGAGAGGGCTGTCAGGGTGCGGCTGGTGCCGCGCCAGGTGTGGCTGTGGCGCGCCGGGATGTCGCCAGCCAGGTCGAGCGCTGGCAGGCTCTCGGGCGGAACCTCTTCGGCTGTCTCTCGCAGTGCGGTGCGGAGCCGCTCCTCCAGGATGGTCATTGTTTACATCTCCCTCATGGCGCGACCGAGGGCAGCCAGCCCGCGGACCCGCGCCGACCTGACCGTGCCCTGCCTGATGCCCATCGCGTCGGCAATCTCCTCATCGGGCAGCTCGAGGTAGTACTTCAACGCGAGCACCTCGCGCTGGCGTGGCGGCAGGCTCCGGAGCGCCCGGACAAGCTCGCGTCGCTCCTCGGCTGACAGCACAGCTGCCTCCGCCGACGTGGTCGGCGGCTCATGCGCGGGGTCCAGCTCCACGGTCGCGCTCCTGCGCAGCACCGACCTGCATCCATTGAGCACCGACGAGCGAACGTATCCCAGTGCCCTCGACGGATCGTCGAGCTGGGCCCAGCGCCGGTACAGGCCGAGGAACGCCTCCTGCACGACGTCTTCGGCGGCATGCCTGCTGCCCAGCATGACGTGGGCGAGCCTGGTGAGCCCGAGAGCATGATCGGCGTACAGCGCGCCGATGGCGGCAGCCCGCCCGGCCAGGCGCGGGTCGGGCGCCGCGCTGACCGGGTCGGCCGGGCCACGCCGGCCCGGCGCGCGCTCCGCTGTCACGTCGAG
Source organism: Streptosporangiaceae bacterium (assembly GCA_030041275.1). Taxonomy (GTDB): domain Bacteria; phylum Actinomycetota; class Actinomycetes; order Streptosporangiales; family Streptosporangiaceae; genus JAJYUU01. The sequence continues at coordinate 45,545 of JASHOE010000303.1, forward strand.
ATCCATGTGTCTTTAGACGCATATCAGGCCGCCCTGCTGCTCGCCAGCGGACGATTTCTCTGGCATGGACAGGCGCGGGTCGGCGCCGCCGCATTATCGGGCTTCGCCGCCGGCCGGCCGACCGTCGCTCCGGTCATGTCGCGGTCTCGATAGGCTCAGAGCTGAGGACCGCGAGGCCCGGCAGCATCGGGCGGCGGGGACGGCAAATCCGAGGAGCGCTGAGCAGTGCCGAAGCTCGTCTACGACTTCACCGAGGGCAACAGGGACATGAAGGACCTGCTGGGTGGCAAGGGCGCCAACCTGGCGGAGATGACCAACCTAGGCCTGCCCGTGCCCCCCGGTTTCACCATCACCACCGACGCGTGTCGCTACTACCTCGAGCACGGCTCGGTTCCCGACAGCCTCGGCCCCGAGGTCGGCGACCACCTGAGTGCGCTCGAGGACCAGATGGGCAGGAAGCTCGGCGACCACGCCGACCCGCTGCTGGTCAGCGTCCGGTCGGGAGCCAAGTTCTCCATGCCAGGCATGATGGAGACCGTCCTCAACATCGGCCTGTCTGACGAGTCGGTGCACGGCCTCGCCAAGCAGGCTGGCAGTGAGCGGTTCGCCTGGGATTCCTACCGGCGGCTGATCCAGATGTTCGGCAAGACCGTCCTCGACATCGAGGGGCACGAGTTCGAGCACGCCATCGACGCGGCCAAGAAGGCCAAGGGCACGCGCAACGACCTCGATCTCGACGCCGGTGATCTGCAGGGCCTCGTCGAGACGTTCAAGGGCATCGTCAAGGACAAGACCGGCCGCGACTTCCCGCAGGATCCGCGGGAGCAGATGGACCTGGCCGTCATGGCGGTGTTCAACTCCTGGAACGCCGACCGGGCCATCCTGTACCGGCGCCAGGAGCGGATCCCGGCGGACCTTGGCACCGCCGTCAACATCGTGGCGATGGTGTTTGGCAACCTGGGCATGGACTCTGGCACCGGCGTCGCCTTCACCCGCGACCCAGGCAGCGGTCAGCAGGGCGTCTACGGCGACTACCTGCAGAACGCCCAGGGCGAGGACGTCGTCGCTGGCATCCGCAACACCGTTCCGCTACAGGACCTCGAGCGGATCGACGGCAAATCCTACGCCGAGCTGATGGACATCATGGCCACGCTCGAGAACCACTACAAGGACCTGTGCGACATCGAGTTCACCATCGAGCGCGGCAAGCTGTGGATGCTGCAGACCAGGGTCGGTAAGCGCACCGCCGCCGCCGCGTTCCGGATCGCGACGCAGCTGGTCGACCAGGGCCTGATCGACATGGACGAGGCACTCACGAGGGTCAGCGGCAGCCAGCTTGCTCAGCTCATGTTCCCGCGATTCGACGCGGGCTCGGACGTCACGACGATCACCAAGGCGGTGAGCGCATCGCCTGGCGCGGCGGTCGGCAAGGCCGTGTTCGACTCGGCTAGCGCAGTGGAGTGGGCGGACCGCGGCGAGGACGTCATCCTGGTGCGGCGCGAGACCAACCCCGACGACCTGCACGGCATGATCGCCGCGCGGGGCATCCTGACCAGCCGCGGCGGCAAGACAAGCCACGCTGCCGTGGTCGCCAGGGGCATGGGAAAGACCTGTGTCTGCGGCGCCGACGAGCTCGAGGTGGACGTGGTCGGGCGCCGGTTCACCTCGGCGGGCGGCGTCACGGTCAATGAGGGCGACGTCATTTCCATCGATGGCACCTCCGGCACCGTCTACCTGGGCGAGGTGCCCGTGGTCGCGTCCTCGGTGGTCGAGTACTTCGAGGGCCAGCTCGACCCGTCGGAGGACGAACTGCTCTCCGCCGTGCACCGCCTCATGGTCCATGCTGACCACCGGCGGCGCCTCGGCGTGCGCGCCAACGCTGACAACGGCCCAGACTGCGCCAGGGCTCGGCGGTTCGGTGGTGGTGGCGTAGGGCTGACCCGTACCGAGCACATGTTCCTCGGTGAGCGGCGACAGCTGGTCGAGCGGCTGATCCTGGCTGAAGACGACAAGACCAGGCAGGCTGCGCTCGACGCGCTCGAGCCGCTGCAGCGCGGCGACTTCGTCGAGATCCTCGAGGCGATGGACGGCCTGCCGGTCACGATCAGGCTGATCGACCCGCCACTGCACGAGTTCTTGCCCGACGTGACCGACCTGTCCGTGAAAGTCGCGCTGGCCGGTGATGGGGCCACTGAGCAGGACCGCAAGCTGCTGGAGGCCGTGCGACGGCTGCATGAGCAGAACCCCATGCTGGGCCTTCGCGGCGTCCGGCTCGGGCTGGTCATCCCCGGCCTGCCCAACATGCAGGTGCGGGCGATCGCGCACGCGGCCGCTGACCGCGCCAAGGCGGGCGGCGACCCCAGACCCGAGATCATGATCCCGCTCACGGCGTCAGTGCAGGAGATGGAGATCGCGCGGGCGCAGGCCGAGCAGGTGCTCGCAGAGGTTGCGGAGGAGACCGGCATCAGCGTGCACACGCTGATCGGCACCATGATCGAGGTGCCCCGGGCCGCCCTGCTGGCCGGGGAGATCGCACAGTCGGCCGAGTTCTTCTCCTTCGGCACCAACGACCTGACGCAGATGACCTGGGGCTTCTCTCGAGACGACGTCGAGGGCTCATTCTTCAGCCGCTATATCGAGATGGGCATCTTCGGCGTATCGCCGTTCGAGACAATCGACAGCGAGGGCGTCGGCAGGCTGGTCAGGATCGCCGTCGAGGAGGGCCGGGCGGCCAGGCCGGATCTGCATATCGGTGTCTGCGGCGAGCACGGCGGCGACCCGGACTCGGTGCACTTCTTCCACGCCGCGGGCCTGGACTACGTGTCCTGTTCGCCGTTCCGGGTGCCGGTCGCCCGGCTGGAAGCTGGCCGCGCCGCTGTGCTGGAGACGACGGGCGGCAGCGACAGCAGGTGACCGAGCGCGGGGTTCCGCCTGGTCCGGTGGCTACCGGAGCTGGCCTCGCCGAGCCTCGCGGCTACGACGAGCACGCGACGGCGCGATGGGCGGACGAGCCGCCCAAGCTGGCGCGCGCCGACGACCTGGCCGGCCGCGGCCCCTTCGTCCGGGACCGCGCCCGGGTGCTGCACAGCGCTGCGCTGCGCAGGCTTGCCGCCAAGACACAGGTCGTCGCCGTCGGTTCCGGCGACTTTCCGCGCACCCGGCTGACGCACTCGCTGGAGTGCGCGCAGATCGGCCGCGAGCTCGGCGCCGCGCTCGGCTGTGACGCTGACCTGGTCGACGCGGCCTGCCTGGCGCACGACCTCGGCCACCCGCCCTTCGGCCATAACGGCGAGAGCGCGCTGGCGCGGCTCACCGCCGGCAGCGGCGGCTTTGAGGGGAACGCCCAGAGCCTGCGGCTGATCACCCGGCTCGAGGCGAAGGTGCCCGGCGCCGGCCTAAACCTGACCAGGGCAACGCTGGACGCCACGTTGAAGTACCCGTGGCTTGGCCCTGGCGAGGCGGCCAGCTCGGGCGGCAAGTACGGCGCATACGGAGACGACGCCGCAGCGTTCGCGTGGATCAGGGCAGGCGCTCCGGCCGAGCGAGCGTGCCTGGAAGCACAGGTGATGGACTGGGCTGACGACGTCGCCTACTCCGTGCACGACCTCGAGGACGGCCTCCAGGCCGGGCTGGTAACCCTCACCGCCCTGCGCGACAGCGCCGAACGGGCCACCGTCGCCCAGCTGACGCTCGAGTCCTACTGCCCGCCCGGCCTGACGACCGAGGCAGAGCTGGATGAGGTGTTCACCGAGCTGCTGAGACTGGATTGCTGGCCGGCGGACTTCGACGGCAGCCTGCGCGCGCTCGCCGCGGTCAAGAACCTGACCAGCGAACTCATCGGGCGGTTCTGCGCTGCCGTGCAGCACGCCACCAGGCCGGCCGGGCATCCGCCGCTCTGCCGCTACGCCGCAGATCTGACCGTGCCGCGTCAGCAGCGACTGGAGTGCGCGCTGCTCAAGGGCGTGACGGCGTCCTACGTTATGCGCCGGGCCGGCGTAGCCGAGGCGCAAGCACGCGAGCGCGAGATCCTTGTCGAGCTCGCTGACGCCGTCTACGCAGGCGCGCCAGAGACGCTCGACCCGCTGTTCCGGCCGGAATTCGAGGCAGCCGGCCATGATCGCGCCCGGCTGCGCGTGGTCGTCGACCAGATCTCGTCGCTCACCGACACGTCCGCGCGCGCATGGCACGACCGGCTGTGGCACCCCCGCCAGCCCTGACCAGAGCCGAGGGCGCCTGTCCGGCCGCGTATCTCAGCCAGCGCGTTCTCGCGCAGATCGGCGTGAATTGGCGCTATTGACCTGAGATGATCTTGACGACCATCTGCTTCCGTTGCAAGAACGTGTATCGCTCATGGGCCGTGCCCTATCTGGTTAGGCAAGGTTCGCAGGAACAGCGCAACCGGCGGAGACAAGGACATGTGGGTACGGCGAGCGCCGCCTGCGGCGCGTACTGAGGCAACGCCACGCTCCGAGGCGGACGCCGGATACTCGAACGCTGCGGGCATCGCCCGCGGCGCTGCTGTCATTGCGATCATTACGATCGCCGCCCGGATCCTCGGGCTCGTCCGCACGGTGGTGTTTTCTCAGACAGTCGGCGCGACGTGCCTCGGCACCGCTTACGTCACCGCGAATCAGGTCCCGAACCTGGTTTACGAGCTCGTGCTAGGCGGCGCTCTGGCGAGCGTCATGGTCCCGGTGCTGGCCCGGTCGGCCGAGCGTTCCGGCGCCGACCCAGGGGAACGCGCTCACATCAGCAGTGTGACCTCGGCGCTGCTGACCTGGTGTGTTGTCATCCTCGTGCCGGTCACCTTCATCATCGTGGCGGCCGCAGGGCCTATTGCGACTTTACTGAACCCGACGAATTCCAGCGCCGCCTGCGTGCACGCACAGGTCGTCTCGACCACGGCCAGCATGCTCCGAGTGTTTGCGCCGCAGGCGCTCCTGTACGGCCTGTCCGTCGTGCTGCTCGGCGTGCTCCAGGCTTACCGCCGGTTCGCCGCTTACGCGCTGGCGCCGCTCATCAACAGCCTGGTGGTCATCGCTTCGTGTCTGGTCTTCGTCCCGCTCGGTAAGGGACTGCCCCTCGGCAGGGTGCCGGCGATTGCGCTGCTCGTGCTCTCGGTCGGCGCCACCCTCGGCGTGGCCGCCATGGTGGTGTGCGGCCTGGTGCCAGCGTGGCGGCTCCGGCTGCGGATCCGGCCAACCCTGCGACTGCCGGCGGGCGTTGGGCGCCGGGCGGGTGGCCTGGCACTCGTCGGCATCGTCGAGATAATCGCGACCGAGATCGGGGCGGTCGTCGTCATCGACCTCGCCAACGGTCGCGGCTCGACAGGTGCACTCGTTTTGTTCAACTACGCGACCCAGGTGTTCAACACGCTGAACGCCGTGCTCGCGCTGTCGATCGTGCTGAGCGCCTTCCCGGTGCTCTCCGCCAGGGACGGGGCAGTGTTTGAACGCACCTGCGCCGGGTCCACCCGAGCAGTCATCCTCGCTTCGTCGCTCGGCGTCGCCCTGATCGGAGCGGTCAGCATTGCGGCGGCGCGGGTGCTTGCCGGGCCTGGCCAGGTCTCTGAGCTGGCGCTCGGCTTGATGTTCTTCGCGCCAGGCCTGATCGGCCTGGGCGTGATCGGCAACCTTGCCCGAGCCCTGATGGCCGTCGGGCGGCTCAAGATCGCTGCGGCAGCGGTAGCCGCTAGCGCCCTGCTCACCGTCGTAGCGCAGGTGGTTTTCGTCGAGCTCGTGCCCGCGCACCTGGTGATGCCGGCGCTGGCCCTGGGTAACACCGTGGGCCAGACCGGGGTGGCAATCCCGCTTGTAGTCGTGATCCGCAGGCTGTTGGGCAAGCCCTCGATGGCGGGCGTGGGTCGCGCCACTCTGTCCGGTCTTGCCGCCGCCATCGGCGCCGGAGTCGTGGGCGTAGGGGTCAGCCTCGCGCTCCCGCACGGCCACAAGCTGCTCGCCGTGCTGGCCGCCGTGGTCGCCGCCGCCTGCGCGGTCATTGCGTTCGGCGTCATCGCGGTTCGCCTCGACGATGGCGACGTGCGCGTTGTCGTCGCGGCGATACGACGGGCGGTCAGGTTGCGCTCGTCGGTCCGGGTCCCTGGTTACATCGATGAACTGGTCGGGATGTGGCGTCGGCCGTCGCGTAAGCACGGGCTGAAGCAAAGGAGGAGAGGGATCATGGCGATGAACTGGTCAGAACGACCCGACGACGGGCCCGCTTGGCGTGACGAGCGGCCTACGGCCCGGCTGACTCGCGGTCAGCGGCAGGCAGCCCTTGCCCTCGGGATACTCGCGGGTGGCGGCGGCGCGTATGCCGTCTTTGCCTCGTCGAACCAGGCAGGAACGGTGGTGCTGTTGCTGATAGCGCTCGTCTTCTTGCTCATCGGCGTCGAAGGCACACCGCTGCTCGGGCGCCCCGGCCACCGGCGTTCGGCCGGGCGGCGCCACGAGGCGCTGGCGCCGGACTCGCAGCACGGTGCGGGCCTGGAGAATGACATGGCGATCCCCGAGCCGCGGCTAGCCGGCCGGTCTGCCGCGCCGCCGCCAGGGCCCGACGACGGACGCGGTCTGTTTACCGGCTAGGCACGGCGCCGGTGTGGCGGCGTTCACTGGGTCAGCCCGCCGCCACATCAGATGACCTCCCTGTCGGTCGCCTTCCCTAGGCTGACAGCCATGCATGGTCCATCTGTTACTAGCCAGGTGGTGGCCCTGACGCGGGCCGGCCTGGAGCGGGCGCACAGTGCGGGGGGCGATCCGGATGCGCAGCGACGGCTGTGCGAGGGCATGGCATTCACCCCGCCTGGCTGGCTCCAGCCAGGCATCGCCGCACGTACCTCCTTCGTGGACGAGCAGGTCACGGCCGCGATCGTCGCCGGACTGCAGCAGATCGTGACGTGTGGCGCCGGCTACGACGACCGGGGTGTGCGCTTCCGCACCCAAGGGGTCCGGTTCTTCGAGCTCGACCACCCCGCTACCCAGGCGGACAAGGCAGCGCGCCTGCGCGCCATAGAAGTCGCCGACGCGGTCACGCTGGCCGTCGCGGACTTCCGTATCGATGACGCCGACGCCGTGTTGGCGCGAGCAGGCCACGACGCAGGCCAGCCGAGCCTGTTCATCTGCGAGGGCTTGCTTATCTACCTGGATCTTGACACCTGCCGCCGGCTGCTCGGGGCGCTCGCCGGCCGCGCGCCCAGCGGCAGCGTGCTGGCGGCGAGCCTGTCCGCGCACGCCGAGGGCTTCGATTCCGCCGCGGTGGTGGCTGCCGCGAACCGCAGTCGCCGGACTGGTGCCGTCGAGCCGTGGCGGACGATTCTGCCCGTCGCGGAGCATCTGCGACTGCTGGCGGACGCGGGCTGGCGCGTGACGGAGCAGCGGTGGTCTCCGGCTTCTTCCCTCGATGCCAGCCATGGCCGCCACGGACTCCTCGTGCTCGCGAGCCCGGCCGCACCCTGATCGCGCCGGAATCCGAGCGGCCGCACCCTGATCGCGCCGGAGTCCGCGCGGCTGCGCGGCGGAAGCCGCCGCGAATGCTCCTGCATGTTCGTGATGTTCTGAATTGGCCACGGTGCGTAACGAAACCGTTGCGCGCGCCGCGGACACCCTCACTACTGAGCGTGAGAGGGTGTCACGCATGGAAACTACGGTCACCGAGTTCACCGCCTGGGGGATAGCTGCCGATTGGCCGGCGTTGCGCTGGATCGAGCCGATTCACGGTCGGCGCAACCAGCCCGCCAGAGGGGTGCGGCTGGGTCACGCCAGCGACACAGCCATGGTCTTGACCTGCACATATCCCCGCGCGCGTGTTGACCACGAGGCCAGCGTGTGGGGTTTCGATCCGATCAGGGAGATCGCGTTCGAGACGACATACACGCAGGCGAACCTGGCATTGCATCAGATCAGCAAGCCGGCGGAGCGGCCAGCCGGACTCGTCGGCTCGCTCCTCAGTCATGCCTATGAGCGAGCGAACAGTTTCCAGGACTGGCCGGTGACCCGCTGGGGCGAGCAAGAGGCGAGGACCATCAGCCTGGCGAGCTGGCAGTCAGGTTTCACCCTGGGATATCCCGACGCCTACGTGGTCGTGCACGCGTGCGGCATCGGCATCGACGAGGCTGAGCCCGTGCGGCTTTCAGACCTGTCCGACTACGAGCTCAACAAGGATCCCGCAGAGGTTGGGGCGATGCACTGGGAGCTGTGGTCGGCCCGCCCAGACTTTAGCTGCGAGGACCTGACTGCGATGCTGGCGCCCGTTTAGGGCACCGCAGCGTCTGGCGGGCCACTGTCGCCGAGAATGGCGGCCACCACCTCGCCGGTGTCGGACAGGTCCGCCAGCACTACGTCGGCCCCGGCGTCGGCGAGCTGCTGGAGCGAGAATTCTCCCGTTCCCACGCCCACCGCTCGAGCGTCATGTGCCTTGGCGGCGGCCACGTCGTGCGGGGTGTCGCCGATGATCACCGTGGCACGTCCGGTGAAATCGACGCCGTACCGGGCCGCAGCGTTCCGCCGCGCGATCGGCACGAGATCAGCGCGGATGTCGCTCACATCGCCATACGCACCGACGTCCAGGTCGAGGTGCTCGGTCAGGCCGAAGGCGGCAAGCTTGACCCTGGCGAGAGCCGGGAGGTTCCCGGTAAGGACCGACTGCACCACTGTGCGATCGGCGCCCAGATTGGCCACGGCCGCGAGTGCCGCCCGTACGCCTGGCAGCACGGAGCCGCGTTCACGCACCATGTCTGCGTGCTCGTGCGCTCGGGCAGCGAGCCGCCGGTGGAACCGCTGCAATTCGGCCCGCGCGTCCAGTCCGGCGGCGGTCAGGGTTTCGAGGGCGATGGACGTGTCGGTCCGGCCTGCCATCGACGTGATCGGCGCAGCCAACTCGACGCCGTAGAGCTCGGTCAGCACGACGTCGTACAAGGCGCGGCCAGCACCGGCAGCGTGCACGAGCGTGTAGTCGACATCCCAGAGCACCAGTACCGGTCGCACGGGCCGACCGTACCAAGCCGAGCCGTACTCGATACCGGGAATCCCGCATAGGCCACTCTGCGGAGAAAATCGCACAAAGGCCGCGCCCAGCGGCTGTCGGGCCAGGAGGCCCGCGGGACGTGCGGACCGCAACCCTAGCGGCTCGGCTTGTCGGCCCGTGTCCGGCGCGGGCCGGCACTAGACTCGGCCAGCAGCACGGGGGAGCGGTACGAGCGATCAGAAGGGCGGAGATGGCAGGCCGGATCCGCGACGACGACATCGCCCTCATCCGCGAACGCTCTCCGATCGATGAGGTGGTCGGTGAGTACCTCCAGCTCCGGAGTGGCGGCGCGGACTCCCTCAAGGGCCTGTGCCCCTTCCACGAGGAGAAGACGCCCTCGTTCAACGTGACCCCGTCGCGTGGGCTCTGGTACTGCTTTTCCGAAGGCGAGGGCGGCGACGTCATCAAGTTCGTCCAGAAGATCGACAACCTTGGCTTCACCGAGGCACTCGAGCGGCTGGCGAAGCGCGCCGGTATCGAGCTTCGGTACGAGCAGGGTGGCCACATTCCCGGCCAGGAGCAGTCCCGGCGCCGTCGGCTCATCGAGGCACACCGCGCCGCGGCTGACTTCTACGCCGAGCAACTGGACACTCCGGCGGCAGCCATCGCCCGTGAGTTCCTGACAAGTCGCGGCTTCGAACGAGCCGACGCGCAGCGGTTCGGCGTCGGCTACGCGCCCGCGGAGTGGGAAGCGCTCACGGCGCATCTGCGCGGGCGCGGCTTCACCGAGGCCGAACTGCTCGGCGGCGGCTTGGCGAGCCAGGGCCGGCGCGGGCCGATCGACCGGTTCCGCGGGCGGCTGATGTTCCCTATCGCTGACTTGACGGGCGACGTTATAGCGTTCGGGGCGCGCAAGCTCGCTGCTAGCGACGACGGGCCGAAGTACCTGAACTCCCCGGAGACGCCACTCTTTAAGAAGAGCTCAGTGCTGTACGGGGCGGATCTGGCGAAGCGCGAGATCGCGCAGCGCCGACAGGCGGTCGTGGTCGAGGGGTACACCGACGTGATGGCTTGCCACCTGGCCGGTGTGCCGACAGCGGTGGCGACGAGCGGCACGTCTTTTGGCGAGGGCCACATAACGATCCTGCGCCGGCTGCTGATGGACAGCGATAAGTTCCTCGGCGAGGTGGTCTTCACCTTCGATGGCGACGCCGCGGGACAGCGTGCGGCCGAGCGAGCGTTCAGCTGGGAAGAGCGGTTCGTCACGCAGACCTTTGTCGCCGTGCAGGGCGATGGCCTGGATCCGTGCGATTTGCGGCTGACCCGCGGCGACGCCGCCGTACGTGACCTCGTTGCCCAGCGGGTCCAGCTGTTTGAGTTTGCGATCCGCGCGTCGCTCAGTGCCCACGACCTCGACACAGTCGAGGGTCGGCTTGCTGCGCTGGACGCGGCGGCTCCCATCGTGCGCAGGATCAAGGACTGGGGCCTGCGCCGCCGGTACGCGCTGAGCCTGGATCGCTGGACCGGGATGATGGACGAAGAGTTCGTGGTCCGGCGTGTGCTTGCCGAGGACAGCCCGGCGGGACGCGGGGTACGTGGCCGGGGCGCGCCGACGAGCCAGGCCGCCGGGCCTGGCCAGGGCGACGCCAGCCGTGGCACCCGAGGCCCGGCGGGCGCGGACGGCCCCGTTCCCGTCCAGGGCGGCATGGGTGACGGGTACGACCAGCATGACCCCGTCGTGAGCGTGGAACGCCAGGCACTCAAGCTCGCCGTCCAGCGACCCGCGCTGTGCGGGCCCGCATTCGACGCGCTGGCGCCGGCAGTCTTCACCGTTCCGGCGCACGCGGCCGTACGTCAGCTGATCACCGCGAGCGGCGGCGTGGCGAGCGCGCGAGCGGCGCGCGAGTGGTCGGACCGGCTGCGGGCCGACGCACCCGACGACAGCGTCCGGAGCTTCGTCACCAGGCTCGCCGTCGAGCCCCTCGAGGTTCCCGGTCGCAGCGGGGAACCGGACGCGAAGTTCGCTGACTCGGTGCTCGCTCGTGTCGAGGAGCTGGCCGTCAGCCGGGACATCGCCGCTGCGAAGTCGCGGCTGCAGCGCCTCAATCCGGTTGCGGGACAGGCAGAGTACAACCGCTTGTTTGGCGACCTGGTGGCCCTCGAACAGCGCCGAAAAGTGCTGTCCGATCGGGCATCTGGCGCTCTGTAGGCACACCAGGCCGGACCTTCGCTACTGACTCGCAGGTGACAATAATGTGACCGTAGTCACGGCGCTTCCTGTCGCAGACTGGTCTGCATGAGTAGCACGGCTGCACCCCCGGTCGACCTGGTAGCCGATCTCATTGCGCACGCGCGAGAGCGCGGGTCAGTCTCCATGACCGACCTCACGGCTGCCTTCGAACGTTGTGATCTGTCCCCCGATGCCGTCGATGGCGTCCTCAAGTTGCTAGCCGACGAGGGCGTCGATGTGATCGAGCCCCCGCCGGAGACCGAGGGCATCCTGCCGCGACAGGTTCAGGCCGAGGCGCGCCGAGCCGTGACCAGCGACCTGGTTCGCATCTATCTGCGCGAGATCGGCCGCGTGCCGTTGCTGACCGCGCACGACGAGGTCGAGCTGGCCAAGGCCATCGAGGCCGGGTTGTTCGCCGAGGAAAAGCTGCAAGGTGGGCTGCAGGGGATCTGCGCCGGCGCCGAGGTCGCCGAGTTGATGTTGATCGCGGCTGACGGCATCGCGGCCAAGCAGCGCCTCATCGAGGCGAACCTGCGTCTCGTCGTCTCGATCGCCAAGCGGTACATCGGCCGCGGTCTCGTGTTCCTCGACCTGATCCAGGAAGGCAACCTCGGCCTCATTCGCGCGGTAGAAAAGTTCGACTACACCAAGGGCTACAAGTTCTCCACGTACGCGACGTGGTGGATCAGGCAGGCAATCACGCGCGCGATCGCCGACCAGGCGCGGACCATCCGGATCCCGGTGCACATGGTCGAGACCATCAACAAGATGAGCCGCATTCAGCGGCAGCTGCATCAGGATCTCGGTCGTGAGGCCACGCCGGACGAGATAGCTGCCGAGATGGGCATGAGCCCGGACCGCGTGGCCGAGATCCTGCGGATCGCCCAGGAGCCGGTGTCGCTGCAGTCGCCCATCGGCGAAGAGGACTCCGACCTCGGAGACTTCATCGAGGACGCAGATGCCGTCGTGCCGATGGAGGCCGCGGCGTTCATCATGCTGCAGGACCAGCTGGATCAGGTGCTCGACCAGCTCAGCATGCGCGAGCAGCGCATCATCCAGCTCCGGTTCGGCCTGACCGACGGGCACCCGCGCACGCTCGAAGAAGTGGGCCGGGAATTCGGCGTGACCCGGGAGCGCATTCGCCAGATCGAATCCAAGACGCTCGCCAAGCTCCGGCATCCGAGCCGGGCGCAACTACTGCGGGAGTATCTGGCCTAGCAGGTCCGGTTGCTGGCATCGCTGAGCGCACGGCAGCGCAGCGGCTACTGGTGCGCTGCCTGGTCGTGGCCGTCGGGCAGGGTCTGGCGGCACGCCAAACAGAGCGGTCCGTGGCCTGCCGAGACTCATTCCGTTGCAGGCCCGGCCGGTAGCGATGGCTACCCCACCCCACTGGTCGCAAGGGCTACCTTTGGTCCCCGTAGCGGGTACCACCGCGACCCTTGCGACCGGGAGGTTGGCGGGCCGCCTACTGTGTCGGGCTCGAGCCGCTGGGCTTGGCGGGACCGCTACTGGAAACGAACGCGCTGCCCTGGCTGGCGCTCGTCTCAGTGGAGTTCTTGTCGCCGTTGTCGGTCTTCCGCATCCCTGGGATGCGGTCGGTGACCGAGTGAGCGGCGCTTTGCGCCACCTGCGGCATCTTGTCGGCTAGCTGCCCGCCCAAGTTCTGGGCCTGGGTCTGCACGGTTCCGCGGGCTTGCTGGACGGCCGGGTGTTCGAAGGCCGTCTTAGCATATTTCACGATTTGGTCGTAGGTCTCCTTGCCGGAGCGCGCGCCGGCGACGAAGCCGGCCGCGAACCCGGCGACGAAGCTCGCTCGAATCAGACGCATCTGGACCTCTCCCCTGAACAGGTTTGCTTGCCTTAACTGCCCGCTGTGGGCCTGTCCATGCACGCCGGGCGGCCGCGGATGCTAGCCGGGCCGCTGGAGCGGCTGGCGGGGCGCTCGCCGGTGCGCGAGGAACTGCGGTGGTGCGCTACCCTTGTGGCCGCGGTGCCGATCCCGAGCCAGGGCCGGGTTGAGGCACTCGATCCCGCGTAGCTCAATTGGCAGAGCGTTCGGCTGTTAACCGATAGGTTGTAGGTTCGAGTCCTACCGCGGGAGCCACACTACCGCGGGAGCCAGAGCCGCTGCCGATGGCCTGCTACCTGCGAAAACGTCTACTCCTTGACCGCTTCGGTCAGACCGGAGCGGGCGCGACGTTGCACTGCCCGCACGGGCTAAGCATCGGCTGGCTGGCCCCTTTCACACCGGCTCCGCATCGGTCACACCGTGGTTCCGCACCGCCTGCGCTAAGTAAGAGGACACGGACGCGGGAAGCGAGGTGGAGCAGTGGCGCTCGCGTGGCTGACGATCGTTGCCGCTGGGGTATTCGAGACGGCTTTCGCGGTTTGCCTGAAGCTGAGCAACGGGATGTCGCAGCCGTGGCCCACGGCTGGCTTCGCAGTCTCCGCGCTGGTGAGCTTCGGCCTGCTGACCCTCGCGCTGCGCGACCTTGACGTGGGCCCGGCCTACGCCGTCTGGACCGGCATCGGGGCCGCTGGCGCGGCGACCATCGGCATGGTGTTCCTGGGTGACGTCGTCTCGGCGGCGAAGCTCGCCTCGATCGCGCTGATCCTCGCCGGAGTGGTGGGCCTCAATCTGTCAGGCGCCACTCAGTGACCTTGTCCATCCGTTTGGCGGAAGGCACATTGACGGTGATCCGGTCAGGTTTCTAGCGTGGACGGCGCCGGGTGAGCAGCTCGGCCGGGGCGAGGAGGCCGGGAATGGCGGACATCGTGCTGGGCGTCGCCTCGTCGCACACCCCGCAGCTGAGTTCCGGCGTGGACATGTGGCCGGATCACGCCAACCGAGATCGGCGTCAGCCGCGGCTGCTCGGTAAGGATGGCGAGTACCACAGTTACGACGAGATCCTCGCGACCGTCCGTCCGGCCATGCAGGACGAGCTCGACCAGGCAGTCTGGGAAGCGAAGTACCGCCGATGCCAGGACGCGATCGCGGGTCTGGCGGAACGGCTCGCCAAGGCGGAGCCAGATATCGCCGTCGTGATCGGAGACGACCAGCGGGAGCTGTTCCTTGACGACGGCATCCCGGCGCTCGCTTGCTTCGGCGGCGACGAGCTCGTGGACTTCCCGCCGGAGGGTGAAGCACTGGAGCGGATGCCGAGTGGTATCCGCGCCGCTTCCTGGGCGGTGCACGCCGACCATCCGGAGCGGCACCCGGTGAGCGCGGAGCTGAGCCGGCACGTCACCGAGCAGCTCGTCGCGGCGGACTTCGACATCATGCTGTTCACCCAGCAGCCGGTCGGCCGCACGCTCGGCCACGCGTTCACGTTTCCCCGCTACCGGCTCGGGCTGCCCGCCACGACGCCGATCGTCCCGGTGTTCGTCAACACGTACTACCAGCCGAACGTGCCGTCGGCCGCGCGGTGTTACGGCGTCGGGCAGGTGATCCGCCGCGCGGTGGAGAGCTGGGATTCGAGCGCGAGGGTCGCTGTCATCGCGTCGGGCGGTCTCACGCACTTCGTCATCGACGAAGACCTGGACCGCCGGGTGCTGGCCGGTATTACCGATCGCGATCCCGGCCTGCTCACGTCGCTGCCGCGAGCTCAGCTGCGGTCAGGTAATTCGGAGATTCTCAACTGGGTGGCCGCGGCCGGGGCGCTGGACGGCCTGGCCGCGACCGAGGTCGACTACGTTCCCGGTTACCGGAGCCCGGCCGGCACGGGCACCGGGATGGCGTTCGCCTACTGGGACTAGGTCAAGCCGCGCAGAGACGGAAAGGATCAGCTGTGTATCGCGACATCCCCGTGCTCGACGTCCACGGTCACGTATCGGTGCCACCGGCCGCCAACTCCTTCCTCGTGCTCATGATGGGCTCGAACACGCCGATGGCCAGTCCGATCGGCCAGCCTGCGGCTGGCCCGGCCGGGCTCACACCAGAGGACTTCCGGGCGGCTGCCGCTGGTCACGCCCGCTACATGGACGAGCGGAACATCGACGTCCAGGTCATCGGGCCGCGGCCGTTCCTGACGATGGGGTGGATGGAGCCGCACCTGGTACCCGCGTGGTCCCGGTACGTCAACGACATGATCCACCAGCAGTGCGCGTTCTTCCCTGACCGGTTTCTCGGCGCCTGCGCGCTGCCGCAGGTCAGTGACGCTCCCGACATCTCACACTGCATCGATGAGCTCAATCGGTGCGTCACCGAGTACGGCTTCGTCGCTGCGTATGCCTCGCCTGATCCGGCGGGCAGGCGGACGACGCCTGGGATGCATGAGCCGTACTGGTTCCCGCTCTACGAGCGCTGTCAGGAGCTGGACATCCCGATCATCGTGCACGGTACCAACTCGCTGGATCCGCGCTACCGGGTGGTGCCGCACAACTACCAGCTCGGCTTCTTGACCGAGCAGTACCTGGCCGGGCAGTTTCTCAGCCACGGCGATGTCTTCGAGCGATTCCCCGACCTGCGGGTGATCATCTGCCATTGCGGCGGTGCGCTCGACCGGTTCATTCCAACGGACCACCACCTGGCGCAGAAGGACCTCACCCGGAACTTGTTCTACGACACGTGCGGATACGACCTTGTCTTCCTCGAGGCTGCGATCCGCCAGCGCGGCGTCGCCCGCATGGTGTTCGGCACCGAGGCGCCGGGTTCTGGCCGGGCCGTGCGACCGGAGACGGGTCGTACTTGCGACGACCTGGTACCGGTGATTAGCGACTTCGGGTTCTTGTCCGAAGACGATAAGAAGAAGCTCTTCAACGAGAATCCGGCCAGGGTCGTACCGGGGCTGGCCAAGATCGGCCGCTGACCGGCGCGGGGTGTGAGTCGGCGGACCGGCGAGGGAGAGAAAGCATGGGCGACGAGCCGCGGGCCGAGACGGTCGGCAGCCTGCTGCGGACCGAAGAGGTCGTCAGCGCCGCGCGGACCGGCCGGGACGACCCGGCCGCGGTGAAGGTGCTGGACGAGGCCGTCCTGGACGCGGTGCGACTGCAGGAGGACGCCGGACTCGAGGTGATTACAGACGGCGAAGTGCGTCGGCTCGCCTGGGCGCAGACCACGCGATTCCTCGACGCCTTCGCCGTTACGCCAGGGCGCGGAGCGCTCAACTGGCGCGGGGCGGGGCCGGGTCCGACCCGGTCGGCGCAGGCCGGCGGCGGCTACCCAGCGGTGGTGCGGCGCGTGGCCGACGCGCCGCGAACCGGGGCAATGACCGACGAGTACGCCTTCCTCGCGCAGCACGCGCACGCGCGTACCAAGTTCACGATGGCGGCGCCCAGCTACCACCGGCGATACTGGTCCCCGGAGCACTCCACGGAGGCCTACCGCAGCTGCGAGGAGTTCCTGACCGAGATCCGCGACTACCAGCGCGAGGTAGTCGCAGAGCTCATCGCGCTCGGCTGCGACTACGTCCAGCTCGACGCGCCCAACTACGGCTCGCTGTGCGACCCGGACACCCGCGCCGGCATGATCGCCGACGGCCGGGACCCGGACGCGGAGACGATCTTCGATGCCGAGCTGGACAGCTCGCTGTTCGACGGCGTCACGGGCGTCACGACTGCTCTGCACATCTGCCGGGGAAACGGTCCTGGTGGTGCGTGGCACTCGGCCGGCGGCTACAGCGCGATCTCCGGCGTGCTGTTCCCGCGGCTCGGCTTCGACCGGCTGCTGCTGGAGTACGACTCCGACCGGGCTGGCACCTTCGATCCGCTGACCGCGGTACGACCTGGCACTGTGGTGGTGCTGGGCCTGCTGACGACCAAGTCCGACCGGCTCGAGGACGCGGGCGACGTCGAGGCGAGGATCGCCGAGGCGGCCCGCGTCAAGCCGCTGACCGAGCTGGCGCTGAGCACGCAGTGCGGATTCGCTTCCGTGCCCGCGAGCAATCCGGTCTCCGCGGCGGGTCAGCGGGCCAAGCTCGAGCTTGTGGGGCGGCTGGCCCGGCGGGCATGGGCGAGCTGACGACGCCTGCGGCACTGCTGGCGCGCCTGGCCGCGCTCGACGCCTGTGCGTGCTCGGACGCCATGGACCAGCTCGGACTGAGCGGCGTTGCGCGCGGCCTGCGCGCGTTCACTGTCGCCGAGCGCGTGTCCGGGCCGGTGATCACGGTGGCACTGGGCCCGGCTGATGCCGCCCGTACTGCAGGGCGGCACCTGGGTACCGCCGCGATCGAGGCCGCGCGCCCCGGCGACGTGATTGCAGTGGCGGCGGCCGGCCGGACTGACGCGGCCGGCTGGGGCGGAGTGTTGTCGCTGGCGGCCACGGTCCGGGGCGTGTCGGGGGTGATCGTGGACGGCGCCTGCCGGGACGTTGACGAGAGCACCACGCTGGGCCTGCCTGTTTACGCCCTGGCTGCGGTGCCCGCGACGGCGCGGGGCCGGCAGGTCGAGGTTGCCTGGAATACGCCGGTGGACATGGCCGGAGTTACCGTCGCGCCCGGCGACCTCGTGGTGGCGGACGGCAGCGGCGTGGTCTTCATGCCGGCTGAGCGCGCAGCTGACATCATCACCGCGGCCGAGCGCATCGCCGCGCGCGAAGCCGCGATGGCCGACCTTCTGCGGGCCGGTGAGCCGGCGTCAGCGGTGCTGTCCGCTGACTACGAACGCATGCTCAGCGCGCGAAAGGACGGCCAGTGACGACTGAGGCGACGCCCGGCGACGGACTCGTCGACGGGCTTGCGGCCCTGGACATCAGCCAGATCAGCGACGCGCTCGACCGGCTCGGCATCGCCGGCCAGTGCGCGGGCATCCGCCCGCTGGACCGCAGGTTCCGGCTGGCCGGACGCGCGTACACGGTCCGGTACGCGCCAGCCGGCCTGAGCCGCGGAACTGTCGGCGACTACATCGACGACCTGGAGCCAGGGCAGATCCCGGTGCTCGACAACGCCGGGCGGCTCGACGCAACGGTCTGGGGTGACCTGCTCACCGTCACCGCGCACCGCATGGGCCTGGCAGGTACCGTGATCGACGGCGTCTGCCGGGACACCGAGCGCAGTCTGGAGGTCGGCTACCCCATCTTCAGCTGCGGCTCCTGGATGCGCACCGGTAAGGACCGCGTGCAGGCCGACGCCTATCAGGTCCCGGTCAGCATTGGCGGCGTCCGGATCGAGCCCGGTGACATCCTCATCGGCGGCGCGGACGGTCTCGTCGCGGTCCCGCAGAGCCGCGCGGCCGAGGTTTTGGAGGCGGCCACGAGCATCGCGGCCAGCGAGGAGCGGATCCGTGCCGCCGTGCTCGCGGGAGGCAGGCTCGACCAAGCCAGGACTTCGGTCGGTTACCACGATCTGCAGCACCCCGAGCAGTAGCTACGGTCCCGGCTGGTCTCTTGCGCCCGCTGTGGGAATCGCGTCAGTCCGCTGTAAGGCAACGAATTCGCGCATGGCCGGTCTGGCGTCAGCTACTCGGTCGCGCGTCGTGCGGCCGCCGGGATGTGGTCTGCTGCGGCTTGACCAGATGGGATGTCGGCGATGCTTGCTCACGCGCGACAATCCGGCCAGGGCGATCCGGCTGCGCTCGGCCGGCTGTACTTCTGGTAATCGGCATCTATTTGCGGCGCGGCCTGGCCAGGATGACTTCCCGGCCAGGCCACTGCCTGCGTGCGAACGGTGATCGGCCCCGATCGGCCCCGTTCCCTTGTCGCTATCCCTGGATCGCCTGCGGGTTGATGCCCTCCAGGTCACTCTTGCGCACCCGGATGAACACGAGGGTCACGATGAGAGCCAGGAGCATGATCCCCGCCGAGACCTCGAAGCCACGGGAGAACCCGGTCGCCAGGGCGTTATTGGCGATCGCGGTCTTTGCCGCCGCCATCTGCTGCGCCGTGGCATGGATCGGGTGCCCCGCGGCAGCAGCGTGCGCGGCGGCGGACTTGGCCGCGGCGGCCGAACTGCGGACGGTGTTGGCGACGACGGTCCACGCGACGGTGCCGAGGATCGCCAGGCCGATCGAGCCGCCCACCTGCTGGCCGGTGTTGACCAGGCTGGATGCCAGGCCGGCGTCTCGCTCATCAACCTTGGACAGTGCCACCAGGAACAGTGGCATGAACAGGCTGCCGAGCCCGATGCCGGTCACGATCATCGGCCCGAGCAGGCCGCCCTCGTAGCTGCTGTTCGCGGCGATCTGCGAGAGCCAGAACATGCCACCAGCCGTCACCGTCGTCCCGGCGATGAGGATGGGCTTCGCGCCGATCCGGGGGACAAGCGCGGTGCTGACTCCTGCCATCGCCATGATGGCGCCCACCATGGGCAGGTAGGCGATGCCGGTCTTGAGCGCGCTGTACCCCCAGACCGTCTCCATGAAGATGGTCAAGAAGAAGAACAGCCCGAACATCGCCGTGCCGATGCACAGCAGAATGAGATTCGCGCCGGACCGGTCCCGGTTGCGGAAGATCCGCAGCGGTAGCAGTGCATGCTTGCTGCGCGACTCGATCAGGAGGAACGAGGCGAGCAGCACAACCGCGGCAGCGAGCGACACGATGACCTTGGTGTCGCCCCAGTGCGAGACGCCGTTCTGCGTGGTCGCGGCGTTTGACAGACCGTAGACCAGCGCGGCGAGACCGCCGGTGCCGGTGATCGCGCCGGGCAGATCGAACCGGCCGGTGTGCCGCTCCGACTCAGCGAGCACTCGCGGCGCCATCAGGGCGACAACGATGCCGATCGGCACGTTCACGAACAGCACCCAGCGCCAGGACGCGTACGTCGTGAGCAGGCCGCCCGCGATCAGGCCGATGGCGGCGCCGGCGATGGCCATGGCCGAGACGACGCCAAACGCCCGGTTCCGCTGGGTACCCTCCGGGAACGTGGTCGTCACCAGGGACAGCGAGGTCGGCGCGACGATAGCGCCGCCGAGTCCCTGGACGGCTCGGGCGGCCAGCAGCCAGCCCTCGCTCGTCGCGAATCCGCCGAGCAGCGAGGCCAGCGAGAACAGGATGATCCCGCCGATGAACACCCGCCGGCGGCCGAGGATGTCCCCGGCACGGCCGCCCAGTAGCAGGAAGCCACCGAACGTCAGGGCGTAGGCGTTGACGACCCACTCCAGGCCGGAGTCGGAGAAGCCGAGCGCCGCCCTGATGTGCGTCAGGGCGACGTTCACGATGGTGGCGTCGAGCACGACCATCAGCTGGGCCGCGGCAATGACCACGAGGGCCAGGCCGAGGTTTCGCCGGGCCGTGCCAGCGGTCCGGGCCGCCTGACCGGCGACGGCGGTGCCGCTGCCCGGCTCAGCCAGGCCCGGTGACTTGGCAGACATGTCGAGAGTGACTCCTTCGCTACGATCTGTGGTCAGCACGGACGTAGTGCTGCCAGCACGTCTGTTTCCTTGTTGCGGCTCTGCTAAGGCAGACGACACCGAGCGCCAGGGCGTGACATCGTCCTGTCGACGCTGTTGCCCCCGTGTTGTGGTAGGACGGCGGCGCCTATCGGCCACCTGCAGTCAGGGCCACGTACCCCGCGAGGTCCTGTTGGCTGGCGGACTGTGCGTGAGCTCGCGGACTCAAGCGCTGGCCTGACCGGCCCGGAGGCGCTGAGCCGCCGGTCGGCCTCAGCGGGCAGCTGAGGTCTCGCTCACGGCGCGCGTCACCTCCCCCGTCGCCGTCGGGGGACTGGCTTGCTTCTCGACTGGCGGCTGCTCAGCCTGCGCACTGGTTTGCGCGTCGTCGTGCAGTGCATCGTCGTGCAGTGCGCTGTCGTGCAAGGCCGTGACGAGCAGGCTCGTCAGCTGGCCGTGCATGGCGTCCGGCGTGGCCGCCCCCGTCGCGGGCACGCCGTCGTCATCAGTGCTGAGCATCTTGCGGATCAGGGCAAGCAGGTACGAGCGCTCGTCGCCATCGAGGGCGCGGTTCCACGGCATGCGCGCCGTGATTTCGGCTTCAATCGTCTGCTTCAGCGCGAGACCATCGCCCGTGAGCACGAGGTTCTTGACCCGACGATCGGCCGGGTGCGGCTCCCGCCGGGCGAGCCCGCGCTTCTCCAGCATGTCGGCGACAAGGGTGACGAACGACGGATCACAGTGCATCCGTCTGCCCAGTTCCTTCATCGCCAGCGGACAGTCCATGCTGTGCAGCGCCTTGATGAACGGCACCGGGATGCCGATCTCCTGGGCCAGCCGCTCGGCCTCGCCGATGATCTTGCCGATCAGCTCGAAGAAGCAATCCGCCACCTCAAAGGTCTGCGGCTGCTCCGTACCGGGCTGCTTGGTCACTCCTGTACTCCCGTGGTGCACGAGCACGCCCGAGCGGCCAGGCCTCGCGGATAGCCGGTTGAGCGGCTCAACGATTGAGCGACTCAAACGCTACTCCGGTCGATTGACCGTGTCAATCTTTGTGGAACTCAAGTATTACCCTAGCGGGCGCGTTCGATCAGCCCCCGGATGAACTCGGCCTGCCCGGCGTGCTGGAGATCATCCGCCAGCACGCTGACCAGGCGCACGCCCATGGTGACGGGGGGAGACCAGAAGCGGTCGACGACCCGTGACATGTCGTCGTCGGTGAGCGTGCGCACGTAGGCAATGGTCTGCTCATACGTCGCGTCGTGGTACCCGGTGAGCAGCTTGGCCGGTGCCCTGACGACCGCCACCTCGTCGGAGCTGTGGCCGTAGCCGATGTCTGCGGGGTCCAGGGGCAGGCCGAACTGTTCTTCCCAGCCGGATAGCCACACTTGGGTCAGACCGCCAGCGCCCGCCACGTGATCGTCCTGAACTCTCGTGAGATGCCAGACCTGCCAGCAGATAGAGTTGGCCGCGCTGTCTACGCGGTAACAGATCTCGGCCTCGGTCAGCCCGTCCAGAACGTGATGCACAATCTCGTGGATACGACCAAAGCCGTCTACGAGCAGGTCGGCAGCGGACATCAGGTGACCTCCGGTGTGTGGCGACGCGATGTCGCAGTGCTGGGCCAAGCCCCTGCTAGCCGCCGGGTATCCGCCGCCGTAGCAGCTCAACGCCAGGCCTCATCTGTGGAAGATAAGGTCCCAGATTGCGATCAGCATAATGGCGAGCACAGCAAGAGCCACCACGCCGCTGCGCCATCTGGTGCGTCGGCCGCCTTTTACTCGCGAGTGGCCGACCTTGACGTCAGCGTGCGCGGCGTACGACTTCTGACCGTGCCAGCCCAACGTCAGCCCGGCTGCGAGAAAGAAGATAACTATGACAATTGCTGCCGGAGTCATTTCCCCCGTCTTTCTGCCTCCGGGCCTTACTTGCTTGTAATCATTCCCCAATCCCTAACCAGATACCAGCGGCAACGCCGTGGAGGCGGCGCTGGCAGGATGGGAAGCGGCCGGCCCACCGCCGGTGGCGGCCGCCGGACCGAGCAGATCGAACCCACCGCAAAGGAGAATCCACCGCGATGAGCGAGGCACTGACCGCCAGCACCATCACCATCAGCGGGCATGGCGGCGACGACATCGAGGCCTATCTGGCCGTGCCTGACGACGGTGCATCGGCACGCGGCAGCGTCGTGGTGATCCACCACATGCCGGGTTACGACACCTCAACCAAGGAGATCGTGCGCAAGTTCGCGGCCAACGGATACGCGGCGCTGATGCCGAACCTCTACTTCCGCGACGCCCCTGGTGCCAGCTCCGATGACGCCGCGGCGGCCGCGAGGGCCAAGGGCGGCGTGCCCGACGACCGGCTCGTCGGCGACGTCGCGGGCGCCGCCGAATTCCTGCGCGCGCTGTCCGGCTCGAACGGCAGGGTGGGCGTCATCGGCTACTGCTCGGGCGGCCGCCAGTCTTTCCTCGCCGCCTGCAGCCTGCCGCTGGATGCCGCAGTGGACTGTTACGGCGCTTTCATCATCAGTCCGGTACCCGAGGGGCTCCCGCTCAAGGCTCAGCCAATCGTCGGCCTGGCGAACGACTTGTCCTGCCCGTTGCTCGGGCTGTTCGGCGCGGAGGACAAGAATCCGACGCCGGAGGAAACCGCGGAGCTGTCCAGGGTGCTCGACGACCTGGGCAAGCCGCACGAGTTTCACACCTACGACGGCGCAGGGCACGCCTTCTTCGCAGTGGATCGGGTGGCGTACCGGCCCGAGGCCGCGAATGATGGCTGGCAGAAGATCTGGGACTTTTACGGCCGCTACCTGGCACGCTGAGGAGCTCGCATGTGCACGTACACAACCGAGAAGATCGACATCACCGGCAGCGGTAAAGGTGCCGCAGGCTGGTTCGCGCTCAGCGACGCCACCGTGTATTACGACCATCCGGTGCACGCGATGGCCGAGCACACGCTGAACATCGACTTCCGCAACCCCGGCAAGGGCCCGTCCGCGCGCGTGGCGGTTGAGCTGAGCGCCGAGTCGGCGCGCGCGCTCGTCGCCGCCATCGAGGCGGCGCTTGCCGCGGTGCCGCCCGCGCTCGTGTCGTGATCGCCGAAGCAGTGCGCGCGGCTCCGGAGTAACCGGACCGCGGGCCTGCGCGCTGGGCTGCTGCGTGCACTGCGAGCCGGCTCGGACAGGGCAGGGTGCAGTGCGCACTCAGGGCGCGCGGCGCACTCAGGGCGCGTGGCGCGCTGGATGTGCAGTGTCGGCAGCGCATGCCACGATCGAGGCGAAACCGCGGGTTGGGCGGGAGGATGTCGTGAAGTTCAGGGTCGAGCGTGATGCGCTCGCGCAGGCGGTGTCGTGGGTGGCGCGCGCGCTGCCGAGCCGGCCCGTGGTCCCGGTGCTGTCAGGATTGCTGCTGCACGCCGAGGGTGACGAGGTCCAGCTATCGTGCTTCGACTACGAGGTATCAGCGCGGGCCG
This sequence comes from Streptosporangiaceae bacterium, assembly GCA_030041275.1. Lineage (GTDB taxonomy): Bacteria > Actinomycetota > Actinomycetes > Streptosporangiales > Streptosporangiaceae > JAJYUU01. Next base: position 69,471 of record JASHOE010000303.1, read on the forward strand.
CGGTGCCGGCCGATATCGGCGAGCCGGGTACGGCGCTAGTACCGGGCACGCTGCTGGCCGAGATCACCAGGAACCTGCCGCCGGCCGACGTCGAGGTGAGCACCAGCGCCGGCCTGGTCCTGCTCACCTGTGGCAGCGCCGAGTTCGCGCTGGTATCGCTGCCGCTTGCGGAGTATCCGGCGCTCCCGGACGTGCCCAGCGTCGCGGGCACCATCGACGGCGGGCTGCTGGCTACGGCGGCGGCACAGGTCGTGACATCGGCCAGCCGCGATGACACGCTGCCGATGCTGACCGGCGTCTGCCTCGATTTCGACGGCCCGACGCTCATCTTGGCGGCTACCGACCGCTACCGGATGGCGGTCCGAGCAGCTCGCTGGGAGCCAGTTGATCCCGGGACGCGCTTCTCCGTGCTCGTCCCGGCTCGAACGCTCGCCGACGTCGCCAGGACGATGTCGCCTGGCCAACCGGTCACGATCGCGGTCGGACCGCCCGACCGGGACGGCTCTCGGCCCCTCGACGGGCTGATCTGCTTCGAGGGCGCCGGACGGCGGCTGACGGCCCGGCTGATCGGGGCCGAGTTCATCCGCTACGAGGCGCGGTTCCCGGCGGAGTTCGACGCCAGCGCTGACCTGCCAGCCGGACCGTTCACGGAGGCGGTTCGGCGCGTGTCACTGGTCGCGGACCGCGGCGCGGCTGTGCAGCTCGCGTTCCGGCGCGACGTGGTGGTGATCGAAGCCCAGTCCGACGGGCGGGCTCGCGCGGTCGAGACGGTCCCGGCTCGGCTGGCTGGCGACGATCAGGTGATCTCGTTTAACCCGCACTACCTGCTCGACGGCCTCGCCGCGGCGGCGCTCACTGGGCCGGGTGGCACTGCCGCCGACGGTCACCCGGCTGACAGCGTCCGCCTGCAGTTCACCAGCCCGGCGCGGCCCGCGCTCATCACGTGGCTGCCAGGTGGCGAGGAGGCGAGTCGGGAACAGTCCAATACCGCTGCCGCGGAGGGGAACGGGGCCGATTCAGTCTCGGCAGCACCAGCGGCTGGCCGCGGTCCGGCAACTCCAGACGGCCGACCGGTCTTCCGCTACCTCGTAGTTCCGCTGCGGGCGGTGGCCGCGGGCTGAGCGACTTCCTAGCGCCGCCTGCGCCCCATCGGTATTCTGCCGCGCCGGCCACCGAAGATTCGGCGCAAGAGGCCGCGTATCACGGTGAAGATGGCCACGAGCAGGCTCAGCCGGCCGATCAGCGGAACGCTCAGGCCAACCAGGATTACGTCGTATACGAGCAGCCAGGCCGCGAGCGCCGCCAGCAGCGTCGCCAGCAAGCCGCCGGGGCGGTGGTGACCGCCGTGTCGCCGTTCGCCACCCTGGGAGTAAGACGCCGGCGGATCGGCCTGCGGGCGGTGGCTCAGCTGGCGGCCCCTCCCGACCCCGGCACTCGGCAGGGGAACATCGTTGGGCCGCACGTGGGGCAGGTCACTGGTAATGCGCGTCAAGTCCCGCTGGGTCTTGGCGGCGAACGCCGCGTCGATGCGCTGATTAAATTCCGCGAGCGTCAGCCGGCCGTGGGCGAAGTGCTCTCGCAACTCGGCGGCGACCGCCTCGCGCTCGGTGTCCCCGATGCGCAAACTCGGCTGAGATGCCATCTGCCCCTCCGTGGCACTACGCCGGCTTCTCCTACCAAAACGATATATCGCGAGCACCCCCGGCGGCAACCGCCAGGCCGTCTCTGCTCCCTCGGACGACCCTAGTTCAGGAAATAGCTGGCCCCGCCGGTGGCGGGGTTGGTCACCATGGCGGGGACCGAGATCGCTCCCGCGTGCGCGAACAGCAGGGTCACGGTGATTTCCCGGCCCGAGATCATCTTTCCGGCGTCGGTGACGAGCAGGTGCGCCCCGTTCGGATCCAGGCCGAAAGAGCTCTTCGCTGGAATGACGATGGCGCGCACGGTGCGCATGTCCATGACACCGGTGCGGGCGGGGGAGCGGAGCGTCACGTGGCCACCGACGCTGAGGCGAGCGCCGACCAGCTTGTCGGCCGAGCCGGTGTTCTGCACGTCCACATAGATATCGGTGACACCGCTCGCGCTCGGCTGAGTGACCTGAGCCGAGCTGAGCTTGATGGTGGGCCCCGGCCGCGGCGCCGGAGTTGCGCAGCCGGTGAGCAGGCTCGTGCCGAGCACGGCCAGCCCGCAAGCCAGCAGCGGCCGGCTGCGCCGCAGCGGCCGGCCGACTTGCCGTAGCCGACCCGAGGCAAGACTCCTAGGCATGACGACAGCACCTTACTGCGCGGGCCTGGGCAAGTACGCATGCGGCGTGCTGCCCGGCGGTGCAGGAGATCAGCAGTGACGCGCGTACGCCACCAGGGCACGCCGCCCCGTCAACGGCGCGCTGAGCTTCTCCGGTACTGGCGCCGCTGCCCGCCGTGTCGCGCGCGGCCTTAGGCGGAGGCGCTGCCCGCCCCGGCTCCGACTGCTGTCACCGACATGATGACCTCGGCCTGACTCGAGCACGTCTGTGCCTGGTAGTTGACCTCGATGCTGCCGTAGTCGCCTGGCGGGTAGATCCGCAGCACGTCCACGCTGGCTGGCTTGCACTGTGCCGGCGGGTAGGCGCCCGCGTCGTGCAGCGCGATCAGCATGTTCGCCTGACCGCCCGGCACCAGCGTGACCACCGTGCTCGGCACGGCCGGGTTGCGCATGGCCGCGGCCCCGACCTGCTGACCGCTCGCAGTCACGAAGGACACGCCGGGGTAGCCGTACAGAGTGCAGGTCGATGCGGACGTGTTCGTCAGCACGACGACCTGATAGAAGGTGCCCGCGGTGCCCTGAGCGACGCCGAGCGCGGCCGCCAGCCCTGAGGCCGGGCAGGCCGGCGGGCCAGCCGCCGCAGCGTTGGCGGGC